>JAEZHT010000003.1 GCA_023436805.1 Bacillota bacterium
CAATGAATCCATTTCAACCACGTGGATGATGACACGGCAACGTTCAATGTGTTTTAAGAATTGAATGCCCAAACCTGCACCTAGGGATGCCCCTTCGATGAGTCCTGGCAAATCGGCCATGACAAAGCTCTTGTTTTCACCCACATAAACCAGCCCTAAATGCGGTTCTAATGTGGTGAAGTGGTATTCTGCGATTTTTGGTTTTGCACGCGATACCGCGGAAATTAAAGTGGATTTACCCACCGATGGGTACCCGACCAAACCGACGTCTGCCAACACCTTGAGTTCTACACGTAAGTTCTTTTGTTCACCCAAATCGCCTTTTTCACAAATTTCAGGGGCAGGGTTTCTATGGGTAGCGAACGCTTCGTTCCCACGACCACCACGACCACCTTTGGCAATCAACAAGGTTTGTCCGTGTATCGTCAAGTCACCTATCATCTGGTTGGTATCTTGGTCATAGACAATTGTACCAATCGGTACTTTGATATACGTATGTTCAGCGTTACGACCATTTTGAGACTTATTCAGTCCATTGGTACCGTCTTTCGCTGTAATGTGTTTATTGAATGTGAGGTCTAAAAGTGTCGATAAGCCTTCTTCAGCAACAAAATAAATGTTACCACCAGCCCCACCCGAACCGCCGGCAGGACCGCCGTACTCAACATATTTTTCACGTCTAAAAGCAACGATCCCGTCGCCGCCTTTGCCGCCCTTAACTTTTATAAATGTTTCATCTTTAAACATGGTGAACCTCCTAAATTGAAAAAAAAGGATAAGTTGGGCTTATCCTTCGTAGACTGAAACTTGTTTTTTATCTCTGCCAAGACGTTCGTACTTGACGATGCCGGTTACTTTAGCGAATAAAGTATCGTCACCACCACGACCAACGTTGTTACCAGGATGTACTTTTGTTCCGCGTTGACGGTAGATAATAGAACCAGCAGTGCAGAATTGACCATCTGATAATTTTGCGCCTAGACGTTGAGCTGCTGAATCGCGTCCGTTACGAGATGAACCCGTACCTTTTTTCGATGCGAATAACTGAATGTTTAATTGTAACATGTTATCCCTCCTTTTGGTGTTTTATATATTTAGGGTATTGTAGTTCTAGTTCTTTGAGCGTCTCCTCTAAATTGTTTAAGACATGCTCAAGATTGGGGTTGGATTGTAACACCTTCAAATCGAAGAAACCTTCTTCAACCGATACGGTGTAATCCCCTTTAAAGCCCATTCTTTCTAATAAGTTTGCTGAAAGGATGGTCGCTGTGGATACTGCAGCACAAACGATGTCTTCGCCATGTTTTTTATAATTGGCGTGTCCACTCACACGAATGGCTGTGATCGTTTGGTCCTTACACACATGATATTTAATCATATGTTGTTATTAAGCGTTGATGGATTCAACGACTAGTTTTGTATAGCTTTGTCTGTGACCTTGTTTGCGTCTGTAGTCTTTTTTAGGTCTATACTTGAAGACAATAATCTTCTTTCCTCTACCTTGTTTAACGACTTTCGCTGTAACAGATGCGCCATTTACCAATGGGTTCCCTACGATTGTAGATTCACCACCGATGAGTAAAACTTCATTAAAGGTAACCACTTCGTCTGCTTGGACATCTAGCTTTTCAACGTAGATTTCTTGACCAACTTCAACTTTGATTTGTTTACCACCAGTTTTAATCATTGCGTACATTACAAATACACCTCCTTATTATGTTTTGAAGACTCACTATCTAAGGTAATGGATATATCCATATTTATGACCTGTTCTATGTGGTATTCTTTGCAACGCTACTATTTTACCTTAGTTATAAACTAATGTCAATCGTAACCCTCATTCTTTTTTAAAATTCTGCAGATTCTTCGTCTTTATTGCGTTTAAACATATCGAAGAACTTTTGTGGGAAATGAATGATGGAATCTTTGACGACGATTGGAATCATCTTTAAGGATTCCATGAACGCGCCTTTTTGAATGGCTTTCTTGCTCAATTCTTTACTGTCAGCAAATAGATATTTGCGCGTTACTACGCCAATTCGAATTGTTAATAAACCATTGGTGATGCCTTGTGCAACCGAACTCATGACTGGCTTAATGAGCGGGATTTCACCCAACATATTGGCCGTTGAGGTTGGTAATATATCGTTTAAGTTGATGTTCTCTAACCCTTCAGCTATCAGTGCTGTGGTAAAGACATTGATGGTTAGTTTGGCGAGGTTTTTATAACTTGGCCTAAACCCACACATTTGAACGAGCTCTTTGATCATGCGGATATTGACAACCACAACCGTGAATAAATCCAATCGACCATTTTGAGAGATGGCGGTTGAGATTAAGACCGTTTTGGCGTGTCTCATGATGACTTGATTCATCTTCTTTTTCATGGTGGAGTTGTAGATTTCATTCAAGGCTTTTTGTAAAGCTTCAGGATCATTCAATGCCTCGGTTAATTTTTCTTTTTCGGTTTGTGAAATCTCATCGCGTTCCATCAAATTTTTAGAAACACGTTTGTAGGTTTGATAACGTCTATGGGTTGGTTTATCGTCCATCACGGTTTCAATGGAAAATGCTGGAGAAACCAAGATGATGCGCACAGGGTTGATGATGAGAATGTAGGTGAGTAGGAAAGATACACCATAAAAACCATAAGCGACAAACTCATGGATTTTGGCCAATCTTTCACCGATATCGATGATCGATGATACTAAGATTAGTAAGAATAAAATCATTACACCAAACGCGATTGCTATCCAAAACTTCGTGCTTGTGCTTGCTTTTTGTTTCGGTGCTTTCGGTTCACTCTTGTGTTCAATTTGTAGTGGTTCTTTGTCTTTTGCCATAAACTCACATCCTTGAATCTATTATATAACAAAACTACTCAAAATGATATTTACGATTTTCTTTGATGGAATAACATTCTTTCTTCCCCATCACAATGTGATCAATCACAGAGACACCCATGATTTTGGCCGATTGTTCGAGTTGTTCTGTGGCGCGGTAATCCGCTAAAGAAGGGGTTGAATCACCACTGGGGTGGTTATGCACAAATATGACAGAGGCCGCAGACAATTTGACTGCGTGTTTGAATACTTCTCTTGGGTGAATATTCGACTGATTGAGGGTGCCGATGTAAAGTCGTTTGGTGGCTAAAATTTGATTTTTCATGTCTAAATAAATGGTGTAAAAATGTTCTTGTTCTAAGTGACTTAATGTGTTTTTTAAATGATGGTAGATATCGGTTGCTAACACGATTTGTTTCACTTTAACTTCTTGATTTTGAATGACGCGTTTTGTGAGTTCTATCGCGGCCATGACGGTACAAGCTTTTGCCATCCCGATGCCAGGGATTTGAATCCACTCAGGATAGCTCATGCTTTCAATGTCTTTCAATTGATCAAATCGGTGTAATACTTGTTTAGATAAATCGATGACCGATTGGGTTTTCGTACCCGTTTGTAACAAAATCGCTAATAATTCATAGTTTGACAACGATTCAACCCCATGTTGAACCAAGCGTTCTCTGGGTTTATCTTCAGTCATCATTTCTTTGATGAATAACATCTCAATCACCTCATCCAATATATACAAAATCCACTTCATTAAAAAGAAAACCTCACGCATTTGGTGAGGTTAGTCTTTCAATCAAGTAAGGTCTAATGTATGAAACAAAATATAGTGATCCTGTAATCAAAATAATGTCATCTTTGCTTGCCTTATCTAACAAAATTTCAACGGCTTTGATTGGGTCTTCAATCGCTTGTTTGGTGTGGTGCGGGGTTTGTTCCAATAAAACCGCCAACTCAGCAACGCGTTTATAATCAAAATGGGTGATGGTGACAGAGGATGAAATGGTTGAAATCATCTCCAACATCAGTCCCGTTTCTTTATCAGCCATGGCACAAAACAAACTGTGGATGGTGGCTTGTGGATACATGGTTTGGATGCTTCTGACCAAAGCGTCAACGCCATGACGGTTGTGTGCCCCATCGAGAATCACCAGCGGGTGTCTTTGGATCACTTCAAAGCGACCAGGCCATTTGGTTTCACGAATACCATCTTTGATGGAACGGATGGGTATTTTAGGGAATAAATAGTTCACAACAGCGATGGATAAAGCTGCGTTTTTGGCTTGATAAAGGCCTTGTAAGCCGGTTTCATAGTGGTGGTATTCGTACATGAATTGAAGGGGTTCATTCGATTCAATTTGAATCATAACGTCATGGATATGATAAAGTTTTGAACCTTTTTCCAAACAACTGTGTTCAAACTGAGGTATTAACGCTTCATCTACCGACGTGAATAGTGGGATGCCCGGTTTGACAATGCCTAATTTATTATAAGCGATTGATTCAAGGGTATTGCCCAATTGTTGCATATGATCAAATCCGATATTCGTAATGACGCTTGCTATCGGTGTAACGATGTTGGTGGCGTCTAACAGACCACCCAACCCCACTTCTAGTACGACCAAATCAACTTTTTGGTCTTTAAAATAGATGAAAGCAATCAATGTCACGAGTTCAAAGAACGACAATGTTTCGCCATAACTTATTTTAAATGACTCATTGAAATCGTGGATTTGATTGATGTATCCAAGCAATACATCATCTGGAATCATGTCTAAATCCACTTTGATACGTTCATTGAATTTGAGGATATAAGGGGACGTGTAGGTGCCCACTTTCATGTGTTTGTTTAAAATAGTCGATAAATAACTCGCCACCGACCCCTTACCATTGGTACCACCCACATGAATGATTTTATAGGCATCTTGAGGGTTACCCAATGCTTTCGCTGCTGCACGCATGCGGTCCAAATCGGTTTTGGGTTTAAATTTGACTTGGTGTTCAATCCAAGCTACTGCTTCTATGAATGTATTGAACATGTTATCAAAGTTTCTTGATCAATGCGTCGTATTGCGCTTGATAGTTATTCATTTTTGCTTTTTCTTCTGCGACTTTTTCAGGTTTTGCCCGTTCGAGGAAGTTTGGATTTGAAAGCATATTTTTAACACGTTCTAGTTCTTTTGAAATGTTGGCCAATTCTTTTTCGAGTTTCGCTTTTTCTTCAGATTCACTGATGATGTCGCTCTTTAAGACATAGAGTTCATAACCCGATCCTGCCAATAAAATGGTCTCAGAAGTCAGTGTTTCTTTGGTGGATACCAGCAATTCATTGCTTCTTAAGAAATAGGCAAACATGTCTTTTTCTGCCTTTAAGAAGGTTAAGTTAGAGACGATTTCAATGGTGAGTGGTTTGGATGGGGTGATGTTCATCTCTTGTCTGAGTTGTCTCACTTTCGTAACCATTTCAAATAGGACATTGACCGATTTTAATGTCGATTCAAAGCCATAACTACGCACTTCTGGCCAAGCTGAAATCATGATGGAATCTTCACCTGTGAGGTTTTGATATAAACGTTCTGTCACGAATGGCATGAATGGGTGTAATAGCTTCAATATTTGTTTGATGACATAGAGTAAAACCTTTTGGGTATTTTCTTTACGGTCATCTTTTAAGGTCACTTTCGCAATCTCAACATACCAGCTTGCGAATTCATCCCATATGAAGTTATAAAGTGTTCTAGAAACTTCACCAAATTCATACTTTTCATAGTTTTGATCGACATCTAAAATGACTTCATTGAGACGGGTTAAAATCCATTGATCGTAAATTGATAACGTAGCTTCGTTGAAATCATCTTGTTTATCATCGATGTTCATATCGATGAATCGAACGATATTCCATAATTTATTGATGAAATTCCATGAAGATGCTACTTTTTCAGTTTCATAACGTAAGTCTTGTCCTGGTGCTGCATTGGTTGATAGGAAATAACGCATCGCGTCTGTGCCATACGCATCAGACACATCCATCGGGTCGACACCATTGCCTAAAGATTTCGACATCTTACGGCCGTGTTCGTCTCTGACTAAACCATGCATCAATACTTGTTTGAATGGGGATTGACCTGTAAACTCAACCCCTTGGAAAATCATGCGGGCAACCCAGAAAAATATGATGTCATACCCAGTAACCAATACACTGGTTGGGTAATATTTCTTCAAATCTTCTGTTTGTTCTGGCCAACCCAAGGTTGAAAATGGCCACAATGCACTGCTAAACCACGTATCTAAGACGTCTTCGTCTTGGGTATACCCTTCGCCTGGTTTTTCAATCGAAACGACGACTTCATCGCCTTTATACCAAACTGGGATACGGTGTCCCCACCAGAGTTGTCTAGAGATACACCAGTCTTCGATGTTTTCAAGCCAATTCAAGTAGACTTTTTCAAAACGCTTCGGGACAAATTCAGTGTCACTCTTTGCTATCGCTTGGTCGACAAGCGGTCTCATTTTAACGAACCATTGTAAGGATAATCTAGGTTCAACGACGACCCCAGTACGTTCGGAGTGTCCGACATTATTGATATATTCCTCAATTTTTTCAACAAGGTTGGCTGCTTTTAAATCTTCAACCAACTGTTTACGGCATTCAAAACGTTCTAAGCCGTTGTATTTGAAAGCCATGGCATTCATATGACCATCTTCAGTCATACATAATGGCATCGCTAGGCTATGACGCTTACCGACTTCAAAGTCGTTTGGGTCATGGGCAGGGGTGACTTTAACGACCCCTGTACCAAAGGTCATATCGACGTAATCGTCGGAAATGATTGGGATTTCAACTTCTGTATTCGGGATATATACTTTTTTACCAATAAAGGATTGATAACGTAGATCGCTTGGGTGAACCATCAACGCTTGGTCAGCAAACATCGTCTCAGGACGAGTGGTTGCGATCACCATATGGCCAGAACCATCGGTCAATGGGTAACGGAAATAAAAGAGTTTACTCTTGGTTTCAATGAATTCAACTTCAATGTTCGATAATGCTGTTTTGGCTTCAACGTCCCAGTTGATGATACGGTTACCACGATATATCAAACCTTTATTGTAAAGTTGAATGAATACTTCCTGTACCGCAGCGGATAACTTTTCATCCAAGGTAAAACGTTCTCTAGAATAATCCAAGGATAGCCCTAAAACACCCCATTGGCGTTTGATATGACCGGCATATTCATCTTTCCAAGCCCACGCTTGTTCTAAGAATTTTTCTCTACCGATGTCATATCGTGAAATGCCCATTTTCTTCAAACGTTCATCGACTTTCGCTTGGGTTGCGATCCCAGCGTGATCCATGCCTGGTAAAAATAAGGCATCGTAGCCTTGCATACGTTTGCGACGGATGATGATGTCTTGTAACGTCCCGTCCCAAGCATGCCCAAGGTGTAATTTACCTGTGACATTCGGTGGTGGAATCACAATGCAAAATGGTAATTGTTTGGACCCATCGGCCTTAAAATAGCCCTTTTCTAGCCAGTACTCATACAGCCCAGCCTCAACGGCTTTGTGATTATATTTGGTGTCTAATGTTGTTGCCATAATATTCGATTCTCCTTATACATATCTATGGTTAATGCGTATTCAGCACAAGTTTTTTTAACCTTGAAGCCGAATAAATTAAAATCTTTTTCAATATCTTTTTGATAGATGAAACCACACTTTTCAATGACGCGTTTGCTGGCTAGATTGTCTGTAAAATGACCACAGCCAATCACCAACGTGTCGGTTTGTTCGAATGCGTAGACGATGAGCGCTTTCGCCGCTTCTGTCATCAACCCTTGGCCATGAAACTTCGGATGTAAGACATAGCCTAAACTGCGAAATGTCGGTTTCTCATCTTCATCTTTGTGCAAGCCAATCGTACCGATTAAGGTGTCATCCTCACGCAGTGTAATGCCCCATACTTCATTGGTTTTAATCATATAATTCAAAATATGGGTAGATTCTTCTACGCTTTTATGCGGTGTCCATCCGGCTTGTGGCCCCACTTCATCGGTTTTTGCGTAATCATACATTGCTTTTGCATCGCTTGGTTTAAGTGGTCTTAGTACCAAGCGTTTCGTAACAATACGGTCCAATATATCATCTCCTAAAAAGAAAAGTCCCTAAGAATTTGCATTCTTAAGGACGATTGATCGTGGTACCACCTTAATTCTATTCAACTGAGATTGAATAGCACTTCATTACCGATAACGGGGTCATCCGAATTGAGTTACTCTGCGTTCACTCAATCAACTCCAGGGCTACCTTCAGCAATTCACCTCAGATTTTTCACCAACCAATCTGTCTCTATAAAGTGGGGTTCGCTTACTCTTCCCATTCTGCGTTTGTTTTATTGTAACACAAATGATAAATCTTGTAAATATAATGACTATGGTTTTAGGATATATAAGATGCCAATCGTGCCTTTACCACAATGGGTTGAAATCACACAACCTGCAAAGGTTTCCAATAGGTTTTTAGGCATCCCGATTTCAGCGACTTTATCTTTCATGTAAGTTGCTGATTTGTCAGCCAATGAATGGGTAATCATCACATATTCTGGGTCAATTTTATCCAATAGGTTTTGATAATCTTCAAGCATATAATCTAGGGCACGGGTCATTTTACCAATGGCTTTTTTATAGACATCGAGTTTACCATCGTTGACTTGTATGATGGGTTTAATCGCTAATACACCACCTAAGAAGGCAGAAAGTGCACTGCATCGACCACCTTTATACAAGTAGTCCATCGTTTGTATGGCAAATTGACTTCTGACACGAGGGGTAATTTCATCGAGTTGTTGTTTGATGGTTTTCGCATCTAACCCCTGGTCTCTGAGGTCACAGGCTTTCAAAACGATTAAACCTACACCTGAGGATAAATTATTAGAATCAACGATGTGAATACGTGATTCATCGACCATATCCTTGGCGAGTAATGCACTTTGATAGGTCCCAGATAGTTTAGATCCAATGGTGATGCATACAATGTCATAGCCTTGTTCGATGAATGGCGTGAATTGATTGACAAAATCACCAGGTGATACCGCAGCTGATTTTGGTAAAAAGCCGAGTTCATCCACTTTTGCATATAATTCTTCTGTGGTTAAATCGACGCCATCACGGTAACTTAAGTCCCCAAAATTGACGTACAAAGGCACCACATGGATGTTACGAGATTCAATCAATGATTTGGTTAGGTCACAGGTTGAATCGGTCATGATGATTACTTTATTCATGTAAGTCCTCCTCAAATATCGCATGGATTTTTTCGATGCCACGTTTGGATTCACTGGACGTCGGAATCATCAATACTTCAGCATCGTTTAATTGTTGTTTAATGAGGTTCAAATTTTTGGAACGCTCACTTTGGTTCAATTTATCTTGTTTGGTCAAAAGGATTGTGACTTCATGTCCCGCTCTTTTTAGTGATTGATACACTTCAATGTCATCTTTGGTGGCGCATACTTTCATATCGATCAGCATAAAGATGCGTTTTAATGAAGCACGGTTTCGAATATAGTCTAAAAGCATTTGTTGGAACTGGGCAATGAGGGTTTGGCTTCTTCTGGCATACCCATAGCCTGGCGCATCCACCAAATAGATTTCATCGTTGATATTGAAGAAATTCAT
>JAEZHT010000013.1 GCA_023436805.1 Bacillota bacterium
GTTCACTTTCCCAACCGACCAAAATGACCGTGAGTACCATCACAGACGTGGATTTGAGGATGCATTCGAACACGAACAAAACATCCCATTCAAGTCCCTATTATAGAAACGCGCATGTTATTAAAGAAAATCATCGAAAAAAACCACTATTTATTCCTCGAGTCGGTGGATTCATGGCAGGAAGCAATCCGAATGAGCTGCAAACCGTTAGAAGCGGATGGTACAGTAGACAAACGCTATGCAGAACTCATCATCGAGTGTGTCAATAAGTATGGTCCATACATCGTATTGTTTGAAAACTATGCGATGCCGCATTCCACAGAGAATGCAGAAGGTGTATTTGGCACAGCCATTGGCTTTATGAAACTAGAAAAACCAGTTTCATTTGATCCCAATGACCCGTCCAAAGACGCAAAGGTATTTTTCACCCTAGCAGCTGCGAACAAAGATGAGCATGTGGAAAACATGCAAGCCTTGTTTGAAATGCTCACCGATGAAGCGTTGCTAGAAGCATTACTACAGGTCAAATCAGTCGAGGATTTAAAAGCCCTCACTGTGATGAAATAAAAAAGGAGAAAAGATATGGAACAAGTTTTAGAGTTTTTGCAAAAGATTTGGGAATTCTTTGCAGCGAACATCTTAACTCAACCTGCGTACTTTATCGGGTTGATCGTTGTGATTGGTTACGTCTTGCTCAGAAGACCATGGTATGAAGTATTATCTGGTTTCGTTAAAGCAACCGTTGGTTATTTAATTTTGACTGTCGGTTCAGGCGGCTTAGTCAATAACTTCAGACCGATTTTAGTTGGTTTAAAAGGTCGCTTCAATCTAGACGCGATGGTTATTGACCCTTACTTCGGACAAAATGCGGTAACCGCAGGGGTAGAAGAAGTATTCGGTAGAGCATTTGCTTCAGTTATGTTGTTATTGCTCATTGCCTTCATCTTCAATATTTTGTTAGTTGCATTAAAGAGATGGACAAAGATGAGAGCGATTTTCACCACAGGTCACGTACAAGTTCAACAAGCTTCTACAGCCTTCTGGTTAATTTTATTCGCATTCCCAGCTTTAAATGATCCAATGATTCTTTTAATTATGGGTCTTATCTTAGGTCTATATTGGGCAGTTGGTACTAACTTAACTGTTCGTATTACTCAAGATTTAACCGATGGTGCAGGTTTCTCAATTGCGCACCAACAAATGTTCGGTTTAGCACTATTCTCATGGTTGGCTGAAAAGATGAATAGTGGTAAACGTGGTCCGTCTAAGAAATTAGAAGATATGAAGTTCCCTGGATTCTTATCCATTTTCAACGAAAACATCGTTGCAACTTCAATCTTAATGACTTTATTCTTCGGAACCATCTTATTGATTTTAGGTAAAGAATACCTAGTTTCTGCAAACTTCTTAGCAGCAAACAAATCATTCTTCTTCTATATTTTAACCACTTCATTAAACTTCGCAGTTTATCTAGCTATCCTCCAATTAGGTGTTAGAACATTCGTTACTGAACTTTCTGCATCCTTCAGAGGTATTTCACAAAGACTATTACCAGGTGCTGTTCCAGGTGTCGACTGTGCCGTTTCTTATGGTTTCGGTTCACCAAACGCAGTTACCCTTGGTTTCTTATTCGGTGCCCTTGGTCAATTCTTAGCAATCGGTTCATTAATTGTTCTTAAGAGCCCAGTATTGGTTATCGCAGGGTTCGTTCCAGTGTTCTTCGATAACGCGACCATCGCAGTATTCGCAAACAATAAAGGTGGCGTACGCGCTGCAATGTTGTTCCCATTCTTAGCTGGTTTAATGCAAGTCTTCGGATCTGCTATCATCGCTGGTTGGGTTGGTATGGCTGCATACGGTGGCTACCTCGGTATGTGGGACTGGGCAGTTGTATGGCCAGTATTCACAGTGCTTATGAAGTACTTAAGCTACGCAGGTGTCGCAATCATCATCGCATTACTTGTTTTGATTCCTCAACTTCAATACCGTGCAGACAAGAAGAACTACTTCTTAGTTACTGACGATTACGAACAATACAAGAGAAACAAAGCACAAGCTTAATAAAATCTTACTGAAAGAAGGAGAAACGTTATGTTAAAAGTTTTAGTCTCGTGTGCCAATGGTGCAGGAACTTCCCTGTTGATGAAATTAACGGTTGAAAAAGTGTTGAAGCAACTTGGTATCCCTGTCTACAACATTCATCACTGTTCGATTTCTGAAGGTAAAAGCGCAGCAACCCAGTATGATTTGGTCTTTTGTCCACTCAACTTCTTAAACATGTTTGAACATGCGACGAAGGCGGGGAAAGTTGTCATCGGATTACGCAACGTCATGTCCGAAGCTGAATGCAAAGAAAAAGTCATTCAAGCCGGATTGGTTGAAAAGTACGCTAAAAAATAAACATTAAAAGCATGCCTGTGGGTGTCAGAATACTGGCATCCACAGGTTTACTTTAAATGCCTTTGGAGAATATGATGAATGCACTAAAAGGTATCAAATTAATCGTTACAGATATGGATGGGACACTTCTATCTAACAATCAAACCATCCACCCAAAAGACATTGAAATCTTACAAACCCTATCCAAACAAGGGTTTATAATTGTCATCGCCTCAGGTCGAATTTTTTCAATGTTAGAAACCTATTACCACACACTAGATTGTGTCGACTATGTAATTTCATCTAATGGCGCTGCCATCGATGAAATCCGTATGAAGAAAACCATCTACCAAAGCATCATTGAGGATGAGATGGTATATAAAGTCTTAGACTTCTGTTTAAAGCATAAAATTGAATGCAATTTGCTTTCAAGAGAAGCCTGTTACTTTCCAAAAGACAGTATTCGTAAAGAACGTTTTGTCATATACAACGATTTAGCTTCCCTAAATCATTTGGAACGGATTCAGATTCGAGGATATGAATCACTTAAGCCAGTAGACAATCACATCGAAAAAATGCTTGTTTATGAATCGAACCTCGAAAAAAGAAATTTGGTGAAATCATTCATCGAATCGGAAACGAACCTGGCATATACGGTGTCAGATCATCATTTAATTGATATCTCAAATCAGGACATATCTAAAGGCAATGCCTTACAACGTTTGATGTTTCATTTAAATATCCGCCCTCAAGAAGTGTTGGCCTTTGGTGATTTTGACAATGATATCTCATTATTTCAACACGCGAGAATAAAAGTCGCGATGGGCAATGCGGTGGATGCTTTAAAGGCACAAGCCACCCATATAACAAGAACTAATCAACAACAAGGCGTCGCATTCGCCTTAAACAATTTATTAATGGAGGATCAAACCATGCGTTTTGAAAAAGTAGTATTAGATGAGTTTTATCGTGCTTATGCGGTAGGACATGTCACCATCGATCAAGAATTACACTTGATTGTTGCGAGTGAAGCCATCGATGGCAAATGTATCATGTACAGTGGTAAGCATTTTGAAAAAAGAACCACCCTTTGGAACGACCAAGGTGGCACCATGTCAATTGTACCCATACCAAACACCAATGGTGAATTTCTAGCGGTAAGAAATTTCTTCCCTGGATTTAACGCTTCAACCGCGAAAGTGGTTCATGTGAAAAAAGAAAATGGCACATTTGTTGTCAACGATTTCATCTATCTACCGTATTTACACCGTTTTGATTTAATCACAGTCGGCGACACCCATTATTTTATTGGCGCTACTTTATGTTCATCCAAAAAAGAACGTGAAGACTGGTCAGACCCAGGTAAAGTCTTTGTGGGTGTATTACCAAAAGACCTATCACAAGGCATGACAGTGACACCGATCTTGGAAAACTTGACCCACAACCATGGTTATTATGCTGCCCCTTATGAGGGGAAAGACGCAGCTTGGATTACCTCCGATGAAGGCTTATTCGTCTTTATCCCACCTCAAAAACCTGGGGATAATTGGACCCATCATCATTTGATTGAAAAACCAATTTCGGATGTTGCAGTATTGGATATCGATTTTGATGGCATCCCTGAAATCATCTCTATTGAGCCGTTTCACGGTAATCTAATGGTGATGTATAAAAAGATTAATGGCACCTATCAACACGTTTACACCGTTGAAAGACCACTTGAATTTGCTCATGCACTATGTGGCACCACGCTACGTGGTAAACCAGCCTTTGTTTGTGGCATTAGACGTTTAAACAAAGAGATGTTTTATATCGATTATAACCTTGAAACCAAAGCCTATGAATTACACGAGATTGACCGTGAAATTGGCCCTGCCAACTTAACCGTCATCAATTTAGAACACGAAGACATCATATTATCAGCGAATAATACGATTCACCAAGCAGCGATTTATTACGTTAAGAAATAAGGGGGAATGTGCCATGCTTCAAACAACCAAACAAAATGTATTAAAAGCGAATCAGGCATTACCAAAACATGACCTCGTTAAATTTACTTGGGGTAATGTCTCGGAAAGAGACCTTGAATCAGGTTACATTGTCATCAAACCATCAGGTGTTAACTACGACGAATTATCAGAAGATAATATGGTTGTTTTGGATTTATCAGGTAACATCATTGAAGGTAAATTCAACCCCTCATCGGATACCAAAACACACTTAGAAGTTTATAAAGCTTACCCACAAGTGAAAGGCATTTGTCATGTACATAGCACTTACGCAACCAGTTTTGCACAAGCCGGAAAAGCAATCGATGCTTTTGGTACAACACATGCGGATTACTTTTACGGACCCGTACCCTGTGCACGTGTTCTTGAAAAATCTGAAATAGAAACCGATTATGAACGTTATACTGGCCACCTCATTGTCCAATTATTTAAAGATAAAGACATACTCTCAACCCCAGGTATTTTACTGAAAGGTCACGGTGTGTTTACATTTGGCAAGAGTGCAGACCAAGCGGTGCATAACGCCGTGGTATTAGAAGAGGTTGCTAAGATGAATTACCTCACATTAACGCTAAACCCACAAGCAGATACCATCCCTCAATATTTACTCGACAAACACTACAATCGTAAGCATGGAAAAAATGCTTACTATGGACAAAAGAAATGAAAAAGTATCAGTTAGGACTCTATGAAAAAGCCATGCCTAATGAGCTCAGTTTTCAACAAAAAATTCAACTGACCAAAAAACATGGTTTTGATTTTATTGAACTATCCATCGATGAAACCAACGAAAAATTGGCTAGACTCGATTGGGATGATACATCGATCCAAATCATTAAAGATACACTTCAAGCAGAAGATCGTTTCATCCAATCGATTTGCTTATCTGGACACCGTAAATACCCGCTTGGCAGTGAATCTAAAGCCATTCGTGAACAGAGTTTAGATATGATGGAAAAAGCCATCATTTTGGCACACAAACTCGGTATTAGATACATTCAAATTGCAGGGTATGATGAATACTATTTACCTTCAAATGATAAGACAAAAGCCTTTTTCATTGAAGGACTCAAACAATCGACGATTATGGCATCAACCTACGGTATAGTACTCGCTTTCGAAACGATGGAGACCCCATTCATGAACACCGTGGCGAAAGCGATGTATTATGTCGATTTGATTGATAGCCCTTATTTGAAGATATACCCAGATGTCGGTAATTTAACCAACGCCCAACAAGGCAATGCCGCGTTAGTACAAGCAGATATCGCATTGGGTAAGGGTCACATCGTGGCAGGACACTTGAAAGAAACCAAACCCAATATCTTCCGTAACCTCAATTTTGGTGAAGGACATACCAACTATCCTGTATGTATCCAAGCATTAACCGACATTGGTGTAAGATTATTTGTCGGTGAATTTTGGTATACTGGAAATGAAGACTGGGAAGAAAGACTCGCACAAGCGAATCAATTCCTAAGAAAACACATCGAAGAGGTGCTAAACAAATGAACCAAGGACACGCTGTATCTAAAGGCATAGGCATTGGAAAAGTATTGGTATATCAGCACTTTGTTCCAACCGTAGAACCGGTCATTTTGGATTCTCAACTTTCTGAACAAACGTATCAAACCTACCTCGACATTAAGACAAAAGCGAATGATGAAATCAAACAAATCGTTGAATTATTGGTCTCCAAAAATGATGAAAAATCCAAGATATTCGAGGCTCATCTAGAAATCATCAACGATGTCGCAATGGAAGAAACGATTGAAAATTTCATCAAGGTTGAGCATTATGGTCATATTTACGCCATCGATGAAGCTTATAAAATGTTCATTGAAATGCTAGAAACCGTCGAAGATGATCTCATTAGAGAACGCATCGCCGATTTAAAAGATGTGAGAAATCGTTTGTTAAGACTGGCCTATCATGTCCCAGAAAAAAACTTATCTCGATTGTTTGAAAAAACCATTGTGGTTGCTTTAGACTTATTCCCATCCGATACCGCAACCCTCGATCGTAGTATGGTTGAAGCCCTCGTCACTGAAGTTGGTGGACCTACATCACACACCGCGATAATTGCGAAAAGCTATCAAATCCCTGCCATCTTAGGTGTTAAAGATGCGATGCAAGCTTATCAAGATGGGGACACATTGATTGTCGATGCCATCGACAATAACCTCATTTTAAACCCCGATGAAGCTACGTTAAAAATCTATATAGAACGTAAAGAGGAATTCACTCAAAAACAAAATATCCTCAAAACATATTTGGACAAAACGCCAATCACTAAAGATGGCGTACGTATCGATGTGACACTAAACATCGGTTCGGCATCCAAAGAAGAATTGGCTTTAGAACCGTATGTCGATGGTGTTGGTTTATTTAGAAGTGAATTCCTATACATGGAAAACACCCATTTACCAACGGAAGCGGAACAGTACGAAGTCTACAAACGTGCTTTGGAAGGCTATAAAGGTAAACCTGTGATCTTAAGAACGCTCGATATTGGTGGCGATAAAACATTGTCTTATATGGCTTTACCAAAAGAAGACAATCCATTCTTAGGACTAAGGGCTGTTAGATTATGTTTTGCACACCTAGATATATTTAAAACACAATTACGCGCAGCCTATCGCGCCAGCGTACACGGTAACTTATGGTTGATGTTTCCGATGGTCGGTTCGATGGATGATATTTACAAAATCAAGTCTGTCATCGAAGAGGTCAAAAAAGATTTAGATCGCGATCAAATCCCTTACTCAAAAGAAGTGAAGATTGGGGTCATGATTGAAATTCCATCCATCATATTGGTCATTGATCATGTAGCGAAAGTCTGTGACTTCGCCAGCATTGGAACCAATGATTTATGTCAATATTTAACAGCAGTTGACCGTATGAATAACCTCGTATCATCGTATTATCAAAGTTACTCACCAAGCATGATTCGAATTCTTAAGATGGCCATCGATGGATTCAATCAAGCGGGCAAACCGATTTCAGTTTGTGGAGAACTTGGCGGTGACTTGATTGCTGCACCCATTTTGATGGGCTTAGGTATGAAGAAACTGTCGATGAGCAAGAGCTCCATCGCGCCAATCAAACACTTAATTGTAAAAAACGATATGAATACATTCAAAACATTGGCGGAAAAGGCACTCAAATTGGATACTGAACAAGCCGTCATTGACTTAGTAAATAAAACATTAAAGGAGGCTTCACATGACTAAAAAACAAGTGTTAGTATCAAATCCATCCGGATTGCATGCCAGACCAGGGGCGGAATTTGTTAAGGTAGCAAATACCTTTAAATCCACCATCAAAATCATGAAAACTGATAACCCAGCCAAACTAGTCAACGCGAAATCCATCATTTTCCTATTATCTTTAGGGATAAAAAGGGACACTTTAGTTGAGTTACAAGCTGAAGGTGAAGATGAAGTAACAGCAGTAGAAACCCTATGTGCTTTAATTGAAAGTGGCTTAGGCGAATAATCTTATATGACATCCATAGAAATGTGGGTGTTTTTTTATTTATAAGGAAGATTAGAATATCAAAATATTTTGTAAGCGCTATATTGACAACGCTTTCATAGATGGATATAATGTAATCGTATTAGGATACTGTATCCAAAATACAAAATCCAAAAATTAAAGGGAGAAAAGTATGGAAAGAGTTAAGAGAGTCTTACTAGACTCAAAGGTGATGGGGATACCTTGGCTTGTATTCATGGTCATCGGTGCGGTATTGTTTTTAGCAACATACCTTAAAGTAATGCCTTCAAGCATGGTTGGAGCTTTCGCAATCATCATGTTCTTAGGCGCGTTACTCGGCTTTATTGGTGATAATACACCTATTATTAAAGATTATTTTGGTGGCGGTCCAATCGTCATCATCTTCGGTGTGGCAGCTTTAGTGTATTTCAAATGGATGCCAGCTGAGATGATCACAAGCATCAATAGCTTCATGACCACAGGTGCACTCAAGAATGGTGCGAACGTTGTTGGTTATAAAGCTGGATTCCTCGATTTTTATATCGCGGCACTCATTACAGGTAGTATTTTAGGGATGAACAAGAAGTTACTCATTAAAGCATCCTTACGTTACTTCCCAGTCATCATTGGTTCAACATTATTGGCTTTATTATTTGCAGGTTTATTCGGCTTCTTCATGACTTATGGTTTCAAAGATGGTTTGTTCTTCATCGGTATGCCAATCATGGGTGGCGGTATGGGTGCAGGTGCAGTCCCACTATCTACTATCATGTCCAATATTTTGGGTGTACCAGCAGAAGAAATCTTATCACGCTTGGTCCCAGCGGTCGCTTTAGCCAATGCCATGGCGATTGTTGCGGCAGGATTATTAGACAAATTGGGTAAAAAATTCCCTAAATTGACTGGGAACGGTAAGTTGATGAGGGGCACCAATGATTTTGATTTTGCAGACAAAGACGAAAAACTATCCGATGATCCAGCAAACTATGGTGTCGGTCTACTCATCGCAGTAACGTTCATGGTATTTGGAGCAATCATTGAAAAGTTTGTCCCAGACATTCATTTCTACGCATGGATGATCATTTCTGTCGGTGTGGTTAAAGTATTGGGTATTTTACCTAGAAAATATGAGCTCATGGCTCAAAAATGGTATCAATTTGTTGCAGCAAACTTCACATTAGCATTACTTGCAGGTATTGGTGTATCTTACATCAACCTTGGTCAAATCATCAGTGCTGTGAATGTGACTTATGTTGTATTGGTATTAGTAACCGTCTTAGGTGCCATCATTGGTGCCGGTGTGGTTGGTCATTTCATGGGTCTATATGCCATTGAAGCAGCCATCACAGGTGGTTTATGTATGGCAAACATGGGTGGTACAGGTGACGTTGCAGTA
>JAEZHT010000051.1 GCA_023436805.1 Bacillota bacterium
TATCTATGGCATCCCCACGGTTTTTATAGTTATATTCGATGTGTAACCCATATAAAGAGAGTGGTTCTCTAATTAAATCAAAATTGGGATCAAAATACCCAGTTATCCAGAAACCATGACTGTCATGAACCATTTTGCCATCGCCCAAAACATGGAATCCTTTCGCGTTCGGTAAAGATTCAATCCTGACTTCATCTTCGATTCTGTAGGTACCTTCTAGGATTTGTTTTTTCACTTGTTCGCGTTCAAATTCGTACCAATCTGGAATATGGGGGAATTCTGTTTCCCCAGTGGTGGCTTTCAATACCCCATATTCATCTTGTTCATAGGTTTTACCACACGCTTCACACCAAATACGATTCTCAGCGCTGTTCATTTGATGTTCAGTTAAACAACTTGGGCATTGATACAAGACCTTGTGAATGTTTTTCATACGGTCCTTAAAATCAATTTTGATCTTGTTGTCTTTTTGCCATTTGTACTCATCATATTCAAAGGCTTTACGAATACGTTCATTGATCACTTCAACCGATAAATCTTTGATTTCATCTTGATAGATGATTTGTGTCATGTCTGCGGCAAGTGGTACGTTACGCATATCGAGATTCCATTGTGGCTGGGTTAAATAGTTACCATGCATGTTTAAAACAACCACAGGCACATTGAGCATCTTACATAATTTACCTAAAGAATCGGGTAAAATCGATGTCGTTCCAATCAAGGAATATCGCGCTTCAGGGTATAAAGCGACAATGCCGTTGAGTTCTTCAAAAACATATTTGATGTGTTTAACCAGTTTTAAATCATTGATGAATTTACGTTTACAAATCGCACCTACACTTCTGAGTAGAAATTCCCCAAACAAGAAACCATCGATGGCCACAACCCAGTTCAATCTTCTCGGGAATGTTGCGACGGTGGTGACTTTAAAATCGATGAAAGCGTGGTGTGTACACAAGAGTAAATATGGTGGCTTTAATCCTTCCATATCTACTTTGTTGATTTTTAGTTTTCTTTTCCAGGTGGATGGAAATGATAAAGCCCAAGCTAAAGGCATTAAAACGCGTCGTTCTTTGACGGGTTTTTTGTCCATATTAAACGGTGTTCGATCTAGTTTCTTCATAGTTCCCCCGATGCATGTTTATACATATTATAGCATAGGCAAAAGAAAAAGTGAGGACTTCAAAGTTTCCTCACTAAATGTTGTAATTGCTATGGTCGATCACGGCTAAAATATCAGATTCTTTAATCGAACCAATTCGGATAAATTTGATGTCTGGTTCCGATAAATCGATGGTGGTTGAACCCAAATTAAGATAGAAGTTATTGTACTCTTCGTAAATATAATCTACCTTGTCACTGTATCCCATTTTGATCTTATTCAAGTCCATCAAGAGGTCTTGGTCTTCACTGGAGAGTGATGTGGTCACAAGTGGACCGTTTTTCTTAATTAGACTCAATGCGCCACTGTGGTTGGGAATTCTAACGGCTATTTTTGAATCACCTGTTTTTTCAAAGTGCGGTTTTGTACTTTTCAAAATGATGGTGAGTGCGCCAGGCCAAAATGCCATCATGAGTTGTTTTGCTCGGTCATCAATGATGGCTAAATCGTTGATGGATACCAACGTATCGCACAGTATGGCATAATTGAATTGATTATTGTTTTTTAGCTTTGTAATGCGATTTAACGCTTCATTGTCATAGAGTCTAGAAGCAATCCCAAATGTGGTATCTGTCGGGAAGATGACAATTGAACCGTCGGGCATAAACCCATCTTCAAAGGTATAATCATCAGGCATCATGAGCATTCACCTCTATGAGTGTCATACGGTCTTTTCCAGATAAATCTTTGAGTTGAATGATGTTGGCTTTTGGATAGTAAAACTTAGCCAAATCATACATTGCTTCGCGCTTATCATAAGCGTGTTCAAAGGCAATTAACCCTTTATCTTTTAAATAGTTTTTTGAGTCTTTTAAAATGCGTTCATAGAAAATCATCCCCGTATCACCACCAAAGAGTGCGATGTTAGGCTCATGAATTTTCACGATATTCGCGACATCTTCTTGACTGGGGATATACGGTGGATTGGAAACGATGATATCAAACTTCATGCCTTTGAGTGGAGACAATAAATCCCCGGCATAGAAACGAACGTTCGCACCCAATTTATCGTTATTTTTTTTAGCCACAACCAACGCTTTTTCAGATATATCGGCGGCGACTACATTGAGATTTTTCTCTTCTTTGGCTAAAGTAATGGCGATGCAACCAGAACCTGTACCGATGTCACAAACATCAATTTTTTGTCCTTGAAAATGATCATCATAATAATACAACACTTGCTCAACCAACTCTTCGGTTTCTCTTCTTGGAATTAAAACATCTTCATTGACGATGAAATCATAGCCATAAAAGGTTTGGTATCCGATGATGTGTTGGATCGGTGTGTATGCCAAATAACGATCAATACCTTCTAAAAAGAGGGCTTCTACTTTGGGGTCAACTTCATGGTCAAAAGCAAGGTAGAACTGTGATGGTGTTAAATTAGAAACGTGCATCAATAACCATTTTGCAGCTTCGGTTTCGAGTTCTGTTGTCTCAATTTTCTTTTCAGCTTTTTTCAACAAGCTTTTGTAGGTCATTCGACATCCCCTGCCAATTGTCTACGTTGAAATTCGTTGTGTAGTGGTTCTAAAACCAATTCAAGTCTGCCTTCCATGATCGCGTCTAGACGTTGTAACGTCAAGTTGATGCGGTGGTCGGTGACACGATTTTGTGGGTAGTTATAGGTTCTGATCTTTTCTGAACGGTCACCACGACCCACCAAAGAACGACGTTGTAACGATTCTTTATCGTGTTGTTCTTGAAGTATGGCATCGTATATTCTGGTCTTCAGTAATCTAAATGCTTTGTCTTTATTTTCGTGTTGAGACTTACCTTCTTGACATGCTACCACAGTGCCTGTAGGTACGTGGGTTAGTCGTACAGCAGATTTGGTCGTATTGACCGATTGGCCACCAGGACCGGATGAGTTATAGGTATCGACACGGATATCATTCCATGACACATCGATTTCGACTTCTTCTGCTTCTGGCATGACTAAAACGGTTGCTGTCGAGGTATGGATTCTACCCTGAGATTCGGTTTCAGGGACACGTTGAACGCGGTGTACACCGGCTTCATATTTCAGTGATGAATACACATTGTCCCCTGAAATCATGAATTCGATCGATGTAAAACCACCCATCGCACCTTCATCGGCGTTCAGCATTTCAATCTTCCAACGGTTCGCTTCTGCAAATCGTGCATACATTCGGAACAAATCCCCAGCAAAAATATTGCCTTCATCGCCACCTGCAGCCCCTTTGATTTCAACGATGACGTTTTTATCGTCGTTCGGGTCTTTAGGTAACAACAAAATTTTCAATGCTTCTTCAAGTTGTTCTAATGCGGCTTCAATCTCAATCAATTCTAAACTAGCCATTTCAGAAATCTCTGGGTCGGTGTCTTCTGCCATCAACTTTAAGCCTTCAATTTGGTCTTGTTTCGATAAGTAGTTTTGGTATGTTTCCACGGTTTTTTCTAAGGATCTTTGTTCCTTCATGAGTGCAGTCATTTTTTTGATATCTGCTGACACTTCCGGGTCCATCAATAGTTGCGTAATTTCTTGGTATCTTTTTAGGATAAGGTCTAATCTTTCAAACATGGTTATTCACTCCTAAGCCTTAATAATCATATCATATTATGTTGTATTTTTCTATGAAAACCAAAAAATGCCGACTATTTTATTCTATCGCTCATTTGTGGTATAATCCTAATAGATACTTAAGGAGGAAATACAATGAATAAACTAGAACAATTGTTGAACAAAGAAGTCGCGAATTTTGCAGTATTGTACACGAAGTTACACAACTTCCACTGGTATGTTAAGGGTCCTCTTTTCTTCCAATTGCATGCTAAATTTGAAGAATTATACGACCAAGTAACCGAAATTTATGATGAAATTGCTGAAAGAATTTTAATGATTGGTGGCAAACCTGTAGCAACCCTTAAAGGTAATCTTGAATTAGCAAGCTTAAAAGAAGCTACTGGATTAGAAACCAAAGATGAAATGATTAAATCGGTCATCAGTGACTTTAGACAAGTCGATGCTGAACTAAAAGAAGGCATTAAATTGGCTGAAGAAGTTGAAGACGATGTCACTGTAGATTTACTCACAACGACCCGTGGTGCACTTCAAAAGCACATTTGGATGTTATCAGAACTTTTAAAATAACCGCTGCTTAGCGGTTTTTATTTGCCTTGTTTGGTGTTATAATGCGTTTAGGGAGTGATGTTATGAGAAGACGTTTATTGGCAGCGATGCCACTCATCAGTTTGTTATTATTTTTAACCGCTTGGTTATATTTTGAAAAATTAGAATTGGGCTTGACCTTTTTCCTTTTGATTCCATTGTCTTGGATTTTATTGACTGGCAATGTTTTAAAAAGATTATCCGAGGTTATGCCGTTTGTATCCTTAATGTTATTCTTGTGGCTCGGATTTGGGCTAGGCTATTGGCACCCAGGTTGGTTGGTTTTCTTCTTAGTACCTCTAACCAATATTATCGTGGAACGTAAGATTGATGCTAGAAAAATGGTGGGCATAGTGATTACCGCAGCCTACATCACCGTTGGGTTACTGTATGAAACATGGCACCCAACATGGATCATGTTCTTGCTCATACCAATCATCAATACGTTGTTTTTCCCACAAAAAAATGCGTATATGACGTTTAAAACCACTAATTTCAGATTCGGTAAAGTGATAGATGCTGATACGGAAGACGACAAATAATTAAAAATCGCATGGCGCGCGCCATGCGATATTTTTTTTAGTTTCGTGGTTCATCGTCACGTTGTGTGATTTGTAAGAAACGTGAGTATTCTTTTTCAAATTTATATAATAGAACATTCCCAACAGAACCTTGACGGTTTTTCGCAAACTGGAGTTCGGTCTCTCCGTTATCGACTTGACCATGAGAATAGTATTCGTCACGGTATAAGAATAGTACGATATCGGCATCTTGTTCAATCGAACCCGATTCTCTTAAGTCAGCCAATACGGGTCGTTTGTCATCGCGTTTTTCTACGCCACGAGACAACTGTGACAACGCCATGACAGGGATTTTCAACTCTCTGGCCATGGTTTTAAGTTGACGGGATATTTTCGCAACTTCTTCTTGTCTGTTGACATTGGATGAACCGTTTTTGCCTTCATCACCTTTAATCAATTGAAGGTAGTCAATGACGACAAAATCGAGTTTACCCTCTTGACGTAGTTTACGGCATTTCGAACGGATATCTTGAACTGAAATGGCTGAGGAGTCATCGAAGAAGACATTGAGTCTGCCTAAAGATTCTACGGCTGTATCGACGAATTGCCACTCTTTTGGTGTCAATTCACCGGTCTTAATTCTTCTATTTTCAACTCTAGATTCTGAAGCCAACATACGGCCTACGAGTTGTTCATTACTCATTTCTAGGGAGAATACGGCTACAGACGCACCACCACTTGCGTTGTGTTTCGCAACGTTTAAAGCGATATTCATGGCGAAAGCACTCTTCCCCATCGACGGACGTGCCGCTAGGATGATGAGTTCTTCTGGTTGTAAACCTGAGGTGATTTGGTCAAACATAGAAAACCCAGTAGATAATCCCGTTAAAGCCCCTTTGTTACGTCTGCTTTCGGCTTTTTCTTTCACTTCATGTGCGACTTGATCGATTCGGATGAATTCGCTGGCTTTACGACGTCTGACGAGTTCGAATATTTTCTTTTCAGCATCGTCAATGAATTCAGTGGCTTTGATTTGATCATTGAACCCGTCTTCCATGATTCTGGATGCTGCATCAATAACAGCACGTTTTAGGGCGTAGTCTTTGACGATATCTACATATGCATCTAGGTTTGCTGTGGTAGGAACCAAGTCAGTGATTTCGGATAAATAGCCCACACCAACTTCTTTCATCGCCCCCATTTGAGCGAGTTCAGTAGATACGGTGGTATAGTCAAGTTTATCACCACGATTGTAGAGATTTCTTAAGGCAAAAAAGATTTTTTGATTTCTGCGATCATAAAAATCTTCATCATTCAATTTATCTAATAAACCCACCATTACGGATGGGCTTAAGAATACCGAACCTAGAACGGATTGTTCCGCTTCTAGGCTAAATGGCATGATACGGCTCATCAATTCACCTTATTTCTCTAATACGTTGATTTCAAATTGTGCTTTAACATCCTTGTGTAACGAAACGGTCGCTGTATATATACCGACAGAGTTGATTTCAGAAGTCAATTCGACTTTCTTTTTATCTAATCTAATACCGGTTTGTTCTTCAAAAGATTCGACGATTTGTTTGGTTGTGACACTACCAAATAGTTTGCCATCATTACCAATATTGATAAAGATGTTGACCGATTTGGATTCAATTTCTTGTTTCAACTTATTCATGAGTGCGAGGTGTTCAGCTTCACGTTCTTTGATGAGTTGTTTTTCTTTTTCAATGGCTTTGATGTTTTCATCAGAAGCGAGGATTGCTTTACTAGAAGATAGTAGGAATGTCCCATAGCCGTTGGCTACATCGATGACATCATCCTTCTTACCTCTGCCTTTAACATCTTCTGTTAATATTACTTTCATTCTTTCATCTCCCTCGTCGTGTTCTCTTAAGAGTAACGTTTTTAACGATTCAAACACTTCTGGAATCGTTTGATTTTTTATTTGTGTTGCAGCACTGTTCAAGTGACCGCCACCGCCCAATTCTTCCATGATGATTTGGACGTTGATTTCATCATAACTGCGCGCAGAAATACCAATCGACTCATCATCGACTCTCGCGATGGTGAAGCCGGCTTTCACGCCTTCAATCTCGAGGATTTTTTGTGATGTTTGGGCGAGCAATACACGGTCTCTAACCACATTCGATTCATCCACAACAACCGCAAATCCTTTGGTCACCACTTGTACACTATTGAGTAATTCGTTGATCAATAAAGTGCGGTCCAAATCAAGTCTTAACCATTCTTTAACACGGACCGAGGATGCTTCATGTTCTTTTAAGTACGCTGCAGCACCGAATGTTCGTGTCCCGGTTCGATAGGAGAATTCGTTGGTATCCACGATGATACCCCCATACATGATGGTCGCTTCAACCGGTAATAAATCGATGTCTTTTTGGTAAAACTCCATCATTTCTGCGACCAATTCCACAGAGGATGAAGCGTAAGGTTCAACATAGGTAAAAATCGATTCAAATGTATTTTCCCCATGTCTGTGGTGGTCAATACATGCGATCTTTTTAGCTTGTTTGTATACGTCTTGATTGGCGACGATGTTTGGTGATTGCGTGTCAACAATGACGAGCAAGGTATCGTTATTCATGAATCTGAGAATATTCTTAGATTCATCGAGTTGGGCAAATAAATGCGGAGCTTCTTCCTTCAAATAAGGCACAATCTTCTTAACGGTGTTATCGACTTCAGGGATGTCAAAGACTATTTTCACTTCTTTTTTCGAAGCAGAAGCCATCTTGTAAACCCCAATCATCGCACCTAAAGCATCGATGTCAGCGAATTTATGTCCCATGATGACGATGTTTGAAGCCGCTTCAATGAGTTCCCTAAAGTTTTGTGATTGAATACGAACGTGTACCCTTGAACTCTTTTCAGAAGCATTGGATTTACCACCAAAGTAAGCAATCTTTTCATTTTGAATGTTGACGACTGCTTGGTCACCTCCACGTTTTTCAGCCAATTCAATGGCGTTTTGAGCTAAGGTTCCCAATTCTTCAAAAGAGACTTCCCAGCATGCAATCCCGATGGATGCAGAAATACGAATGCGGTGTTTCGCCGATACTTCACGGATGCGGTTTAAGATTTCAAATTTATTGACCATGACTTTTTGTAGTTCTTCATAGTGCATCGCGATGGTCATACGGTCTTCTGTATACAGCTTGATATACCCTTTATGTTCTTGAATCCAGTCGGTGATAATCCCTAAATATTCACCGCGGATATTGGATTTTTCATAAATATCGAATCCCGACAAAGCTTCTTCGACGTTATCGAGATAGATGACACCAAACGCCGTAGACCGTTTGAGGTATTTGTCTTTAATGTCTTCACGTGATGTCACATCAAACAAATAGACCGCTTGGTTGTTTTTACTGCTGATGGCGTCATAACGCTTATCACCTACAGCAAATGTGGTGACCGCTGCTTGTTCTTTGATTAAATTACCCAAGCTCTCGTGGAGCTGACCAACCAAGGCGTTTTCAATGTCAAAACCGAAAATTTTATTGGCGAATGGGTTACTCCACTTTACTGTAAAATTATCGTTGTCATAAAGAAAAATCCCAATCGGTAATTCATTGAATGCTTCATCCCCAATTTGCTTAACATGGTATGACAAACTCGACCATGCAGTCAATCGGGCATTGAGCGATTTGATTTTTTGTTTACGGTTGTGGTTTAAAATGAATTCAATCGATATGACAATCGCGCCAAAAAACGCCATTATGATGGCATAGTATAGAACGAAATCCATATTGTTGAATGCGCCGTGTTGATAAGCAATGATGCCTGCTGTAATCAATCCTGCAATCGATAATAGCAGTGCAATAATCCTTCTCATGGCCTCACCTACTTTCTTTAATTATATCGAAAAATGGCCATTTTATCAATAAAAAAAGACTTTGATAACAAAGTCTTTATAGTGGTATTATTCTTTAACGTATGGAAGTAGTGCCATATGTCTTGCACGCTTGATCGCGGTTGCAAGAGGACGTTGCCATTTAGCTGATGTTCCAGTCACACGACGAGGTAAAATTTTGCCTCGGTCGGAAGTGAAACGCTTCAATAGTTCAACATCTTTGAAATCGATATGATCAACTTTATTTTGTGTAAAATAGCACACTTTACGACGTCTTTTAAATCCGCCTTTTTGTTGCATACTAAGCCTCCTATTAGAATGGTAAATCTTCTTCTGTAGCTAGACTCTTTCCTTTGCTGATGAATGGGTCTTCTTCTTCAGGTTCGTAACTTGGTTGAGTAGGTGCGACATCGCGTCTACTTTCTAAGCTTTGAACTGAATCACAAACCACTTCTGTAACATAACGAGTTTCACCATTATTGGTTTCATAAGTTCTCGTTTGGATACGACCTTCCACGCCCAACAGTGCCCCTTTACGGACATAATTTGTCATGAATTCAGCCGTTTTATTCCACGCTACACATTGGATAAAATCTGCTTTTTTTTCACCTTGATCGTTGGTATAACGGCTATCAACCGCTAAGGTAAACGATACAACAGGTATGTTACTTTGTGTTCTTTTTTGTTCTGGGTCTTTGGTTATACGCCCAATTAAAACAACTCGGTTAAGCATTGAATTGCGCCTCCCTTATTATTCGCCGTCTTTAACAACGATGTAGCGAATAACTGTTTCTGTAATACGGATGACACGATCGAATTCAGCGATTGCTTCATTGGTTGCATTCACTAGACTCCACACATAATAACCTTTTTTCATGTGTTCGATTTCATACGCTAGCTCTTTCAATCCGATCTCTTTAAGCTCTAAAACTTCGGAACCTCTTTCTGTGAAGATGTTGCTTAAGTTAGCAACTAGGCTCTTGATTTGTTCGCTTTCAAGGTCAGGACGAATGATGTACATAATTTCGTATTTCTTCATTCTAATTTCCTCCTTCTGGTCTATTGGCCTATAGATGAACTACAGGCAAGGATGGTCTATAAAAACCATGCTTTGATATTATATCATAGATAAATCTATATGACAAACGTTTTTTGTCATTTTGTAAGCAGTTTTACCAACATTTGATAGACCACTTTTTTCGCATGTTCAATGATGGCCTCTCTGCCTTCATTTTTCAATTGCAAATGGTAACTATAAGATTCGCCTTGGTAATGAAAAGCAAACCACACTTCACCGATTTGTGAATTGGGTTGTGCTGTGGGTCCAGCGTTGCCTGTGATGCCAACACCAACATCGGCTTTTGCAAGTTCAGCGATGCTTTTTGCCATTTCAATGGCGATGACTTTAGAGACAACCCCGTGGACATCGAACAACATTTTTGGGATGCCTAATACCGTTTCTTTGGATGATTCAGAATATGTCACCACGCTGTAATCCAGGATGGTAGAAACATTCGGAATCTTCACGAGTTCAGAAACGAGTGCCCCACCTGTCATCGACTCTGCGAAAGCAATCTTGTATTCATAATCCATTAAAATTTGGGCTACTTTTTGAACATCATTCATCTTGTTTTATCCTTCAGTGGTATCGCAAATTTGAGCGCTTTATAAGCATCATATCCTAAACGGAAAACCGCGCCATTATAGAGTTTTAAGGTGACGAAGTATTGCTCATCCATATGCGGATCTTGATCTAAGAAGGTTTCAAATATGCGTTGATATTTTGGATTCAGCGGCTTTTTATTAAGCGGTAACTCACGCTTCGATGATACATAGTGTTCAACCTCAGAAATGTCAATTAAGACACGTGATTGGTCGTTTTTCTCGGCGTCAATCACACGCATGTTGACTGGCTTATCTGCCCCAAACATACGTGGTAAAGGGTATTTGGTATCCTTAAAATAATCGTCGATAAATAACAGATGATGCCCGTCGGTCAACAAGTATATTTTGTTAGACTTCAGTGTTCTCACATGGGGTGAACGGTGTTGTCCAATATAGTACAAATCATAATGGTCAAGACCGCTAAATTTGGTTTCATAAAAGGTGTCTACTGCATTCAAATATTGGTGAATGCGGATGTATTTTGGGAGTATCGCGTATAGAATCAACCCAATCAGTAATAAAACTGCAAACACATATACTACCAAAGGGGGGAGTGGTTTTAACCCATCCACTGCGGCGAGGGCTAGAAACAATAACACCAATAATAGCCATAGTGTATATAAAAAGCTTCGGGCAGACGATGGCGCTAAATACATTTTCTTGGCCAATTTTTCGATTGCTTTATCGGTCAATGGTTGACCCGTTTCAATTTTAAATAACATGCTACTGAATGTCATGATTGCCTCCTATACAGTGATGCTGACTTGGATGGTAACGAATTGATTGTTGGTGTATCTTCTCACCGTCAAATTCAGTGTATCACCAAACTTCATCCCTGACAATAACAAAGCCAAAGATTCTAAGTTTACAATGACTTCATCATTCACATGTGTGATGATATCATGTTCAAACAATATACCGACGGCCGGTCTAAGCGGAACGATCGAATCGACATAAACCCCTGCGGTATGATTATCTTCGATAAATT
>JAEZHT010000072.1 GCA_023436805.1 Bacillota bacterium
CTTCACGGGTGAGGACACGAACAAAAATCTTAGAATTGGTGTTTAGATAGCCTTTTCCAAGCAATGCCCCATCGAAGCTAAGGACATAAGCAATTTCACCCGATTTGATGAAACCAACGATGTGGTCGATTTCATTGGAGAAGACCCAAGGGTGACCTTCTTGGATGCGTTGTTCTTCGCCTTTTTTTAAATAAATTTTACATGGATTCATGGGTTTTACCTCTTTTTTACAGTTGCCATTATATCATGATTATGAATATAAAACACAAAAACAGAAAGTCGTGCTAAAATAAAAGAAAAGCAATAGAAGAGGTGTCTATGAAACTCGATTATAAAAAGACGATTTACGTTGGATTGGCATTTTTAATTATCTCGTTGTTCTGGCAAACCTATGACGCCATCATCACGAAGATTTTGATCGACAAGTTTGGTCTAAATCAAACGTGGAGTGGTTTCGTGATGGCGCTCGATAACATTTTAGCCTTATTCTTATTACCATTCTTTGGTGGATTATCAGACCGTACCAACCATAAAAAAGGCAGACGTACCCCCTATGTGGTTGTCGGTACTTTACTCGCAGCATTCCTATTTGTAGGGTTATCCTTCTTTGATGCGATGCAACTCGAAAAGTTGGATGCAGAAACCACACTGAGGGCGGATTATGATAACGCCGCAGGCTTCACAGAAGCACTCACGGTTGCAGAGTGGCGTACCATTTCTACCACCATGGATGCGCATAGCGAATCGGTTTATATTGTGGGTATTTTGGATGCTGTGCATAAAAATACCACAGACCGTATTTATGAAGAAACCGATACGTTGTCATTAGCCGATTATAATGATGCGAAAGATGCATATTATAGATATTTATCTGCACAAGCTTTAGAAGTCACGTTAGCTTCACCAACCGTATTCATCGTATTCATTGTGATGTTGTTCTTTACATTGGTCGCGATGTCTACATTCAGATCACCAGCGGTTGCGCTGATGCCAGATGTGACAACCAAAGTTTTAAGAAGTAAAGGAAACGCCTTAATTAACCTGATGGGTGCCTTTGGGGGCATCACCGCCATCATATTATTGACCGTTTTCGGTTTAGATCAACACTCATTTGTCAACTACACCGCAGCCTTCGTTTCGGTATCGATCATCATGTTGGTTGTTCTCGCCATTTTCTTATGGAAAGTCAATGAACCAAAATTGGTTCAAGAACGCATCGATTTTGAAAAAGCGAACAACATCGTGGATGAAGAAGAAGCTGAAAACCATGATAAGATCAGTAAAGACAAATTCATGTCACTGGTTTTAATTCTCGCGTCTGTATTCCTATGGTTCATGGGCTACAACGCTGTCACCACCAAATTATCCGATTACGCACCTAAAGTGCTTAATATGGGTTATTCTACCCCACTTCTAATCGCACAAGCGACCGCGATTGTTGGGTTCATTCCGATTGGTATCTTATCGACCAAATGGGGCAGAAGAAAAACCATTTTGTTTGGAGTAGCGTTATTGACTTTATGCTTTGGGTCTGTCTATTTCATCACCGAGTCCACAGGTATTTTATTATATGTCGTTTTAGGTCTTACCGGGATAGCTTGGGCGTCAATCAACGTCAACTCATACCCAATGGTTGTAGAACTTTCTAAAGGTTCCGATGTGGGTAAATACACGGGTTACTATTATACATTCAGTATGGCAGCACAAATCTTAACCCCAATCCTATCTGGTTTCCTCATGGATATTCCAGACTTTGGTCGAAAGATTTTGTTCCCTTACGCGACCATCTTTGTCATTTTATCGTTTGTCACCATGTTATTCGTTAAACATGGAGACGCGAAAGCAGAAAAGAAATCATTACTTGAAAACTTTGATGTGGATATGGACTAAAAAAAATACGCCTGGCGATTGCTAGGCGTTATTTTTTGGCTTCAAGTTGGAATTGGTATAAAGTCAGTATAAAGAAGAAGGGGCAGACTACAATGGCCATCACTTGAGCAGGTTCAATCGAAGGTGCTAACAAAGTTTGAAGATACAACCCAACAAAAGTGAGGATCCCCAACGTCATTACCCAAGTATACAAAGACATTTTTCTAACCACATCGTCAGCGTATTGGAAAATCAACAGGATTTTACCAAACAAGGGTGAGATGATAAATACGGGTAACAAAATGGTGATGTACATACTTTGAAAGAAAAATTGATGTTGTCTCAACAATATAGGGTCATTGTACTGTTGGTATGCATGCCAAAAATACACTTGTTGTTTATTCAAATATAAAATCAAATTGAGTACGAGAACATAACCCAACAGGGTCACCCACGTATACAATAGGATGTACTTGTACTTTAAAGACATATGTAACCTCGAATCTATCGTATTCATATAATAAAACGAAAAAACGGACGATTTTGTCCGTTTTTCTATCAATTAATATATCAAATTATGAATAAAACTATTTTTTAGGGATAAAGTTTTCAAAAACAGCATTATCAAATGTCTTTTTGGCGTAATCCAATGCTTTTTGTGATCTGGCTGCGTACGCTAAAACCAAGAGACCTTTGCGTTTCGCTTTATCGATGTACTTATTTGGCATATCTTCTAAACGATAGTTGATGAAATCTGGTTTTGTTAAAAAATTGAATACCATGCGTCTCAATAGTTTACGCATGACAGGGCTCATCTTAGAATCCGTAAAATACTCACTGATTTGTCCTCGAATCATTTCAGGGGCATGCTTCTTAAACCAATACACAATCGAGGGGTCATAGGATTGAATCGCGTAGATATGTGGGTAGGCTTCAAGGGCGGTTTTGACCGCTTTCGCATGTTTCTTTTTATTACCAAAAGGTTTGATTTCAATCATCAGTGGCACACGACCATCGATTAACTTCAAAACTTCGGTTAAGGTTGGGATGGTTTCGTTCGTGCCTAATATCTTTAAGTCCTTAATTTCATCGTAGGTAACATCTTTTAAAAAACGGTCGACACCACACAAACGCTTTAAGTGTTTATCGTGAAATACCACCACGGTACCATCTTTTAAAATGTTCGTATCGATCTCAATACCAAAGCCGTGCTTAATCGCTTCAGTAAAGGATTTTCGAGTATTTTCAATCAAACCTGAAACCCCGTGTAACCCACGGTGTGTAATATAGGTTTCTTTCAGCCAAGTCATCTGTTTCATTGTATCACCAAAAATATTGTAACAAATGGATGAGACAATATAAAGTAAATTCGCTTCTTTGAATGAAATAGGCATTTATAACAAAATAGCCAAACCCTATAGTATTCGG
>JAEZHT010000091.1 GCA_023436805.1 Bacillota bacterium
CCAATGCCTTATGGATAGGGACTAAGGGTGTGAACACACCTAAGCGTACATATTTATTTGATTTGTAGTCGCTTTAAATAAGACGAGTTAATCGTTAAGAGGTATGTATCATAAATCATTCTTTAAAAGGGTGATTTATTCACCTCTTTGTTCTTTGCTTATATTTGTTCTACTTTAACCGCTTTATAGCCTGCTTCTGCGATGGCTTCAACCAATACATTGTTTAAAACCGTATCTGTGACTTCAATCACTGCATCGTTTTGTTTGAGGTTGACAACCACATTCGAAACGCCTGGAACATCATTGAGTGCATTGGTGACATGTTTGACACAGTGCATGCAACTCATGCCTTCGATTTGAATTCTTTTTTTCATGCTTGGACCTCCTTTCTTTGAGGTTTAAAACGTTTAAGTCTAAGTGCGTTCATTACAACACTCACACTCGAAAAACTCATCGCTGCCCCAGCGAGCATAGGGTCTAATAATGGTCCACCAAAAAGGTATAATACCCCCATCGCTACGGGAATGCCTAAGGTGTTGTAAAAGAAGGCCCAGAATAAATTCTCTTTAATATTGATGATCGTCTTTTTAGACAATTCAATCGCTGTGGATACGTCCATCAAGTCGTTTCTCATAAGCACGATATCTGCCGATTCGATGGCTACGTCGGTGCCATTACCAATCGCGATTCCGACATCTGCGAGTGCCAATGCCGGGGCATCATTGATGCCATCCCCAACCATCGCTACTTTATATCCAGCCTCAATCAGTTTACCCACTTCTTTGGATTTATCTTCTGGCAATACCTCTGCGATTACATCGGTGATACCCACTTCTTTTGCGATGGCTTTGGCGGTAATTTGGTGATCACCTGTCATCATGTAAACTCGAATGCCTTTCGATTGTAAGGCCGCTACAGCCGCTTTTGAAGATGATTTTATGGTATCAGCAATCGCGATTAAGCCAGCAATCGCGCCGTCAATCACGACATAGATGAGTGTGTTGCCTTGTTGTGAAAGTTCATCGGCTAACACTTGGAGTTGCCCAATCTTGACTTTCAAGCGTTGAACCAATTTCAAATTACCGATGTGAATGGTTTTGCCTTCGATGACACCTTCTACCCCAAATCCAGGGTGATTCAAGAACTGATCAACCGATTTCAGACGGTAGTTTTTCTCTTTTGCACTACGGACAATGGCTTCACCGAGTGGATGTTCACTCTTGGTTTCTAAACTCGCCGCGATTTGTAAGAGTTGTTCTTCACTGTATTGGCTGGTTGACAATACTTTTTTAACTTGCGGAATGCCTTGTGTGATGGTGCCCGTTTTATCGAAGACAACCACATTGATTTCATGGGCTTTTTCCAAAGCTTCACCACTTTTAATTAAAATCCCGTTGGATGCCCCTTTACCTGTCCCTACCATGATGGCGGTTGGGGTTGCTAGACCCAAAGCACATGGACAAGCAATGACCAAGACAGCAATCATGTTTAAGAAGCTAAAATCAAACGATTTACCCATCAATAACCAAAATACAAACGTCAATGCCGCTAAAACCATGACGATGGGTACAAATATACCGGATATTTTATCTGCGAGTTTCGCAATCGGTGCTTTGGATGATTGTGCATCCTCGACCAATTTGATGATTTGAGATAACGTGGAATCTTTCCCAACTTTGGTGGCTTTGATGGTCAGTGCGCCATTTTTGTTGATGGATGCGCCGATCACGTTATCACCAGGTTTCTTTTCAACTGGGATGGATTCACCTGTAATCATCGATTCATCGATACTCGATAACCCCTCCATGATGATACCATCGACTGGGACTCGTTCCCCTGGTTTAACCAGAATTAAATCATCTCTCATAACATCTTCCACAGGGATGATGTGCTCTTCATTTTGAATCAATACCACCGCTGTTTTAGGCGATAAATCCACCAGTTTCTTAATTGCTTCGGATGTTTTTCCTTTGGATATGGTTTCAAAATACTTACCCAATATGATCAACGTGATGATGACAGCGGCTACTTCAAAGTACAAATCGACCGTGTGGACACGTTCTGTTAAAATTAAAACGGTCCCATAAATCCCTTGGATGAATGCAGCCCCTGTACCCAGAGCTACCAACGTGTCCATATTAGGGTTTTTATGCAATAATGTCCTAAAACCAATAAAATAAAACTGATAACCGATGATGATGATCGGCAATGTTAAGAATAGTTGTGCTAAAGCGAAATTTTTCGCTGCCATATGTGGGTCAAGCCACATTGGAATTGGCAATCCAATCATGTGTCCCATCGCAATATAGAGTACTGGTAGTGTGAATAGGGCGGAAAAAATGAATTTCAATAACATGATTTTGCTCGCTCGATCCTTGCTTTTTTGATGCTCATCCAGCGTTTTTTCTGTTTTTAATTGGTAACCCGCAATCATGATTTTGCGTTTCAACAGATCAGCATCAAATGTGCTTGAATCGACCGTAATTTTGAGTTTTTCAGTTGTTAAATTGACTTCAGCCGAAAGCACACCTGGGGTTTTTTTGGCTGTTTTTTCAACCGCTATAACACAGGCTGCACATGTCATCCCTTCAACGGAATACTGTTTTGGTTCTGTCATTAAAACGGCTTTATAACCGGCTTTTTTGACACTGTTTTCGATATCTTTAATGTCTGTTTTATCGGGGTCATAAGCGACTTCCATTTTGTTGGTGATCAGGTTGACCGTTACCCCTTGGACACCCGATACTTTGGTGGTTGCTTTTTCGACACTGCGAACACACGCTGCGCAAGTCATACCCTCAATGAGGAATGTTTTTTTATCCATATTACATCATCCTTTCAATCAATTGCTCAATTTCCTTCATTTTGGCTTCTGCATCTTGATTGTGGATGGATTCCACCACACAATGGTTCAAATGTTCAGACAAAATTTGTTTATTGGCTCGTTTAATCAGGGCGATGGTAGCCATCAACTGATTCGATATATCCACACAGTATCGGTGGTCTTCTAACATTTTTAAAGACGCCTCGATTTGTCCTTTGGCATTTTTTAACGTTTGATAAGCTGTTTCGTGTTTCATATATGCTCCCGTCTCCCCCTGGGTGGGGGTGTATCTACAGTGATATTATATCGCACCTTGACTGATAATGCAAAAGAAAAAGACGTTCTTATTTAGAAAACAACTTTCTAAGTAAAAACATCTCGACTGTGTTTATTTTTTAGCACGCTTGTAAGGCTCTGGCCATGCGAGGTCATAACGCATGCGTTGGGCAAACCTTAATGGGAAATATGGGTCTTTTAACGCCAATCGTCCGAAAAAGATCAAGTCCGCTTCATCGGATTCCAGTACCCCATTGGCCATCACTGGGTCTTCAATCAATCCGCCAGCAATTACCATCAGGTGTGTATCTTTACGGATTTTCTTGGCGAACATCAATTGATAACCTGGATAATCATCGATTGGTACTTTGACAAGTCCACCCGATGACACATGAACAATGTCCACATAGCCATGGGGTAGCCCATTGATGATTTCAGCCCATTGTTGTGGATGAAGTCCTTCTTTGACATAGTCTTCCGCCGAAATACGTAAAGATAAAGGCAAATCCAGTGGCCATTCTGAGCGAACGGCTTCAATCACCTCATACAAGAATCGGTTTCGGTTGACTTGAGTGCCCCCATATTGATCGGTTCTGGTATTCGTCAGGGGTGAAGTAAACTCATGGATTAAATAACCATGGGCTGCGTGAATTTCAATACAATCAAAATTGGCTTCTTTCGCACGTCTGGTTGCTTGTCGGTATTTTTCAATCAATGCTTTGATGTCATCGACGGTGAGTGCACTGGGTTCTGGATAGCCTTCAAAAGCAATCGCACTTGGGGCTTTTGGTACTTCAGTCGCTCTGGATTTTCGTCCGGCATGGGCAATCTGTAAGCATGCTTTCGCTTCGTTGGCATGGATTTGTTTGGTGATCCACTTTAATCCTTTGACATGTTCATCGTCCCAAACACCCAAATCATTGGTGGTAATACGGCCCTCAGGTTCAATCGCTGTAGCTTCAACGATGATTAAACCCAATTGTCCAATCGCTCTTGAAGCATAGTGGATGACATGAAAGTCCGTTGCCATCCCTTGTTCAGTCGCGCTGTACATGCACATGGGTGGCATGACAATGCGGTTTTTTAAAGTCATATTTTTAATCGTTAATGGTGAAAAGAGGTGTGTCATGGTTGAGCTCCTTTTTCAGCAGATTTCAATACTTCATCCAGTTCGTTCTTAATTTTTTGCATCCGCTTATCGGTCGATGAGATGATGTCAGCACATTGTTTTAGCTCATCTTTGAGTTCTAATGGGATTTGAACATTGTTTTTATACTTCATGTCATGTTCAAGGCTTGCCCAGAAATCCATCGCAATCGTACGAATTTGGACTTCAACGCGTAAACGACGCTTGGAATCACTGAAATATACAGGAATTTCGATGGTTAAATGTAAACTGCGATACCCATTGTCTTTGGGTTTTTTGATATAATCTTTGATTTGAATCAACGTGATATCATCTTGTGAAACGAACATATTCGCAATCTCATAGATGTCATCGATATAGGTACAAACAATTCTAACCCCAGCGATGTCATTGATGTGCTTTAAATTGTCTAAGGTACGTTCAAGGCCATAACGCGATAATTTGTCGAGAATACTTTGGTTTTTCTTCAATCTAACCTTAATAAACTCAATCGGATTGCGTCTATAACGCACGTTGAGCTCGTCGTTTAATATCTCAAATTTGGTTTGGACTTCACGCATGGCAGCGTAATAAGCCATCATGAGTCGTTGGTATTCTGCCTGTTGATGGATAAATTCAATCGGTGTTTGAAGTGTTGATTCAGTCAATAGGTTCTTTTCAAGTTCGATAGACACATTGAAATCCTCACTTTCGTCTACCTTTATTATAACAATAATAAGGATGTAAATCGAGATGAAACATAGATTTACCTATTTTTGAATCGTATTTTTATCCTTTTTCAAAAATTTAAACATAAAAAAATACAAAATGGAAACCATCTTGTATTGTTTTTATTTAGCGTATGAAATTTAAGATTTCTTGAGTCAATCGATCAGGTTGATCCACCAGTGGCGAATGTCCACACGGTTCGAGTTTGACGTATTTTGAACCTGGGATGGCATTTAGATTATCCAATACCATGTATTCTGGTACCGTTTTGTCTAAATTGCCCCAAAACATCAAGGTTTCGGCTTTGATTTGTTTGATTGAACCATCACCCTTACTGTATAAATT
>JAEZHT010000068.1 GCA_023436805.1 Bacillota bacterium
ATCCATAGCCGTATTCATCGCGATTGTTGTTTTATCGTTAATCATTTCTAGAAGCATCGCTAAACCCATCCATCAAATCGGTAAGTACGCGAAAGATCTTTCCAATCTAGATTTCAATCAACCACTGAAGTTAAAACGTCAAGATGAGTTTAGAGACTTGGTCACTTCATTGAATGAAATGACCTTCCATTTAAAAAAGGCATTCAGTGAACTCCATGAAGCCAATCAAAAATTAGCTTCAGATATCGATTATGAGAAAGCTCAAGAAACCAAGAAAAAACAATTAATCATGACCATCAACCATGAGATCAAAACCCCACTCGCTGTCATGAAAGGCATGATTGAAGGGATGATCGATGGGGTCGGTAGATATAAAGACAAAGATACTTATTTAAGAGAACTCTTGAAACAAATCGAATCAATTTCAACCATCACCCAAGACCTCACCTACTCATTGAGACTCGAAGATAAGAAAACCGAAGGCGAAACGGTCAATACCGAAACATTCACCAACATCCTTCAACCCTTAGAGGAACTTGCGAAACAAAAGAAAATCAAGATTCAAAAACACATCGAACCTGCAACACTTTCGATGAGTGCTGAACTATTGAGCATTTTGACCACCAATTTGGTCAAGAATGCTTTATCCTATACCACAGAGCCCCTCATTAAAATCGATGGGTCCATCAAACAAAATCAATATTTGCTCGTCATTCGTAACCGTGGGTCGATCCCTGAATCTGAATTGATGAAACTGTTTGATTCCTTCTACCGTTTGAATACCCAACAAGAAAAAGGGTCTGGTTTAGGTTTATTCATCGTCAAACAAATTTGTGAAATGTATGGTTTCCCCTATAAATTATTCAATGATTCTGGCGATGTGGTGTTTAAAGTCTTGATTCAGATGCATTCATAACTTTGTCATAATTTTGTCAAATTCATATGATATGATACAACCAAAGGAGGTGTGCCCACATGAAAAAATTCATCCTAATCTTGGTCCTTGGCTGCATGGTCTTTTTGATGCAGGCGTGTGGCATGGCTTCGATGGAAGAATCCGTCAGCTTTGATTCACCGCTTTATTACAATGACTTATCGATGACCTTTACAAACACCTCAAAACACGACATTTTATACCATGTTGGTAACCCTGCCGATGATTTTATCCTCTTATACCGTTTGCATGCAGATAACCCCAATTCCAATGATGAGGCGATTTATTTATCGTTTATGCAAACCCTATATACCCTATCGATTACTCAACAAACCTCCATGGCACAGTTGTTTAGACTCACATCTTCAGAGCTTAAAACGGTCTATAAAACCGCAGGTTTAACCTTATCCATCAACGATGTGGTCACATTTAATACCATTCAATCGGAAATCCAAACCTACAAGACAAACCAAATATCGCCTACCGTATCTAAACGAGCTTACATTGAGTACCGATTATCCATCACTTTAACCGAACAGGACCATCAAAGTTTACGATATCTACAATCGGTTTACAATGAATTCATGTATGACCACCCTGATTTCACCATCCACGAAGCCGATTTTGATGCTTTTAAAGGGTTGTTAATGGCGGATAACTTTACGGCATCTCAATTAGAACAACTCGAAATAGCCTATCAATTCATTCGAGATATCATTTCAAAAAATTAACCCAGAACGTCATCGTTCTGGGTTTCATTTTAAGTGTATTGGCTTTTGAGTGCTTTCGCAACATCCATAATCAAATCGTAAGGGATAGGGTGATTGATTTTGAAAATCAGGTTCCCTTTTTTATTTTGATACGGCTTGAGTTTGGGTTGTAAAGGTGATGATTCATCTAAAGGTGGAAACACACTCACATGGGCTTTGAATGCCCCGTAGTAAAAGAATGCTTTTTCATATTTAAATGCAGGTACACCATAAGACAAGGCTTCAGTCGCATCCGGAAATGCAGCTCTCATCCGTCTTCTGATTTCAACCATGATCGATTGTTGAGGTTCTTCTAAGTTTAGAATGTATTGATCTACTGTCATTGGTTTCCTCCGAGTTGTTTGTTTACATAGAGGTCATGTAAAACTTCGCCTAACAATACAAATTGGGTAGGCAAATAAGGGTTTTCAAACACAAATTGATAGAGTTCATAGCCTTCGTATATTTGGATGTTTCTACCGATATCCGAAGGACAGGTTGGGACATCTTTGACATCAAAATGGTAGGTTTTGTCTTCATTAAATACTTTACCGACAAAATGATACCCATCTTTAGATAATGTTAAATGACCTTCACCAATCGTTTGAACCCGTTTGTTTCGATACCCTTCTAAACGTACAGGACTTTCTAAGGTGTAGTTTGGGTTGGCTAAAACCGTTTGTATGAGGCGTTGTCTTTGAGCCTCATAATAGACATCTACCCCCTGATTGTCAATTCTACCGTAAGCATCGTATTTAAATATGGCTTGACAGTGCGGACAATTCAATTGGTGTTTTTGTGAGACCAATCCGGTTTTATGACATGTCGGACATTCGGTTAAGACATGTTCTAAGCCTTGAATATCGTTAAGCTTATAGGTATATTGTTTGAGTAAATTATCCTCATACGGACTATGATAGAGTGCTTTATAGACACTTTCATAAATCTCTTGTTCAGATAAGTTTGGAATGTCATTACGATCAAACAGTTTGACCACTTGGGTATCCATTCTGCCTCTAAATGTTTTTTTGGTCCAAGGCGGATTGACCAAGTATGGGAATTGGTGTTTGACGATGAATACATCGACTTTGGCTTTTTTGATGAGTTTCGCCACCGAAAATGTTGGTTTCATGAATCGCCCCGAAGGTGAGATTTGACCTTCTGGGAAAATCGATAAAATACCTTTGTTTTTAAGCACCCTCAAGGCTTTGATGGTTGCTACAGCGTCTGGTTGTAAAAGGGCTTTGGGTATGGCTCTAGATAACCTTAAAAATGGCCCTAATAGGGGATCAAAAAACATTTTATGAGCAGCCAAGTAATTCATTCTTTTCGGGTATAACGCTGTGGTTGTGTAAATAAAATCATAAAACGAGGTATGGTTGGATAGGGTGATGGCCGGACCGGTGATAGGATCTTTATGGATGATCCTTTGGCCTTTACCGAATGCATACAGTTTCAGTAATCCACCGAGCGGCCAAAATAACGCGCCACTGGGTTTTTTCATTGGATCGACTCAAGCACCGCTGCTTTGTTTTCAGGGTGAAGGATGGCTGCTTTGATTTCGGCCTGTTTTTTCGCATCGATTTTATATTTGAGTGAAATCAAAATCCCAATCGTCATGAATACTAGCGGTGCGAACGCCATGATGAATTTAATCGCGTTCATCGCCGAATCTGGTTGTGATAAAATGGGGTCTGCCCCTGGGGCTCTTTCTTTGAAGCCCGCCAAACCGATTAACCCCATGACCAAAGCCAAACCTAAGGCTTGAGCCACTTTGTTGATGAAGTTAGTAAACCCGCTCATTTGACCATCCAAACGGTCATTGAAATAGAGTTGCCCCGCATCGACGACATCGCCATACATGGTGTGTGGTACAAGCCCTGGACCTGAAATACCAAACCCCATCAAAGCGGCAATCACGTACAGTAAGACTGGGTTGATGTTGGCAGGAATGACCAAAATAAATAGCGCAGTTAAAATCCATAAAATCGCTCCAAATCGGTAAGCATAGGTTTTACCTTTGTTTTCAATCATTTTGATGTAGACAGGTAAAGCAACGATTTGCATCGAAAACATGAGTGCTGCAGAGATTAAACCGACCACGGTGGGCTCTTGAGCTGCTGTTAAATCTTTGGTGATGTAAAAATCCACATAAAAGAAAAACAACCCACTCATGATGGCCATCGCCATTTGAAGGACAAGGAACATCCCTAAATATTGTCTGAATGGTTTTAATACCAAAGGTTTAACCATGTCTTTGACATTAAATTTGGATTGTAGTGGTTTGGTTTGGATTTCTTCTTTGACAAATAAACCGGTGAACAATACCGATAAGAAGAACAGTGTACCAAACGATAAACTCATCACTTGGTAACCAATCGTTTCATCAAACAAACCGACGATGATGCCAGGGACAGCGACACAAAGGATCGATGAGAAGATTGAGAAGCCTAAGCGGTAAGAATTATAGCTTGCACGTTGTTGATAATCTGAGGATACTTCTGAAGATAAGGAATAATATGGAATCATGACTGCGGTTTGAACGGTTGTAAATAACAAGTAGGAAGTGAGTACCGCAGTGACACGTAACCCCAAGTCAGAGATGTTGTATGGGAAAAATAATAAATACATCGAGACTAAAACCAGTGGGCTGGCGAAAATCAAATAAATTCGACGTTTACCCCATTTGGATTGGGTTCTATCTGAAATATAACCCATCAATGGGTCAGTGACAGCATCCCAAATTCTCGCGATGAGCATCACCAGACCAATCCAGTAAGGGGAAAGCCCCACGGTCAATGCGAGAAATCCAGGGTAAAGAAAATTGATGATGTTAAACGAACCACCACCGAAAATGTCGGCTGCAGCGAAAGCTAGCTTACGCTTTAATGTGTGTTGCATAGGTTAGCACCTTTCTTTCTATTACCCACATTGTAGCATGAAGCTAGCGATAAGTGAAAAAAAACAAGCCAAATGGCTTGTTAAAGGTTACATATAGAGTTCATCCGCGGATGGAATCAAGGTAATTTTCACTTGTTCTATGCGCTTACCGTTCATTTTGATGATTTCGAACTTGATGTCTTTAGACTGATACACTTCTTTTTCACTTGGCAAATGACCAATCGTTTCGACGACCCAACCGTTGACGGTTAAGACGTCTAATTCTTCATCCTTACCAATCAATTCAAAGAATTTTTCAACGTTCGCATTCCCCATGACCAAATACTCATGGTCGTTGATCTTTTCAATCTCGTGGATGATGGTGTCGTGTTCGTCCCAAATTTCACCGACCAGTTCTTCTAAGATATCTTCTAAAGTTACCAATCCGACGGTACCACCAAACTCGTCTAAGACGATGGCGATGTGCATTTTTTTGACTTGAAGTTCTTTGAGCAATGCGTCAATCTTTTTATTCTTGGTGATGTATAACGCGGGTTTAATGATGTCTTGGATATTTTTATTGGAGGTATATACGTAATTGTAAAAGTCTTTGTGGTTGATGATTCCGATGATGTGGTCGATATTGCCTTCATATACAGGTAATCTAGAGTAGCCTGTATCGACAAACACCTTTTGAATTTCGGCATTGGTAGCGTCAATTGGTACACATTCAATGTCGATACGCGGGGTATAAATGTCCACCGCTTCTAATTCAGAAAATTCAATCGCACTACGAATGAGTGTCCCTTCGGTTTCGTTGATACCGCCACCTTCTTGGGCTTCATCGACGATGGTCAAGAGTTCTTCTTCGGTGATGCTTCTATCTTCATTGGGTTTGACAATCTTAGACATCAACACTTTCCATTGTTTAAAGAAAAAGTTGAATGGTAAGAATACTTTTTCAAGCACCAATACAATCGGTGCAGAAAACATAGCAAACTTTTCAGGGTATTCTTTCGCAATCGATTTAGGGGTTACTTCACCAAAGATCAAAACGACGATGGTGATGACCACCGTGGCGATGGTTGCACCAATTTCTTGTCCGAGTAAACTAACGAATAGAATGGTTGCGAGAGACGCACTTAAAATATTGACGATGTTATTACCAATTAAAATGGTCGATAGAATCACGTCATAACGTTCCGATAACTTCAATGCGAGGGTTGCATTTTTATGTCCTTTTTCGCTTAAATTTTTCATACGTATGCGATTATAGGAAGAAAAGGCAGTCTCGGTGGCTGAGAAGAAACTGGATAAAAAGATGCTGATGATGATTAATATAAGATAGATACTACTACTGTCACTGTCCATATATGGGCTTAATATTCTCCTTGATGAATAATTTTATAACAATAAGCATTATATCATACTGTTTCTAAAAATGATATATGTGCGCGCACAGTGCGAAAAAAAACACCCTTGACAGGTGTTAGTGTTGGTGTTTGCATTCACAATCGTCGTGATCGTGTCCACAAGCGCAATCTTCGCCATCTTCATGGTGATGACCACATTCACAATCTTCATCGTGGTTGTGACCACATGCGCAGTCACCTTCATGGTGGTGTTCATGGTCATGGTTATGTCCACAGCCACAGCCATCTTCAACATCGTCGAATTCAGCTTCATCTAAAAACATCAATTCGCCATTTTCGACATAAATCGTAATGAGTTCAGTGCGGGAGACGGTTTCTTCTTCCATCACCACTGGAATGTCATTGTAGGTATAGACTTGGTCGCCATCTTCGATGTTTCCTAGTCCAAATTGAACGGTCGCGTCCCCACAAGAACAATGGTAGTGTAAACCTGCAATCACGCAGTTGAAGTTTTCTTTCTTTAAAATATCTTGTAATAAGACTTTTGCTTCATCGGTTATTTTCATGTGTATTTATCCTCTCTAAATCGTAAACATTATAAGCGATTTATGATATTATTACAATCATTATTATTTTTGAATTATAAGGTCAAACAATAACGTTTGAAAGCGTCAAGGATTTGTTGCCACCCTTGTCGTTGCAACTCCACACTATTTTCACTTTCTGTATCAAAAATGACTTCAACTTTCACTTGCTTGGGTTGTTCGCTAAATTTGATTTCAACGATACGGTCATCTAATAATCGATATTTAATGTACTTGAGCGGTTCAATTTGAAGAAACTCACCTTCAAAATCAAAACCAAACGAATGGTCTTTAGCGCGCATCGGGTATTTGAAATAGCCCCCTACCCTAAAATCGGATGTAGCTCCAAATGTTTCCCAATCCTCAGTGGCGTGATTCCAAGCATCCACGTGTTTGGGTGTAATGTATGTTTTCCAAACCAACTCGATTGGTTTTTGGATGGTTGTTTGAATCGAAACTCGCATATAAATCACCTCGTAATTTTATTTTATATTACCATCGATGATGGCTAAGTCATTTTGCATACCAATTGACCAAAAATCTCTTTTATTATAAATAAGACGTTTTTTTTCGCAATCCCCCCCTATTTTGTGTATAATGATTTCGGTGATACTATGGATTATGCAAAACGATTAACTCAAGTCTTCCAAACCGAAGACATTAAAATAGAACATGTCAAAGACAAAGGGATTTCGATCAATAAATACATCGCAGATTCAGGCTATTGTTCGAGACGAAAAGCCGATGAACTCATTCAATCGGGTGTGGTGACTTTAAATGGGATGACTGCTCAGCTTGGCATGCGTGTGGAAAAAAACGATATTGTCAAAATCGATGGTGTGGTGGTTAAACCGATTGAAGATAAGGTCTATATCGTGTTGAATAAACCAGAAGGCATCGTCTGTACCACAGAACGACACATCGAAAACAACATTGTTGACTATATGCATCTCGATGAGGTCATCTTTCCGATTGGTCGACTAGATAAAGATTCAAGAGGGTTGATTTTACTCACCAACGATGGCGATATCGTCAATAAAATCCTACGGGTTGAATATGGTCATGAAAAAGAATATTTGGTTGAAGTGGATAAGCCTTTGACTAAATCATTCATCGATTATATGGAACAAGGGGTTGTCATATTCAACTTAAAAACCAAAAAGTTCCAACAAACCGAACCATGTAAACTCATTCAAGAAGACGATACCCACTTTCGAATCATCTTAAAACAAGGGATGAATCGTCAAATCAGACGTATGACTACCGCTTTAGGCTATGAAGTGTTGTCACTCGAACGCATTCGTATCATGCACATCACCAAAACAGATTTGCCTGTGGGTTATTATCGATACCTCACCAACGACGAATTAATAAAACTCAATCAAAGCATTCAAAAATAATCAAGGGACGCCGCAGCGTCCCTTATTCATTATTTTATTTCAAACGATATTGATTGAATCCCTGTGGCGGTTCTATAAAATAATGCATAATAACCGACACGTTCAAGACAAACTCTATGTGGTAAGTATACATAGTCTCCCCCATTATAACTCATATACATGTAAGCATTCGGCATCAAGAATTCAATCAAGACTGAACCCTCATAAGACCCAAAATTTTCTGCACCTGTCACGGCTGGGTATGACCCTACACGGTTTAAGATGGTAATCATGGACGTATTTTGTGGGTATGAAAAATAAAGCCCGGCTTGTGTGAATGACCCCGTACCTGAAGAGGGTGTGGACTTCTTGATTGTGTTGTTAAAAAAGACAATTTTTATTTGTCTCTTTTTCAATATTATTTTAAGAATTTGTGGATTTTTGATTATAAATCCTATAAAAACGAAAAAAGCACCCTAAAGTGCTTGAATTTCTTCGATTTCGTACCCTTTATTTCTCGCAAATATCATGATTCTTCGAATGGTCATGGGTTTTTGGAATTCTACTTCTAGGGTTTTCTGTTTGTAATCGGGTTTGATGGATAATATGTCTTTATTGCTTTTTAGTCCAATCAGTAACATTTGAGCACAATGGCCACAACTACAATCCTGACAGGTTAAATTAGGTACGATAAATTTAGCTTGCATGCATGGATTCTCCTATGATGACTCGGTTTCTGCCTTCCGATTTGGCTTGGTATAGACGTTGGTCTGCGCATTCGATCCAACCATCCATGGTTTCAGTACATTCACGATTGACGAATATTCCGCCAATCGATATGGTCATTTTGATTTCCTGTTTTTGACATTTAAAGACATAGGCTTCTACTTTTTTACGTAAGCGTTCAGCGATTTCTATGACTGTCTTTGGTTGGAAAGCATCGATGACATAGACAAACTCTTCGCCCCCATAACGGGCCACAAAGTCTTGGTTTCCACGTTCTTCTTTGAGTAATTTTGCGATTGAAACCAAAATCTCATCGCCACAACTGTGGCCATAGGTATCGTTGATTTTTTCGAAGAAGTCGACATCGATCATCAATAGCCCAAAAGGGCGTTTGGTTTTATCAAAAGCGTTCTTCTTATCTTGCATATACGTATCAAAAGCAACACGGTTATTAACACCCGTTAAGTAGTCTGTGGTCGCCAGTGTCGATAATGAATTTTGAGCGTCTTTCGCAATTCGAATATAATAATACGCTGAGTTAGCAACACCGATGATGTTAAGAACGAAGTTAATGACATGGAAGAATATGATCCATCCCAGCTCTAATGGGTATAAAGGTGGGTTTTGAATGGCATAGGCAAATGTAAATCCAAACAAGATGATTTGGGTCAACACACCGACAAACTTGAGGCTCGGACGCCATTTTGTATAGACGATCAATACGCTCATGTTGAAGAAATAATACATGAAGCCCGAATTGAGTCCAAATAACAAGACTTGAATTACACCAAGCGCTGTGATGGTAAGAATGAATAAAAATGCCGATAATCCATATTTCTTCTTCTTATTTAGATACACCGCGACTAAAGCAATCACCATACCGATGAGATTCCCATAAAAGGAGACCATACTACCGGTAAAAAAGATGATGGGGACAATAATACAGTCTGCTGCGATGGTCGATAAATAGACCAGATTGGCTTGATGATAGTATTGTCTTGTCTCAATATCGACATAATTCGGTTTAGCTTGCATAGTAATCCCTCAACATATTAGGTTTGTTTTTTCTTTTTCTTGTGTTTAATAACGATATTTGGCAATAACGCATCGATCGCTTGTTTGGTGATGAAATCATCATCGATATCCAAAAGATAGTGTAGTTTAGCCCCTTGATAAGGATAACCTATTTCAGCGTCTTTTAAGATGGGTGTTGTTGATTCGTGTATTTTAAGATAAGGTTGGTCATCACATACCAATAGAATTGGTTTTAAGTCGATATAAATCATGTATTCACCAAACATTTTTCGATAAGATACATCATAAAAACGACTGAGTTTTTCTACCACATAAGAGACATAATCTTGTGAACTGGCCATAAATTACCCCTTCGATACGACGTGATTGGCAGCCAACCTGCCCGTGGATAATGCAATCGTGATATTGAATCCCCCAATCGGTCCTTGGAGGTCGGTGGATTCGCCAACAAAATATAACCCTTTGGATTGTATTGATTCCATGGTTTGTGGGTTCAACGCTTTTACATCAATCCCACCGGCATTGACAAAGGCTTTTTCTTTGACTTCAACCCGGTCAATCGGGATCGGGAATTCGGTCAATAATTTGGATATAAGTTCAACTTCGGTTTTCTTCATATCCGAGACACGTTTATTTTCAATCCCTGAGACATCCATGACTTTTTTCGCTAAACGCTTTGAAGTGATTTTTTCTAGGACGGTCATCACCGTGTCTTTGGTCGTTCTACTCTCATTGAATAAAATAACCGGGTCAGCATCCGTTAATGTGATATATAAAGTGACCGGTTCTTTTTGAAGGCGGGCATAAATGAGTTCAGAGATGTGTAAAATGATGGGTCCAGATACCCCAAAATGGGTAAATAGGAGATCGCCATCGTGGGTCTTTTTATCTTGATTGATTCGGATTTGGGTTGTGATCGCAACCCCTTGTAAGTCTAAATCTTGTTGTTTGACTTTATCTGAAAATAGGTAAGTTTCCGCTGGCGTATAGGGTTTATAAGGGATATCCAAATATTTCGCAAACACCAAGGCGTCACCGCTTGACCCCATCGATGGGTAAGCGTTTGACCCTACCGCGATGATGAGGTTCTTGGTTAGATAGGTTTCTAATTCCGTTTCAACGACATATATATCCTCTTGTTTGGTGATTTTTTTAGCGGGTTCATTGTAATGGATCCGTTCGGTTTTGATGCCTTTTAATAACGCATCCAACACCGATTGGCTTTTACCTGTTTTTGGAAAGTATTTAAAGTTTTGTTCCAAGTCGAGTTCAAGACCACGCACATCAAAAAATCGAATGACGTCCTTGGGTCCAAATTGGGTTAATGCCGGATATAAAAATTTTTTATGGGGCATGTGTAGTGATTCAATGAAGTCACGTACTGACAGGTTATTGGTGATATTACAACGTTTTCCACCGGTGAGCAATAACTTTTTACCGACTTTATCGTTTTTTTCCAATAGGATGTAGTTTTTGTGTCCTTCGAGTTGGTTACAAGCCATCAATCCAGCTGGTCCACCTCCAATGACGATACAATCTAGCAACATAGCAATCACTCCATACTCAATTATAGCGTATTATCGCCAAAATAGAGAAAAAAAGCACGACAAAGGCAGTGCTTTTTGTGTGGGAGATGCTGATTTTGAATCACCAGCACCCAATATACGGATACCCTAAGGTTTTTTATTGGTACTTTTATTATATTTTTTCTATTTGAGGCTGTGCATATGGTTTGAATATCTTTAGATATTTCCTTATAGTATAACTATCGTAACGGAGGATTTTATGCAAGATTATCGTGTTTTACTCTACTACCATTACGTTCGAATCGAAGACCCACAAGTCTTACGTGAAGAACATTTGGCTTTTTGTCAAAACTTAGGCTTACTCGGCCGCATTTATATTTCTGAAGAAGGGATCAACGGTACTGTCTCAGGCACTGTATCTCAAGTTCAAACCTACATCGATTGGATGGAACAACACCCATACTTTAAAGGGGTGACTTATAAAATCGATGAAGCGGATGGTCACGCCTTTAAGAAGATGCATGTCCGTGTGAAAAATGAACTCGTGAACTTCAGTTTAGAAGACGATGTGAATCCCAAGGAATTGACTGGGCGTTACGTCGAACCGAAAGAATTTTTTGAGCGTATCCATGACCCTGAAACCATCATCATCGATGCGAGAAATGACTATGAATACGATTTAGGTCATTTTAGAGGGGCCATCAAACCAGAGATCAAACGCTTTAGAGATTTGCCAAACTGGATCCGAGAAAACAAAGAAAAATTCAAAGGTAAAAAGATATTGACGTATTGTACCGGTGGGGTGCGTTGTGAAAAGTTTTCTGGTTGGCTCAAACGGGAAGGCTTTGATGATGTTGGACAACTCCATGGGGGGATTGTCACCTATGGTAAAGACCCAGTAGCTCAAGGGGCGTATTGGGATGGTCAGTGTTATGTATTTGATAACCGAATCGCGGTACCCATCAATCAAGTGAACCCACGGATTGTGGGTAAAGACTACTTCACTGGTGAACCGTGTGAAAGATACATCAATTGTGCGAACCCGGATTGTAACAAACAAATCCTATGTACCGTTGAAAATGAAATCAAATACCGTGGTTCATGTTCGGATGACTGTCGAGTTCACCCAAGAAACCGCTATAAGGACAAATAAGACCTCATTTTTTGAGGTCTTTTTCATCTATAAAGGCATTTAATTCTATTAGGGTAGGCATCGCTTCCATCGCCCCGAGCTTCGTGGTGGTTAAGGCCGCGAACGCATTGGCAACTTTAGCGTATTGTTGAAGTAACCTCATATCGGTTGGTAATGTGTCATGATGTGCACATTGAGCCAAAAAGACACCAATCCAAGCATCCCCTGCCCCAGTGGTATCTTTAACTGAAACTTCATAGCCCTTAACGATCACATCTTCTTTTCTCGTTTAGATATGTACCCCATCTTTACCTAAAGTGACGACGAGGATTTGCCACGGAAACTGTTGTGAACTACCCACCACTTATAGAAGTGGGGGCTTCCTATCCAAACCAGTCTTCACCAGTGACTCAATAGGCTATCCCCGTAGTCCCTATGGTTCTTATTTGTTTATAACTGAAAAGCTAACTTATACTTTCTAAACCCTTCTTGATTGTGTTGTTAAAAATAAAACCCGTCACCGGGTTTCATCTTATTTGTCTTTTTTTAAAGCGATGATACACATGACTTCAAAAATCATGAGCAACATCAAGTCTCTACCAAATGTAAGAACGGCTGCGACTTCTAAGTATAAGGATTCTACCCATGCCATGTTGGCTTCAAATGCAGAAACGACAGCGACTAAAGAATCGGCGTTTTCAATGAGTGGTAAAAAGTAGAATAGTCCAGTTAGGCCCAGTAAGACGAGTAAGATTAATTTTAGTAGTGCTCTCATAATATCCCCCTTATGAAATGATGCTTTTGCTATATTATAACGCTATTAATTAGAAAACACTATGTATTTCAAGATTATTTCGCATATTTTTTACAGAGTTGTTGGTAATTTTTGAACAAGTCCATTTATTTATAGTGATTTATGTTATGATGAATATGATGAGGTGATACAATGTTACGCTTCGGTTTAATTGGTGCTGGTGCGATTGCCCATGCATTCTCAACAGCGTGTCAAGGCACTGGCGTTACGCTTCAGGCGGTAGCCAGTCGTTCGATTGAAAAAGCCCGTGAGTTTCAACAAAAATACGGATTTATCCAAGCTTATGGGGATTACTTGTCTTTGTATCAAGACCCCTTAGTGGATGCGATCTATGTCGCAACACCCCATGGGTTACACTATGAACAAATGAAAGAAATCATTCAACATAAGAAACACATTTTGTGTGAAAAAGCATTTACGCTCAATAGACAACAAGCATCACACATCTTTGAGCTTGCGAAAGCCCAAGGTGTCTTTGTCATGGAAGCGATGTGGACACGCTTCTTACCTGTCACACAAACCGTCCTGAATCGGATTCAAAATGGTATGATTGGTGAAATCCAATCGATGAAAGTCGATTTCGCGTTTGGTGGTAACCCATCGGATGACGCCCGTTTGATGAATCCTGCTTTGGGTGGCGGCGCGCTACTCGATGTTGGGATTTATCCGATTACTTACGCCAATTTGGTTTTAGGTGTACCGAATACCCTTGAAGCTAAAGCACGCTTGACCCATACAAAAGTGGATGGTACTGTGGACTTAATTTATCATTATAATCATGCAGTAGCAACCCTACACGCCTCTGTCATTGAAGAAGGCAGTAAAGATGCCTGGATTTATGGTTCTAAAGGTTCAATCAAAGTCCCATTCTTCTGGGGTGCCCATGAGGCATACATCTATGATTTATCTAAAGAGATCATCGAACACATCGAAATACCACACAAAGTCAATGGCTACGAGTATGAAATCCATGGATTCATTGAAGCCGTAGAAAATCATAGTTTTAGAACCCCTTGGATGAATGTCGAGAATACCCTAGAAATCTTACGCCAAATGGATGAGATTCGAAAACAAATCGGTGTCGCTTACCCCAACGAAAGTGTCTTATGAAAATCAGTCATTGGATTTATATCGCGTCTACGTTGCTTGTCGTTGGGATACTTTCATTCATCCTCAATCGATTCGGGATATTGACTTTACTTGATGGGTTATTTGTGATCAATAGTTATGTCTATTTAATTCCAATTGGTGGCTTCATGATTTACCTCGCCATTGTCTTATCTGCCCAGTGGTTCATCAAAGTACTGATGAGTATTTTCGTACTCATTGCCGGCTTTCTATTTTTCATCGTGGTCATTTTTGAAACCCCAACCAAAGTCATGCATCCTGAGGCAGGCATCATCGTGGAATCTCGATCATTCTTCTTCAGTGGCACTGACCGTTTTTATCAAAGAAATGGCTTGTTTTACAGTGAGGTTTTCACCTGTGAGACGGGTGAAGATGCTTATTGCAACTACACATTTATGGATGGTGAACTCATCATCACTTATGGCAGTTATGGGGCTGCTGAACGAACCCACACCATTCCTTTGAAGGAGGACTAACCATGTCAAAAATTCAATTATCGTTTTTCTCTCAAGCACTCGAAATGAACACATCGCTGACCGTTTTGGTACCCGATGATTTAAAAAAGAATGAAAAACTCCGTCCGTTTTATGTCTTACATGGCTATAATGGCGATCACCAAGACTGGACCAGACTCACCGCGATTGAACGTTACATGCGTAATCGCCGTGCTTGTGTCATCATGCCTTCAGGGTTCAACGCGTATTATACCGACCATGTCATCGGACTACAATATTACACCTATTTTATGAAAGAATTGGTACCATTTATCGAAAACCTCTTCCCAGTTCAAAAGGAAGCCTACATTTTAGGTTTATCGATGGGTGGTTATGGGGCGATGAAATTCGCCTTAAGTAACCCAAAGAAATTTGTAAAAGCCGTCAGTTTATCGGGTGTCATGAACCCCGATTTCATCCGTGCCATCCCGTGGATGGTGAATCGTTTACCTCAATTTGACTTGATGTTTGGGAAGAAAACCACTGGTAAAAACGATTTGAGATTTTTATTAGAAAAGGATCTTAAAAAGGGGATTTTACCTGAACTATTCTTAACTTGTGGTGAAAACGACTTCTTGATTGAAGATAACAAGAGCTTCCATCAATTCTTGACGGATAAACAAGTGCCCCATACCTATATCTTTGATGATGGGGAACACAACTGGGAATATTGGGACAGAGGCATTCAAAAAGCACTGCCTTGGCTATTCAAATAATAAGCACTTTCGAGTGCTTTTTTTCTATACAAACTTGAGTATTCTGAATAGCATTTGGTCATAGCCATATTCATCATCGTTAAAGAAAAATCCCCTCTCTGTAAACTTCTACAAACTTTAATTATTTGTAGTGTCTACTCTAAGGGGATCATATCAGTGGTTTTATCTTTTATAGTATTTTTTTCAATTCACGGATGTCTCGGATTTGGTAGGTGGACCCAATGAATTCTTCATCTTTACCATAACCATATAAGCAAGCCACCGTATCGATTTGATTGGCATGTCCCGATTCCATATCATGGATCCGGTCACCGACCATCAATATCGGTTGTGGGAGTGAACCTTTGAGTTGCTTTAAGATGTCTTTCTTAGGTATGTAATCATACATTTCAGAAGATACAAATAGATCAAAATATCGGTCCAATTGGAATTCGTTTTTATTGATTTCCATATAGTAGTTTTTAGAATTTGATAAGTAGACCAAAGTATAGCCCTTTTCTTTTAAATAGGCTAAAGTATCTAATGCACCTTCAAACAATACCCCTTCATGGTTTAATATGGAGTCTCTCATCGCTTCACCAATCATTTTTGAAACCACTGAAATGACTTCCGGGGGTATGGCTGGTTGGAAAGATGCCCACATTTCGGGTGGGTTTTGTCCTAAAAAGCGTTTGACTTCATCTTTGGTCCAGTCTTTTTTGGCTTGATGGCCATGTTGGACCAAATAGTCAAAGGCTTTTAGGAACGCTTTATAATAGATTTGGATACTGTCATGGATGGTACCATCATAATCCAAACAGATGGTTTTATACGCCATAAATTATTCCTTGAATTTGAGCATGTGACCCATTTTATCTTTTTTGGTCTTCATGTAAAACTCATTACGTTCGTTGTGGTTGAGTTGGATCGGTTCTCTTGAAGCAATCTCAATGCCATAACCGGTTAAACCTGACAGTTTTAATGGGTTGTTGGTCATGAGCTTGACTTTGGTTACACCCAAATCATTTAAGATTTGAGCCCCAATACCATAGTCTCTTAAGTCTTCAGCAAAGCCAAGTGCGAGGTTGGCTTCAACGGTGTCCATCCCTTGATCTTGAAGATTATATGCTTTGATTTTATTGATTAAACCAATCCCACGGCCTTCTTGACGCATATAAACCAATACACCTTTACCGGCTTTTTCAATCTTATCCAAAGCGGCTTGGAGTTGTTCACCACAGTCACATTTCATTGAACCAAAAGCGTCTCCTGTTAAACATTCGGAGTGGACTCTTACCAAGACTTCATCGCCAGGTTTGATGTCCCCTTTGACTAAAGCAACATGGTGTTCGCCACTGATCGCGTTTTCAAAACCAATCATTCTAAAATCCCCATGTGAGGTTGGTAAGTTCGCTTCAGCGGCACGTTTGATGAAGTTTTCACTGCGTTTACGGAACTCGATTAAACTTGAAACAGCGGTCCATTTTAACCCGAGTTTTTGAGCCAAATCTCTGAGTTCATATAAACGGTAAGGTTCACCAGATTCTTTTAAGATGATCGAAGTCACCCCAGCTGGGTATAACCCAGCGAGTTTAGCGAAATCTACCGAAGCCTCAGGACGACCTGCACGCTTTAAGACCCCACCTTGACGGTATTGAATCGGGAAAATGACCCCTGGTTGAAGAAACGACCCTGGTTTGGTTTCTGGATTCAAAATCGCATTGATTGTTTTTAACGCTTTTTCAGTGCGATTCCCCGTACAATTGAGTTCAACGGACATCACTTTCGCGGTTTGATACGCGGTGATGGTTTGTTCGTATAAGGCTTGAATGCCTAGGGCGTGGAATCTTTCTTTATCGGTGGTGATGTTGATGATGCCTTTCGCATATTTTTCCATTAAAGCCAAGGTTTCTGTATTGACTTTTTCAGCGGCTACGACAAAATCTCCGGTATTATCTTCATCGTAATCATCGACCAAGATGATGGGTTTACCGGCTTTGATGTCTTCTAAAACTTCTTCTACTGTGTGAAATAAATTATCCATGTTAAGCTCCTTTTATGATAGTACCAGCCATGAGGATGTCATCTCCATATGGGGTATATGTAACGTTTTTGAGTTGATAGGCATCACTCATGAGGGCGACCCCCTCGCCACCCACCGGGGTGAGTGCGTTTTTACCACCGATGAGTTTCGGTGCGATGAATGCGTAAACTTTATCGACAATGCCAGATTCTAAGGCCTTGCCATGGGTATAAGACCCGCCTTCAATCAAGACAGAATCGACTTTTTCTTCACCCAATTTATCCATCAATTGAACAAAATCAATCTCAGGCATTTGGATGATACGAACACCTTGGTCCACCAAGCGTTGTTCGTATTTTTTTGTGACAATCCAAGTGGGTTGGACAGTCGCGGTCTTAATCACGTAAGCATCCCTAGGGATGGATAGTTCTGGGTCGATGATGATTCGGATTGGATTACGGTGTGGTTTGTCCAAACGGGTGTTTAATCTCGCATCGTCATGGATGATGGTATTGACACCCACCAGGATGGCCATGTGTCTGTTTCTCAGTTCATGGACATACGCCCTCGAGGCTTCATTGGTGATCCATTTAGAGTCGTTATCTTTGGTTGCGAGTTTCCCATCGGCGGTCATCGCGTATTTGATTGAAACAAACGGTTTTTTGGTTTGAATGTATTTTAAGAAGATTTCATTTTGAAGTTCGACTTCATCGCTCATCAAACCGTATTCCACTTCAATCCCAGCATTTTTAAGGATTTCTATCCCCTTCATGTTGACCAAAGGGTTTGGATCGGTTTTCGCGATGATGACTTTTTTAATCTTCTTTTCAACAATCTTTAAGGCACACGGTGGTGTTTTCCCATAGTGGGCACACGGTTCTAAGGTAACGAACATCGTCGCCCCTTCGACATCTTCGGTGGCGTGATTAAAAGCATTCACTTCAGCGTGGGGTCCACCATAACGTTCATGGTAGCCTTCACCGATGATTTTGCCATCTTTCACGATGATTGAACCTACCAGTGGGTTGGGGTTAACAAATCCTTCCCCCTTTTGGGCGAGTTCAATCGCTTTTTGCATATAGGCTTTCTTTTCTAGTTCGGTCATGATTTGTCTCCTTCGAGGTAGTCATTGTATACCCCTTTGAGGATGAAATACAACTGCTTTGCTTTTTCAAAATCGATTTGAACGCATTGTAAAAGACGTTCAGGCACAACTTTACATGCCTCACCTAAATCTTTACCTGCTTTGGTCAAACTGATGTAGACCTTTCTTTGATCTTCTAAATCTCTAACGCGTGTAACGCGTCCTTCTTTTTCTAGTTTCTTCAATAAGGGTGTCAATGTACCTGAATCGAGTTGGAGTTTATCCCCCAGTTCAGAGACGAGTTGATGGTCTTGTTCCCATAAAGCAATCATTGTGATGTATTGTGTATAGGTTAAACCGAATGGGTCTAATATGTCTTTATACGCTTTGATGACATTACGAGAACTCGCATACAGTAAGAAACACAATTGCTCATCGAGTTTCCAGTTCATTTATAACAACCCCTGGATGAAGGACTCCATTTCTTCTGGGGTGAAGCTTGGTCCAAAACGATAAACGACGTTCCCGTTACGATCAACTAAAAACTTGGTAAAGTTCCATTTGATGGTATTTGCCCCACGGATACGGTCGATGAGTGAAGATTTGGTTTTCGGGTAATCGACGGCTTTTTTCGCGCGCAAATATTTAAACAGTGGGTCTGCATGTTTGCCATTGACATCGACTTTATCGAATATTTCAAATTTGGTGCCGAATTTGAGTTTGCAGAAAGATTCAATCTCTTTACCCGATTCTGGGGCTTGGTTCATGAATTGGTTACAAGGAAAGTCTAGTACTTCTAACCCTTGCTTGTTGTATTTTTCATAGAGTGCTTCTATCCCATCGTATTGCTTGGTATAGCCACATTTGGTTGCACTATTGAAAATCAACAATACTTTGCCTTCATACTTGCTTAGAGATGCTTTTTGTTGATTTAAACGTTTGACTTCGAATTCGTAAATTGACATTGTCTTATCCTCCAATTAATTGTATTCAATTTAATTTTATCAAATATACTTTGAAATTCAAGCGAGATACATCTTAAGAAAAAGACACAAATTGAAATCAATCTGTGTCTTGAAATAGTAAGAAATATAACCCAATCACTGGAAGGAGTGATATGTACGGTTTTTTGAATGTTTTAAAGGACAAATATATCGATAATCCATATAAGAATATGAAATCAAATGTCATGATGTGGACGAATGAGTCATTTAAGAATGCCTCATAATACAGATGGAAATCACCCAATATCACACCATAACCAATCGTCATGACTGATATGATCAACCCTATCAAAGCAACTAAGTGCGTTTTTTTGGATACCGGTTTGGCTGTGAACTTACTATCAATAAACGGTATGGTTAAGATGAACCCACCCAACATAAATCCCATCGATAAAAATACCCATTGTTTTTGATTCATCTCTAAATA
>JAEZHT010000083.1 GCA_023436805.1 Bacillota bacterium
ATAATCATTGATCAATTGAGTTGCAGCGATGGTTACTGGGTACGTTTGGATGTTGCCTGTTGTCGTAAACTCATCCTCAATTAAGTTTTTGTTTAATATGATTTTGTTCAGTTTCCAATGATTTTCTTCGATGAATGGATAATCTTCATAAATGTGATCACCTTCATATTCAGAAACACGATATGTATCGTCCTCATGAACATAGATGATTGAATCCAATTTATCATTTGCCCAAAATCCCGCTTGAATCATCGGGTCGTTGAATATGTAAACAGAAGAACGTTTAATGACGTCTCCACCTGGATTATAGATCATCTCATAATCAACTTTGACGCTTTTAAACGTGCCTAAAGCCTTATAAGCTGTATCGACGATCGTATCCTCAAATTTGTCTTCAACCAAATCTTCTATAGGCTTTTCACAACCAGTTATTACAAGAAAAAAACTTAAAATAAAACCTGAACATAACAAACGTTTTATGCGATTCATATAAATCCTCCACTGTTTTGAATGATACCTACCTTAAGGTTCGACAATCAATTGAAATGTGGCTTCGCCTACTTGACCTGTACCTTCAATACGAATGTAGACTGTGCCTACACCAAAGCCATAATACATCCCCACACTCATGCTGATGTTGTTCAAAAAAACGTCATCGGGGTATTGTTGATAATAGTAATACCGTACATAAATGCCTGTCGATTCAATCTTGATGTTTGCATATTCGGTCAAAGTAAGCTTAATCATATCCGAGTCTTCTGGGTATTGTATTTCTGTGTGATATACCTCACCCACAGTAATGGAATGACTCTTCAGCATTGGCCATCTAGCAGCGTCGTCAGCCATCATGTCGTTAAATGACACATCCGGGCATTTTTCTAAGTCATAGTTGAAATCCAATATTAATGTATTGTTCTCAAATAAGCCAAATCGGTTGACTGCTTTTAAATAGTCTTCAATATCGATGCGCATGGTAGTGATGCGTTCAGTTTCAATATCTAATTCCAAATAAATATCCACTAAAATTTGATCCAATCCTTGGATATCTTCATACCTTGAATCCCCAGTCATCTCCATAATCAATGTGTCTAATGCACTGTATGAGGTCATCATCTCTGTACCAGAAATGTGTGTTTGATAACTGGCCGTATTTTCATCGTAAACTAAATCATCATCCAAGCGTATTTTTTGAAAAATAGGATTTAAATGCCAATCGCCTGTAAAATAAGTGAATGCTTCTTCATAAAAATATTGGCCATTGTATTCGTAAACCCTGTAAGGTTGATCTTCGTGAACGTAATTATAATATAGAAGTCCGTTTTCATCCAACGTACCGGTTTGGAATTTTTCATCATTATAAAATGCATAAGAGGTCTCAAAATAGCGCTCATTCGCACCTGTGCCATAAGCATAGGTGATGGTTACGCCCAGGGAATCCGCTTTAGCACTGTAATTCAAAGCCCGTTCAATCGGTGTTTTGAGTGCTTGTTTATGGGTACAGCCAGTAATCATCAAAGACGCCAAACACAAAAGGCTTAACAACCACTGTTTTTTAAGATTCATCGCATCGTCCTCCAATACGTTGATTTTATCATTTAATGTATTTTATGACAAGACTTGATTATTCATTTATATCAAAAAAAAGAACAAATCTCATCAATTTGTTCTTCCTTATTTTATAAATTATTTTAAATATTTGAGCATATCAGTTTGGTATCTACCTAGGAATAAGAATACTAAGTCAACAATCCAAAGAATAAAGCCGATACCGAAAACGAAAGCCAACACTAAACGAATGAGACCCCACTTCATGTCTCCCATAACGAATCTATCGATTCCTAAACCATTGGTTAACGGAATGATGATTAAAACCATTTCCAACACACTTAAATTTTGTTTCTTTGCCATAATATCACTCTCCTTTATATTCATTATAACGAATCTTTAAGAATTTTGTAAGACTTATATGGCGTTTTATGTTCATTTTTATGATTATGAAAAAGAAAAAGGCCAATTGCTTAGCCTTTGACATTTAGATTGCCATGATTTCTTCGATCTTGACTTTGGTCACCTGATCGACTTTTTCAACAAACTTATCGGTCAACGATTGAACGTCTTCAATGTAGCCATGTTCCGCATCTTCTGTAAGTTCTAACTTCTTGATGTGTTCATTGGCTTCTCTTCTGACATTTCTAACCGCAATCTTTCCATGTTCAGATAATTTTTCAGCTTGCTTAGCCAATTCTTTTCTGCGTTCAGTGGTGAGTTGAGGTAAAATCAAGCGGATACCTACGCCATCATTTTGAGGTTGCAAACCCAATTGTGACGCTTGAATCGCACTTTCGATTTTTTTCAATGTCGATTTGTCGAATGGTTTGATATAAAGTTGGTTACCTTCAGGAACGGAAATCGAAGCGATTTGCTTGATTGGGCTATCGACACCGTAATATTCGATGTGAACCACATCTAATAATGCAGGGTTAGCTCTACCGGTACGAATCGATGCGAAATCGTGTTGAAGGGCATGGATGGATTTTTCCATCTTTTCTTCAGCTTCCATTAAAATTAAATCAGCTTGTTCGTTCATCTTCTTCTCCTATTTTACGATGGTGCCTATTTTTTCACCTAAGACGGCTTTTTTGATGTTGCCTTCTTGGTTCATATTAAATACGATGAGATCGATGTGATTATCTTTACACAAGCTAGCTGCGGTGGAATCCATGATTTCTAGCCCGTGTTCTAAAACGAATTTGTGGGTTAATTCATTGTACATGATGGCATCCGTGAATTTTCTTGGGTCTTTGTTATAAACCCCTTCAACCCCGTTTTTAGCCATTAAGATGACTTCTGCGTCGATTTCTGCAGCGCGTAATGCGGCTGCGGTATCGGTCGAGAAGTAAGGTGATCCAGTCCCGCCTACAAACACGACAACGCGACCTTTTTCCATGTGGCGTGTGGCACGTCTGCGGATGTATGGTTCGCATACTTCGGAAACGTTCAAGGAACTCATAACACGGGTAGGGACGCCTAGTTTTTCAAGTGCATCTTGTAGTGCCAATCCATTCATGATGGTGGCTAACATACCCATGTAGTCGGCTTGTGCACGATCCATCCCGAGACCTTCAGCGGTTTTACCACGCCAAATGTTCCCACCACCAACCACGATACCAACATCGATGCCAAGGTCTTTAACGTCCTTGACTTCTTTGGCTAATTTCATGACGGTTTGAGGATCGATGCCAAATTCCGTATGACCTTTCATCGCTTCTCCACTCATTTTTAGTAATACGCGTTTATAGCTCATAGACACCTCGATCTGTTTGATTTGATTTTTTTAATTAAGCTCTGACTTGTTCCATGACTTCTTTAGCAAAGTCAGTTTCTTTCTTCTCAATGCCTTCGCCTACTTCTAAGCGGATGAAGGATGCAACCACTGCTTTATTGTTCTTCACATATTGTTCAACGGTTTCATCTGGGTTTTTAACAAATGGTTGGTTAACCAAGCAAATGTCTTTGAGTTGCTTGTTCAAACGGCCTTCGACCATCTTTTCAAGGATGGCTTGTGGTTTTGGTTTTGCTTCTTTAGAGTTTTCTTCAATCGCTTGGTGAACTAAAACGTCTCTTTCTTTCGCAATGAAGTCTGCAGAAATTTGAGATTGGTCTAAGTATTGTGGTTTTTGCGCTGCAACGTGCATTGCGATGTCTTTCGCAACAGCATCGTTACCACCGTTTAATACGGCTAAAGTAGCGATTCTACCACCCATGTGTTTGTAAGCACCAAACACTTGAGCGTCTTCTTTGACGACTCTTTGAACACGTCTTAAAGTGATCTTTTCGCCGATGGTTGCGGTTGCTTCTGCCAATAAGGTTTCAACCGATTTGCCATCTTTTACGACTTGTAATGCAGCTTCTGTGTTTTGTGCACCACTGGTCAAAATGATGTGACCCAAATTGTCTAATAGTCCTAAGAACTTTTCATTCTTAGCGACGAAGTCAGTTTCGGAGTTTAATTCATAAATGACGGCAACGTTGCCTTCAACGATGACATTGCATAGACCTTCAGCGGCGATTCTATCGGCTTTTTTAGCGGCTTTAGCAATCCCTTTTTCTCTTAGATAAGTAACGGCTGCTTCAATATTGCCATCGGTTTGTTCTAATGCTTTTTTACAATCTAACATCCCCGCACCGGTGATGTCTCTTAGTTCTTTAACTTGTGCTGCTGTAACTGCCATGGTTAATATCCTCCTAATTTCAATAATATTATACCTTTTTTTGATTCTTTTGTAATCTTTATTAAAATAAAAGGGATGATTTAACATCCCTATCTACCTTTTTACTTTAATGCTGCAAGTAAGTCAGCTTTCTTCATTTCTTCATAGCCAGGAACATTCTTTGCTTTTGCAAGTTCTCTTAATTCACTTGTTTTTAGTTTTTCTAGTTCAGTTGGTTGAGCGGATGAAGCTGGTGCTGCTGCGCCTTCTCTTTTAACATAAGGCTTCTTGTATTCTCTATTTTCTCTAGGTTGAGCATTGTCTCTTTGAGGACGTCTTGGGCGTTCTTTGTTTTCAACATTTCTAGATGCTTCTTGCATGTTGACTTCTTCAGAATCTTCAAACTTTTCAACGACGCCACCTTGTGCTTCAACGACTGCATTACCCATAACCCAAGTGATGAGTTTTACGGCTCTGATTGCGTCGTCATTCGCTGGGATGACATAGTCAACGTCATCTGGATCACAGTTGGTATCAACGATACCGAATACTGGGATGTTCAAGATACGTGCTTCTAGGATGGCATTTCTTTCTTTACGTGGGTCTACGATGAAGATCGCTTCAGGTAGTTTTTGCATTTCTTTGATACCACCTAGGAATTTTTCAAGTCTTTCGCGTTCTTTCTTAAGACCGATGACTTCTTTCTTAGGTAATACTTCGAATGTGCCTTGTGCTTCCATATCGTATAAGTCTTTTAATCTCTTAATTCTTCTACGAATGGTTTTAAAGTTGGTTAAGGTACCACCTAACCATCTTTGGTCAACATAGAAGTGACCAGTTCTTGCTGCTTCTTCTTTAACTGCTTCTTGTGCTTGCTTCTTGGTACCTACGAATAGGACTTTACCACCATTTTGTGCAATGGCGAACAATGCTTGGTACGCCTTCTCGATAGACTCTGCAGTCTTCTTAAGGTCGATGATGTAAATGCCGTTACGTGCAGTGTAAATGTAACGAGCCATCTTTGGGTTCCATCTTCTGGTTGCGTGACCGAAGTGAACGCCAGATTCAAGTAATTGCTTCATTGAAACGACTGACATTTTTCTTTCCTCCATTTGTTAGTCTTCCTCTGCATGACATACATGGTTTCAACCACCCGAGTGGGCACCTGGTAAACCACTGTTCATGCATGTGTATTTTACTGCCTTATTAACTATATCATATTACATATGGGAATGCAACCCGTTTTATTTTATTTAAGCATATTCCCCATCAAATCATTCAAAAAAGTTCAAAAAGAAAAAGAAATCTTTCGACTTCTTTTAGGAAACATACCGTTTTGTGTCTAATAATTGATAATTTGTGATCTCGTGATTCATGTAGTAATACACCGGTTGATATAGGATTGCGACAGACAATGCCCCAGAGATGCCCATCGCGAATTCAAATGGTAAATCATACATAAAATATAGCAACATATTATAACCCCATACATACGATTGAAATGGGATAAATGTCATGCCGTAAATAAAACCAAAGACAAAAGCGAAGAGGGCTAAGCCATGAACACTTTCTACTTTTCTAAAGACTGTGCTTAATAAGATTGGAATTAATGACCAGCCAAACATCATCGGTACCACCAAATGCCAAATCATCGTGCCCATGTAGATGTTATCTAGCATGGTATGAATGATGACAATGAATATCGTTTTTTTAGCACCAATCAAACGGGTATAAAGGATGAGCAAAAACACCGTCAATTGGACGTTAGGGATAAACGATAGGGCTTGTTCTACGACGAAGATGATGGCTGTAAAAATCGCCATCACAACGAGGTCAAAAATTCGAATACGCACACTAAGACCAGCTTTCTAATTTAAATGCTAAAACGTCATTGTCTTTGACATAATAATCCGATACACCGACCATAGAGGATTCGCCGTTCACATAAAAAGCAATGAATTCTTGGTTACCGGGTTCTAGCTTATATGTTTGATAAGTGAGTGTTAAAAGCATTTTTCCCCATGAATACACTTCATAAGTCGGCTCTAGATATTCATCTAATGCAGCTTCTGCAGATACGTTTTCATTCACTTTAAATTGTTTTGATACCAACAAAGCATCGTCATACAACTCAATCGTGATGAGGACTTTATCGCCTTCTTCAGGTTTGACCTGACATGCGGCTAACCCAAAAGATAGGGTTAGTAAAAACACAACTAAAAAAATCTTTTTAAACCATGTTGACATTGTTTTCTCCTCCAGCCTTTATATGTCAATAAAAAAATCTATACCCACCTGGAGTATAGATATAAATAACAATCAAAAAATTGTTTTCATACACGCATCACCCAGGCGGTACTTGATTGGGTTTCAGGTAGGTCTACCGGCTCGATTTCATCCGCATCACACCTTCCCGTTATGCACAGTGGTATTTGTGAGTTGTCCATCTTACGGTTGCTGGGGCAGCGAAAGCTTTTAACTTTCTTCCCTGTTATGTACTAAGTACACCTTAAACCAGATTAAGTATACATCAATTATAGGTCACAACCGATGAGATTGCAACCCCATTTGTTACAAATTATAAATAAATCTTAAGAATTGCGTAAATACGCGAATAAACCCTTATTTATCGGTACTGCCAAAGCCTGAAATACGCTTTTCATCTGAAGCGATATCGTCATCGGTTTTTAAGTACTGAACAAAAATGCCTTGGGCAACACGTTCGCCTTTTTCAATGACTTGGGTGGTTTTACCAAAGTTATAAATTGGGATCATGATGTGACCTTCATTGCCTGGGCTATTGTAGTAATCTTGGTCGATGACACCGACATTGTTGGCCATCATCAATTGCTTTTTAAGACCTAAAGAGGATCTTGGGAAAACCAACAATACTTCACCATCTTCCATTGAAACTTTGAGTCCTGTGGATACTTTTTGGATGTCGCCAGGTTTAATTTCAACGGCTTCTACGGCTGCTAAATCATAACCCGCAGAATGGGATGTCGCCCGCTTTGGTAATTCAAAATCCAGGGCTTGATGGCTGGAAATCTTTTCAAATTTTCTCATATTTTTTTGACCTCTTTAATGTATTTTAGTACGATGTTTTCTCTGGTAAGGGTTGAATACGGGTGGATTTCTAGTCCGTCTTTTTTCAATCTGGTACGGATTTGATAATCGTTTTTTTCAATGACATCATCGATTGACACCCAAACTGGTGTCATCCCAAAACGGATTTCATAATCTTCTGGATTGGTTTCTACCAAGTGTGAAATGGTTACTTCAAAATAATGGCTCTTTTGATACAAAATACCATCGCGTTGACCACTTCTCAATTCTTCAATGTATCCAATCGGTTCGATGGTGTTCGCAACCACACCGACTTCTTCTTCGAGTTCGCGCTTGAGCGCAACCACGAAGTCTTCATCGGCTTCGACACCACCCCCTGGGGTCATGTAGTCGTCAAATTTCTTGGAATAAGTCATCAACAACTGTTTGTCTTTTAAGATGATGGCTCTCACGGTAAAACGGGTGGCGGTGGGGGTTTGATTTTCTAATCCGGATTCGATGATGATGTCTGCTAATTTTTTCATTTTTTGGTTGCTCTAGGGTGGCTTTCTTTATAGGATTGACGGATTTTTTCCGTGGTTAGATGGGTGTAGACTTGGGTGGTTTTTAAATGTTCATGTCCGAGGAGTTCTTGAACGACCCTCAAATCTGCCCCATGGTTGAGTAAGGTGGATGCGAAGGAATGTCTGAGCATGTGTGGTGACACATGGATGAGTTCACCGGCACGGTCAAAGAGTGTGTTTAATATGACTCTTAGGCCACGCGGGGTTAACGTAGTCCCTTTATAATTGATGAACACATGCTTGTTTTCGAGGGTATCCCCTTTCGATAACAAGATGGGTCTGGTATACGTTAAGTATGTTCTAAACGTATCTTTCAACGTATCATGGATGATGACATAACGGTCTTTGGATCCTTTACCATGAATCAAGATTCTTTGATTGGATATTTCGATATCAGATAGTTTGAGTTGACACAATTCCGAAGCACGGATACCTGTGGAATACAACAAATCAAAAATCAAATAGTTTCTCAAACCCAAAGGTGTTGTTTGATCGATGGTTTGATAGATGAGTTCAATTTCTTTGGTTGAAACAATCTTGGGTAATCTTTTTTCTACTTTGGGTGATTTTAATTTAAGAACAGGGTTGATTTCAATGTGTTTCATTTTAAAATGGTACTTATAAAATGCTTTGAGTGCGGAAATCTTTCGTGTGATGGATTTATTCTTAATATTGTTATTGCTTAAATGATTCAAGAAATGACCAAAAATACGTTCCCTTTTAACTTCTAACAATTCGTCGGCGAAACCTTCTTTTTGAATGAATTCTAAAAACGCTGTGATGTCCGATAGATAAGCTGTGATGGTCGGGTCAGCGTAATGTTTTTCAATCAAAAGGTACTCTTTAAATGTTTGAAGGGCTATTTCATTTGTCATGCAATTACCTCGATAAGAAATCCTCTAAAGCTTGTTTTGCGCGTTCAGCATAAAGACGTTTACGATCTGCTTTTTTGTGTTTATCTAAAGCAGGTAAAATACCTAAATTAGCGTTGATAGGATTAAAGCTTTTGTTCAGTGTGGATACATAATAACTCATCGCACCAATCATTGTTTCTCTTGGGAATGGTTCGATATCTTTACCTTTTAGTATCATGTCTAGATGAAAAGCTGCGGATAACCCTGAGGCAGCCGATTCAATATAACCCTCTACACCTGATATTTGTCCTGCAACAAATAGTTTAGGGTATTGTTTGGATTGATAACAACCATTTAGGATGTTAGGAGATTCTAAATAGGTATTTTGATGCATGACGCCATATCGCACGATATCGGCATTTTCCAACCCTGGAATCAATCGGATGATGCGTTTTTGTTCGCCCCATTTGAGGTTGGTTTGAAAGCCAACAATGTTGAATAATGTATGTGCAGCATCGTCTTGTCTAAGTTGAACAACGGCATATGGACGATTATTATTATGTTCTAATCCCACCGGTTTCAGTGGTCCAAACAATAAGGTTTCTCTACCTCTAGAAGCCATGATTTCTACAGGCATACACCCTTCGAAAACATTGACTTCAAAGTCTTTTAAAGTCGCTCTTTCGGCGTTCATGAGTTCATCATAAAATAGGTCATATTGTTCTTTGGTCATTGGACAATTGACATAAGCCGCTTCGCCTTTGTCATACCTAGATTTCAAATATGCGATGTCATAATTGATCGTTTCGCCATCAATGATTGGTGCAACCGCATCGAAAAAATGAAGCTGTTTCGCATCGAACAACGCTTGAATTTTAGCGCTTAAAGTGTCACTCGTGAGAGGTCCTGTCGCTATGATGGTGTAGGTATCAATATCGATGTCGGTCACTTCCTCATGGACAACTTCGATGTTTGGGTGTTGTTTGATTTTTTCAGTGACATAAGCACTAAATCCGACGCGGTCAACGGCTAAGCTAGACCCCGCAGGTACTTCTTTTTGATAGGCTGCTTCCATGATGAGTGAGCCAATGCGCATCATTTCGTTTTTCAACATGCCAACGGCATTGTGTGGGTCATTGGAACGCAATGAGTTTGAACAGACGAGTTCAGCAAAATTAGACGTTTGGTGTGCAGGCGTCATTTTGACAGGTCTCATTTCATAGAGTTTTACTTTATATCCTTGATTCGCAAGATACCAAGCAGCTTCACTGCCGGCAAGTCCTGCGCCGATGATTTTGATCATAGTGGGGTCCCTTTCGTTTTTACTTTCTAAAAATATAGTATTATTATATAATATTCATGAGGTGTTATCTATGGCAACCATTAAAGATGTCGCAAAAAAAGCAAATGTCAGTGTCGCAACCGTTTCACGTGTCATTAACAAAAAAGGTTATGTGAATGAAGAAACGAGAGCGCTCGTTGAAAATGCAATCCACCAACTCAATTATATCCCAAATGAGCTTGCGAGAAGCTTATTTAACAAGCACTCCAAGTTAATTGGTGTTTTGGTGCCACATTTTGATACCCAGTTCTACGCAGAACTCATTGAAGGCATTGAAAACTCAGCGATGAGACTCGGTTACAAAATCATGTTGTCGAATACTCAAGACAACGCGAAACGTGAAAAAGATTATATCCACATTTATTCTCAATACAACATCGATGGCATCATCGTCGCTTCAAATGCGCACAATGTCGAACAGTTAATCAAGTCTGATTTGCCAATCGTAACCGTAGACCACATTCTATCTGAAAATATCCCTTCGATTACATCTAACAACATCCTTGGTGGCATCATCGCTGCTCAAAAGTTAATCTCTGGTGGAGCACGTTACATTTTAGAATTACGCGGTCCTTCGTTCTTACTTACCGTATCTGAACGTTCCTTAGGCTTTAGACAAGTCTTGGTTCAAAACAACATCCCTTATATTTCCTATGATACCGACTTACTTAATCCAAGCATCGATGTCATCACACAAATCATCCAAGATCATCCAGAAATTGACGCTGTCTTCGCAACTTCAGACTTCTTAGCCATCCACGCACAAAACATCTTACAAAAATTGGGTCGTAAAGTCCCTGAGGATGTACAAATCGTTGGGTTTGACAACATTGTCTATACGAAGTTGGTATCCCCAACCATTACCACCATCGAACAACCAATTCGTCGCATGGGTGAACTCGCTTTAGAATCCTTAGTGAAACTATTAAATGACGAACCCCTCGGTGATTTCCACAGCGTTTTGGATGTTAAGTTGATTGAAAGAGAATCCACAAAATAAAAAGCAATTTGTTCTCACAAACTGCTAATCAAATATTTCGTAAATCTGCGCCTGAATGGGTGCAGTTTTTTCATTTATATAGTCTAAATTACTCTGGGTGATTGTCCATTTGTTAATCACATTGGGATTAGAAGCCAAAATATATTGATGTATTTCAACTGTTTGATCATAAAAATCATCATTCAAGATGTCCAACGTCTGACCTTGTGCGTTGGTAATGTAATATCGCACACTGGTAGTTTTTCCGCGATAATCTTTAAAATTACGATTTACTACAATCAACTCATCATAAGCATAAACTTCTGTTTGAAATGAAAAGTACCCTCGATACACCACTTCATTTTCATTGTAATAACCTGTAGTTAAGAAGCCCATAATAAAGAATGGGAATAATATCGTAAAAGTCCAAAAGCCCAGTTTATGAACCATTTTTGCATCAAAATTTAACTCATGAATTCTATCACCATTGACCATTATTTTATCCTTTGTTAGATAGATAAAATTAGATACATCCAGTGATTTATATGAAATCGGATATATGACATAACCAATCATCGTGAGCATCACCAAAAATGCAGGCATAATAGCAAACATTAAACCGTCATATTCGAGTGGTTTTGAACCTTTTGGAATAGCATAGGTATGTAAGACGATTACCCCTATAAAAACCATAAGTATGGCAATCGTTTGGGACACTTTTTTGACTACATAGCCAATCTTCATTATTTTAAGATTAACTTGTTTTGGGTCATTCATGTTGTGTTTTATCAAATACTCATTTACAAATGTTTCTATTTTATTTTCATCGTATTGGTCTTTAGATGATCGAATATGGGTCCACATTCTAAACACCATCAATCCGTAAAATAGCCAAAGCAGTATGAAAATACCTAAACTGATTGAATGCATTAGAAACCCCTAAATTGTTTATCGGAAACTGGCTTCAAATAAACATATAACAATCCACTAAGCAGTGTCATAATGGCACCAATGATGAATAATGTGGCTTGTGTCGAGAGAGCTTTGCTTAAGAAGTAATAGGCAACGCCAAAGGTAATAATGAGTGCGAACCCACCAAAAACGCCCACCAATGAAGCGATGCTTTGTTTAACGACTTCAACATCATTTTGGAAATCAAATTTAGGCATATATAGATTTACATATGCATTGATCAAAGAAGATAAAATTGCTAAACCAACAACATCAAACATCATAACTAGCACCGATAAAGGTTCCAAACTCAAGTTGATACCCAACATCAATAAACTGATTAAACCGATCGGAACAATCAATATGACATTAAAGATGATTTTGGAAATCATGATGGTTCTAGGTTCAATTGGCAAACTCTTTAAAATCCAAAAGTTTTTGCCTTCTAAAGACAAACTCACCGCTGGGGTATAGGTCATCACAATCGAAAATCCAAATAAAATGAGTAACAATGGTTCCAGTGGTAAGTCCACTTCCATCATTTGACTGAGGAAGCTTTGAATGTCATTTTTAAAGAAGAAGGATGCGACACCAATCGCGATGAGTATGACTGGACCTAATCCTGTATTCACTGCGTAAATTGGGATAGAGAAATACTTTTTGATTTCTTTAATCACCATCGTAAATACCAGCCCTTTAGAATCATAATTGACTTTGGTCTTTTTACTGATATACCCTTTGGTTTTGGTTTGATTGGTTTTTCTAATCACCGCATTGACGACCAAAATGAACAATCCAAAGGTACCTAAGGAAACCAAAATATAATAAAGCATGTGTAAATGATTTAACTCATGGACAGCATCGATGTACCAACCGATGAGTGGATAAACATCGCTCAACCCTTTGACCATATCGATTTGACCTGTCAGTGGGTTCACTTCTGTGTCATTGAATGAAAATGACAAAGCGAAAATACCTAAGAATATGGCGAATAATAGAATGATGTTTAGGATTTTGGCGAATGGGAGTTTTTTAGTGATGTAATCTAGTCCTAAAGATACGAACGCCAATACCACGAGTGGGATGAGGGGGGTCAATACAAATCCAAGTAAGAAATACAGTAAGGCTAAAAACGATACCCCTTGGAAGAAAAAGTATGCGAAAGCAATCGGTAATACAAAGATAAATGATGTGATATAGATCATCAACAACATGACTGTTATTTTACCTAATAACACGACAAAATCTGGAATCGGTAGTGGGGCTAAAATATCGTAATCCTTGTAATGGAATAAATAACCGCTCGCTCTAAATAGGGTCATCATGACCGATAAGCCAATGACATAAGTGACTGAAAACGACAATACGACTTGAACTTGGTTGGCTTCATTCATGATTTTAGCCAAATCAAAAAACATATAACCAAACCCAAACATGTAAGCAGCCAAAGCATAAAGAATGGCGAAACCAATCAATATTGTTTTGGTTTTGTTTTTCTTTAAATCAAACCCAAACAGTCGTTTTAATGAGAAATTCTCTTTAAAAAATACAGATACGAGTTTTAGATACATTAGGCTTCACTCGCAATCTCCATGAATAGGTGTTCTAAGGATTGGTCTTTAATGATGTCTTGGGTATACCCGCCTGCAACAATCTTGCCTTGTTTGATGATGGCGACCTTATTACATAATTTTTCAACGACTTCTAATACATGGGTAGAAAAGAATATACTTGAACCCGTTTCACATAGGGCTTTGAATTCTTCTTTTAATAAGAATGCTGCCTTTGGGTCTAATCCGACAAATGGTTCATCTAACAACAGTAATTTGGGTTTGTGGATGAGTGCGCTGATGATGACCAGTTTTTGTTTCATCCCGTGTGAATAGGATGAAATTGGGTGGTTCAACACTTGGTCTAGTTCAAACTTCTTCGCATAGGCTTCAATCATCGACTTGCGTTCTAAGCTAGGCACTTTAAAGACATCCCCAATGAAGTTTAAGTATTCAATCCCACTCAAGGATTCATAAATATCTGGGTTATCTGGAATATAGGCGATGCGTTCTTTGACCAATAAGGGTTCTTTTTTTACCGAGTACCCATCGACTAAAATTTCACCTGAATCAAAATCAATGATCCCTGCGATGGCTTTTAATAATGTGGTTTTTCCCGCACCGTTGTGTCCAACAAAGCCGAATAAATCCCCTTTTTCAATCGATAGTGTGACGTTGTCGTTGGCACGTTTGGTTTTATTATACGTTTTGACGACATTTTTAATTTCTAACATAAATAATCACCTCACCTACATTATACACCTAGGTTAATATGATGTGAATATCATTTTGAATTTTTTTGAATTTTATTGATAAAAAATAAAAGCACCTTGGATGTAGGTGCTAGTTTGTTACTTTTGAAACAAGAAATCATCGTAAACGGGCTGTAATCGAGTATTCAAATAAAATACAATCACACTGATAAATGACACGTTCACTGGTAACATCCAAAGTCTTAAAGCCAAGGATGCCATGGCGTACTCGCCCCACCCATACAAGAACATCGCACCGGTATTGGAAGCGGTCGCGAAGACGTGGGTAAAAAATAATACGAGGATGATTTTTTCTAAACTGGACTTATGTTTTAAAAACAATCCTGGAATGAATCCCCAGCCCATTGCACTAAGTGCAAACAATAAGATAAAGTCGCCTTGTGGTGCCAATTGGAAACCAATAAAATCACTGACAAACCCCATCATTAAGCCATACACTGGTCCTAAGACAATCCCGCCAACGATGAGTGGTATGGCGTAAAAAGGTAGCCCAAAATTGTTGCTCGGCATGAATTGTTTGACCACCACATCGATCGCAACCGACAGCGCAGTCAATACCCCAGCCAAGGCTAAAAACTTAACACTTTTCTTCATAATAAAAGACCTCCATCTACTAGAGATCCACCATAAAAACTTACAGCGGACGCATAAGGAAACCGCCACTATCGTGTTCGTACCAACCCGACATCCCATGGTTGATCACTTAACGCTTCCTTATTACTCTGTAAGGGTATTGTATCATGGAATCATAAATCCTGCCACTGGATTGTTTTTTCGCCATGATTTTGTAAGAACTGATTACACTTTAAAAAGACTTGACTCCCTGAAAAGCCACGATAATTCGATAGTGGTGAAGGGTGTGACGTTTCTAAAATGAGGTGTTTTGGATTAGTTAAATACGGTTTAAAGCTTCTGGCGTGTGCCCCAAACAACATGAAACAAATCGGTTGATTGAGTTGGTTGATGGCTTTAATGATTTCTAATGTGAATGTTTCCCACCCTTGGTTTTGATGTGAAAGTGGACGGTTCGCTTCCACGGTTAAAATGGTATTTAACAACAATACCCCTTGTTTGGCCCAATTCGATAAATCACCATGCTTAGGCATTTTTAAACCCAAAGAACTTTCGATTTCTTTGTACATATTGACTAAAGAGGGTGGTATTACAACGCCTTTATTCACGGAAAAACACAAGCCGTGGGCTTGTCCTTCACCGTGGTAAGGGTCTTGACCTAGGATGACCACTTTAATTTGGTCAAAAGGTGTGAGGTCAAAAGCCCTGAATAAATCTTCTTTTTTGGGGTATATGGTTTTCGTCATACGTTCGGATTGAACGAAGGCTTTGAGTTGTTGAAAATAGGGTTTTCCTGACTCTTGATGATAAATATCTTTAAAGGTCATTGTGAAAGCTCCAAGACATAGTCATCCATCACATAGCCTTTACCAATGTCGGTAATGATTTCATTTTTGATTTCAAAACCCATCTTTTGGTATGCTTTGATGGCGTCTAAGTTATACTTATTGACAGTTAAATATATCGGTTTGTTGCGTTCTTTGATTTTTTCTATGAATCCACGCATAAAGCCCTGATTCCGATACTCTTTATAGATGTAAATTTTGGATAAAAATATTTTATCGGTTTCGTCTTTAATTGCTGCGAAACCTACGGGTTTATCGCCTTTGATGATGTAATACTCAAAACCAGTGTTGATTTGGTCTTTGATGGATGGTACGGATAAAAACGTGGTGAGCATATAATCGATTTGTTCTTTGGATAAGATTTTTTCATACGCTTCTGTCCATATGGTTCTGGACATTTTAGAAATTTTCTTGATGTTTTCTTTCGTTTCTACCAGTATAAACATAGCTCCACCTCACAGGATTTTCATATCTTTGGCTGTTTTCTCCATGATTGATAATGCTTGGTCTAAAATCGCTTTGGTATGTAATGCAGAAACCATGACACGAATTCGACCTTTGCCTTTTTGAACGGTTGGGAAAATGATGCCAGATACATATACACCATTATCTAACAATTGTTTCGAAAATGCCATAGTTTTTACTTCATCGCCCACCATGATGGGGGTGATTGGGGTTTGTGAGTGCCCAATATCAAATCCCATGGCTTGGAGTTTGGTTTTTAAATACCGTGCATTTTCCCACAACTTTTCAGTATAATCATCGGATGATTCAAGCATATGGAAAGCTTCGATGATGGCTGCAGCCGCACTTGGCTGCATCGAGGTTGAAAACAAATGTGGTCTACTTCTATGTAATAAATAAGATTTCATGGCTTTGGATCCACAAACATACCCACCAACGACACCAATCGCTTTCGATAGTGTACCAATGATGAAATCCACTTGGCCATGTAAATGGTAATGATCGACAGTCCCTCGACCATGTTCACCGAGTACGCCTGACCCATGTGCGTCATCCACATAGGTGAGTGCGTTATATTTTTTAGCTAATCGCACGATTTCAGGTAGGTTCGCTAAATCACCATCCATCGAAAATACACCGTCGGTGATGATCAATACTTGTTCATATTGATTTCTTTTTTCAATCAATAGTCTTTCCAAATCGGCCATGTTTGAATGTTTAAACACCGCTTTATCAGCCTTGGATAACTTAACCCCATCGATGATGGAGGCATGGTTGAGTTCATCGGAAAGGATCAAATCTTTTTCAGTGGTGACGGCTTGGATGACCCCTAAGTTACATAAAAACCCACTTTGATAGACGAGGGCCGCCTCTTCTTTTTTGAATTTAGCGATGGTTTCTTCCAACTGTTCATGGATTTTCATGTTACCAACAATTGTTCTAACCGCCCCTGCACCGACACCATATTGATCCAATGCTTTTTTGGAGGCTTCAATAAGTCTTGGGTGGTTCGCAAACCCTAAATAGTTGTTGGAACATAAGTTGATGACTTTTTTACCATTGAGTTCAATGATGGCGTCAATTGGTGTATCGTTGACTGGTAATTCACGGTATATACCGGCTTCTTTCAAGGCTTGAACCTTAGCTTCTAAAAAATCCATGGTTAACCTCCTATGGGATGAGTACGACTTTACCACTGTTACCTGAAGCCATGATCTTGAAGGCTTCTTCATAATCTTTCATTGAAATGACGTGGGTCACAATCTTTTCTAAACGGATCTTCTTGGACTCCAATAAAGCAGAGACTTGGTCCCAGTTTTCATACATTTTACGTCCAGTGACACCATAAATGGTGATGCCTTTGAAAACAACATCATTAGAAATATCGATTTCAATCTTTTCAGAGGCAATACCGAGTAAGGACATGTGTCCACCTTTTTTGATGTATTTAAAGCTTTGTTCAATTGCTTTTTTGTTGCCTGAGAATTCAGCAACCACATCGACACCTAAGCCTTGGGTTTCTCTCATGACCGCTTCAATCACATCGGTTTCTCTTGGATTGATGACGATATCGGCGCCGAGTTCTCTCGCGAGATTCATTCGGAATGGGTTCACTTCAATCGCAATGATTTTTTTCGTACCGACCGCTTTCGCAACATTGATGCCCATCAAACCAATCGGTCCACACCCCACCACAGCGACTGTTTTACATGAAATGTCAAAGTGTAACATCGTATGTACGGCGTTACCGAGGGGTTCTAAAACGGATAAGAATTTCGGGTCAACCCCACTCTTATCGATGATTAAATTGGATTCTGGCATGCGGATATATTCGGCGAAACAACCATCGCGGTCCACCCCGATGATTTGGGTATTTTGACATATATGACCACGGCCTGTGCGACAAAATTCACATTGTCCACAAACGATGTGTGTTTCAGAAGAGACGATATCATCCACTTTAACGCGGTCGACTTTCGGTCCGACTTTGACGACGCGTCCAGAAAATTCATGACCGACGGTTAAAGGCGGATTCAAGCGATTCGCTGCCCATAGGTCCCACTCATAAATATGGACATCTGTGCCACATAAGGACGCACTTAGTACTTCAATTAAAACCTCATGGTCATTGAGTTTTTCAGGGACTTCTTTTTCTACAATGGTTAAGCCTTTACTACGAGATGCTTTGATGATTGCCATCATGTTTGCCATAGTGTTCTCCCAAACGTCTAAGCGTTTAATCTAGCGATTTGTTTTTCGAGTTCGTCATAAAGTGCTTGTGGCATCTTTTCACCTAGTTCGTGATAATAGGCTTTGAGATCTGCCATCTCTTTGAGCCACGCAGCTTTATCGACTTCGAATAATTGTTGTAATGTTTCTTTTTGGATATGTAAGCCTTCGGTATCAAAATCAGTTAAATCTGGCATGATACCAATCGGTGTTTGAACGCCTTGTGCCATGCCTTCTGAACGTTCAAATATCCATTTTAAAACCCTGGCATTGTCGCCATAACCTGGCCACATAAAGTCGCCTTTGTCGTCTTTTCTAAACCAATTCACATAATAAAACTTCGGTAAATCTTTGTCCTTAGTGCCCGATTTCATTTCAAACCAGTGGGACAAGTAATCTGCCACGTGGTAACCAATGAATGGCAACATCGCGAATGGGTCTCGTCTGACTTTACCAATGTCATTGGATATCGCAGCGGCTGTGATTTCAGAACCCATCATTGAACCCATGAAAATGCCATGGTTTTAATCGAGAGATTCAGTCACAAGCGGAATCGTCGTTGCACGTCTGCCGCCAACTAGGATTGCACTGATTGGAACCCCTTCTGGGTCATCGTATTCTTTAGCTAAATTGGGTGCTTGTTCAATTCCCACGGTAAAACGTGAATTGGGATGGGCTGCTGGGGTGTTATCCCCTTTATGCCAAATGTCTTTCTTCCATCCAATCAGAGTGTTTGGTGCTTCACCAATGCCTTCCCACCAGACATCCAAGTCTTCAGTCAACGCAACATTCGTGAAAATCGTGTTTTTTTCAATCGTCTTCATGGCGTTTGGATTGGTTTGATAAGATGTGCCTTTCGCTACCCCGAAGAACCCTTTTTCTGGGTTGATGGCGTAGAACTTGCCATTTTTCTTTTTGAATATCCATGCGATATCATCGCCCACGGTTTCGACTTTCCAACCGGGGATTGTAGGTACCAACATGGCTAAGTTGGTTTTCCCACATGCACTTGGGAAAGCCCCTAGGATGAATTTAGATACCCCTGTAGGGTTGGTTATTTTAAGGATGAGCATGTGTTCTGCCATCCAATGTTCTTCTTTCGCAATCTTGCTCGCGATTCTCAGTGCGAGACATTTTTTACCCAATAAGGCGTTGCCACCATACCCAGAACCGTAAGACCAAATCAAGCGTTCTTCGGGGAAATGGGCGATGTATTTTTGTTCAATCGGTGCGGATGGCCATGTTAAATCTGGTCTGTTATTCAACGGATAACCAACCGAATGCATACACGGTACAAATGGTGCACCATTCTCTATCATTCTTAATATTTTCGAGCCCATGCGTGTCATCAATCTCATGTTTAAAACAACATACGGTGAATCGGTAAGTTGAACCCCAATTTGAGCAATTTTCGCGCCAATTGGACCCATGATAAATGGGATCACGTACATCGTTCTACCGACCATAGAGCCTCGATATAATTCAGTCATTTTTTCTTTTAAAGCTTTCGGTTCATACCAGTTATTGGTTGGACCACTATCCGATTCTAAAATAGAAGCGATGAACGTTCTGTCTTCAACCCGAGCGACATCCGAGGGGTCTGAGAAGAACGCATAACTGTTGGGGCGTTTGGATTCGTTTAATTTCACTGCTTTTTTGTCTTTCACCAATTGGTCAACGATGGTTTGATATTCTATATCCGACCCGTTGCACCAATAGATGTCCTTAGGTTGACACAATTTTGCCATGTCAAAAATCCAGTTGGACAATGTTTCATTTTTGATCATTTCCTACCTCCAAGGTGCTTTTTATAATTATAGTAAAGCGTTTTCAGTCTCTATGTTTATTATAACACCTCTAAGTGCTTTTTCGAAGAAAAAAAAGACATCTTACCGAAGTAAAAATGTCTTTAATGGGTTGTGAATTATTTTTGAATTAAACCAGCGAAATAGCCAAGTGTTCTGATCAATTGGGTAGTGTATGTCATTTCATTGTCATACCAAGCCATGACTTTAACCACTTGTTTTTCACCTGCAGTTAAGATTTGAGTTGTGTTCGAATCAAAAATGGATGAACCTGAACCGACGATGTCAGCAGAAACAATTGGGTCAGCGGTATAAACTAAAGTTTCGTTGGATGCTGCTAGGAATGCTGCATTGACTTCTTCTACAGTTACATGCTTCTTAAGTTCAACAGAAAGGTCTACGATAGAACCTGTGATTGTAGGCACACGTAATGCAGTACCGTCTAATTTACCATTTAAGTGTGGTAATACTTTACCTACAGCTTTAGCCGCACCTGTTGTAGATGGGATAATAGAAGCTGCAGCTGCTCTACCACGACGGGTCATATAACCCTTCTTGTGTGGTTGGTCCATCAATGATTGGTCATTGGTGTACGCGTGAACAGTCGTCATGAAGCCCCATTCAACACCGAATGCTTTGTCTAATACTTCAACCATTGGTGCTAAGCAGTTTGTGGTGCAAGATGCGCCAGAGATGATGGTTTCAGAGCCATCCAATACTTTGTGGTTAACGTTGTAAACGATGGTCTTGATGGTCTTCGTGTTTGCAGGTGCAGATAAGACAACTTTCTTCGCACCAGCTTTGATGTGTGCAGACGCTTTTTCTTCATCTAAGAATAAGCCTGTGCATTCTAGAACGACATCGACATTCAATGCGCCCCAAGGTAAGTTGTTTGGATCTTTTTCAGCGATGATTTGTGATTTAACACCATCAACGACTAAATAATTACCTTCAACTTTGACATCACCGTGGAATCTACCTTGTGCAGTGTCATACTTTAAAAGGTATGCTAATTCATCTGCGTTAGATAAGTCATTTAATGCAACCACTTCGAATTGTGGATTGTTGTGCATTAAACGGAATGCTAAACGGCCGATACGACCAAATCCATTAATTGCTACTTTAATAGCCATGTAATAAACCCTCCTTATAATAGGTTTTTTTCTTTCCAATGATATTTTATCACTTAATGCCCAAAAAACAAGGCATTTTACAATGTAAGTGTGTATGAAAAAGCATGTAAACGTTTTATCTTTCGCCAATAAATGTATCTTTGATACGCACAGCGAAGACATTATTCGGATTCTTTAAAAATTTCGCACTTTTATTCGATATTTTTACGCTGATTTCTTTCACATTGGAGAGGCTTAGATGAAATCTATCGGCTTGGATATCGGTATCGACATTTTTCGGTTTAATGATGAATTCGTGTTTTTCGGATAGTACAATCGGGTAAGCCATACGGTGCTTAACGGTTTCAAATGGGGCAGCCAATGTTAATTGAACCGCTTTGATGTCATGGTCAACGATGGCCCCACCTAACGCGTAGTTATAAGCGGTTGACCCGGTTGGTGTAGATATACAAATCCCATTGCCTCTGGTATTCATGATTTCAATATCATCAATATATACTTTCGCTTCTAACATCTTGTGCGACCCTGAAACAAAGACTTCATTCATCGCGTAGCCCAGGTGATGCCCAGTTTTATATTGTAAAAGTGAAAAATGGTTGGTTTGATATTCACCTTTGAGCAAGTCGAGGATGCAATCCAAATCGCTTGGTAAAAACTCGGTATAAAATCCAATGGTGCCTGTGTGTATCGCAACAATCAGGATTTGATCGAGTAAATGATTGTATTTCGAAATGACATTTAGTACAGTACCATCGCCACCGATGGAGAAGACAATCTCTGGATTGATATCGTCATAAATCCCATCAAAGCGGGCTAAAAGCTGTTTACGAAGGTCTAAACTTTCTGCATTGTTTTTATGTAAAATCGCATATCTCATAGTATCATCACCTAGTTATAAATATATCATAGTTCTTGATATTTTAGGCCAAATAGTTCATAATAGTTACAGGTGATAAACATGAAGACGAATGTCGAAATCGAATTTAAAACGCCGTTAACTGAAGCACAATACAACGAACTGATCCGTTTGTTTGAATTGGACAACAATATATTCAAACAAACCAACTACTACTTTGATTCGGAATCCTTGTTTTTCAGAAAACAAAAAACCGTTTTAAGGATTCGTAAGAAGCACAATAATTACTTCAAGGTGACCCTCAAGTCCCACAGTGATCAAGGGGCGTTTGAACAACACGTGCTCTTAGAAGAAGCTCAAGCTTTACATATGATTGAAGCAGGTTTCAACACGAAAGACTATTTCGATATCGATTGTGACGTCAAATTGATTGGTTCTTTAGACAATTATCGCGTATCCACCCCTTACAAAGATGGCGAACTCTTCTTTGATAAGATTGAATACGCTGGTAAAGTCGATTATGAACTGGAATATGAAGTCGACAACTACGATTTAGGTAAGAAATGTTTTGAACACTTCTTAGAGACCCACCACATCGAAAATAAACCAGCGATGCGTAAAAGTGAACGTATTTACAAGTCCCAAAACTAGACCCGCGATGGGTCTTTTATTTTGAATGAAACCGTTTCATATAAAAAATCATACACAAAAGATATCAAATCGTATATACTGTTAATGGAATTTAATGGGAGGCCTATTATGCGTATTGAACTAGATGAAAAGTTAGATTTTAGCGATGTATTGATTAGACCCAAACGTTCGACCCTCGCTTCACGTAAAGAAGTCGATTTGAATCGTACGTACACTTTTAAACATTCCGCCCAAACATGGACTGGCGTGCCAATCATGGCAGCGAACATGGATGGTGTGGGGACCCTTGAAATGGCGAAAGCTTTGGGCGAACGTAATTTGTTCACCTGCTTGGTAAAAAATTACACTCCAAGCCAAATCAGTGAAGCATTGCCACAATTGAACCCTGAATACTTTGCTGTATCTACTGGGACATCTAAAGAAGATTACTTAAACTTAAAAACAACCATTGAAAATAACCCATCCTTAAAATTCATCTGCATCGACGTGGCCAACGGCTACTCAGAAGCGTTTGGTGAATATGTGTCAAAAGTCAGAAAAGATTTTCCAAAACACGTCATCATCGCTGGTAATGTCGTGACTGCAGATATGACTCAAGAATTGATCCTACGTGGGGTCGATATCGTCAAAGTTGGTATTGGACCTGGGTCTGTGTGTACCACGCGCATTCAAACCGGCGTCGGATACCCACAACTCTCTGCCATCATTGAATGTGCAGATGCTGCCCATGGTTTAGGTGCACACATCATCTCGGATGGTGGTTGTACATGCCCAGGGGATGTTGCGAAAGCCTTTGGTGCTGGTGCAGATTTTGTGATGCTTGGTGGGATGTTTGCTGGACACCTAGAAGGTGGCGGTAAAGTCATTACGGAGTACCACGATACCCATCAAAAGGACATGAAAACTTTTGAACCGATTTATGAAGTGAGAAAATTTGTTGAGTTCTACGGAATGAGTTCTTCTACCGCTATGATCAAACATAAAGGTGAAGTTGCCGATTACCGTAGTTCTGAAGGTAGAACGGTCAAAATCCCATTCAAAGGCAATGTCGACACATCCGTAAAAGACATCTTGGGTGGCATCCGTTCAACATGTACGTATGTGGGTGCGAAGACGCTGAAAGATTTATCCAAATGCACCACATTTATTCGTGTACATAGACAATACAACGATATTTATACGAGACACTAAAAAATAGAAAACCACAGGTCATCCGCCTGTGGTTTTTTTGATGTTTTCACATCTATGAGGGGTGTGTCATAAATCAATTGAAGCCATCAATATGATCTATGTAAATCGTTGACTTTTCCAATAAAAAAAGTCCCCACCATTTGTGTAGACTTTAAAAATGAAGTTACCACACAAATGCTTCTTGAATGGCAACTGGCTGTCTCATAAAGACCCTATAGCTTTGCGTCGCTAGATTGCTCTAGGTTTGCGATTGACATAGTATTGGATGACGATACCAAAGTCATTATAAACGATGATATTCTATGTGTCAACCCTTTTATGTAATCGTTTACACAAATTTTTATGCAAAGAAAAAACGATGCCGTTTGGACATCGTTAGTAAGATTTTTGTTGTTCTTTTTTGATTTCTTCAAAATAGCGTTTGATGGCGCTTTGATAGTCACAGGTTTCGCCTGCTGGACAATCGGCGCACATCACGAGTTGTCTTAAGCGTCTTGGAATAAAGACCCTGATTTCTTCATCGTTGTATCCGACTTGCATCTTTTGATCGTCTAAAATGATTGGACGTTTTAAGACACTTGGATTATCGATGATGAAGTCTTTCAATTGGTTCACTGACATCGCATCTACATCGAGGTTTTGTTCTTTGAAAATCTTTGAACGGGTCGAGATGATGTCTTCAAAACCATTTTCTGCATTCCTGAGCATTAAATTGATATCATTGGCTGTAATACGGTTGGAGAATAAGTTCTTCTCTTCATATGGCAAATGATGTTCCTCTAACCACTTTTTCGCTTTTCGACATGACGAACAACTTGGTGTAGTATAAATTGTAATCATGATCTTTCCCCTTTCTGGGTATAGGTTTTGTCCTATAGCACTTTGTGTTTATTTGATTGCTTAATTATTATATCCGAATTATTTCTAATTAGCAATATTCGAAAACGGTTTCAAGTAGTATATCACATAATTTTATGATTTCAGGGGTGTTTTTTTGGAATATGAAATATCGTTGGTTTCTATTAGACGCAGTTTGTATTATAATATTAACTAATATTGAAAGGAACTTGATATTATGAGCCAATGGGATTTATCCATATTCTATCCTGATTTTGAAGCCTGGCAAAAAGATGTCGACTTATTCGAGTCTAGAATAGATGAATTTAGTGCCTTTAAAGGTAAATTATCGACCTTTGAAGGGTTTAGAGATTATATTCTTTTAGAAGAAGAAATCACAAAACTGTTGTATAAGGTGTATCCGTATGCACACTTAGCAGCTGATTTGAACTTACGAGACAACGTGTTGGGTTCAAAGTACCAAAGCGTATTGTTGAAGTTATCCAAATTGAGCCAAGTGACTTCTTATTTTTCGCCTGAAGTCATCGCTGCTGGTAAAGATTTAATTTTAAGTTTTGTTGAAAGAGACCCTCGTTTACAACCTTATAAGTTTGTCATTGAAAAATTGTTCCATCAACAAGAACACGTCTTGTCGGATGATAATGAACGCATTTTAGCGTTCCATTCACCGATTTCTAGTGTCCCAACCTCGATGTATAATGCCTTAGCAGTCGGTGACAGAAGCGATGAAGAGGTATTGTTATCCACCGGTGAAAAGATGAAAATCACGACCGCGAATTATCGTTCTATTTTACCAACCCTAAAGAATCCAGCTGACCGTCAATTGGTCTTTGAAGCGGCATTCAAACGTTATAAAGACAATAAAAATGCTTTTGCAAACCTCTACAATTTGGTTTTACAAAACCTAGCTGCATCTTACAAGTCTAGAGGTTATGCATCCGCTTTAGAAGCGAAGTTATTTGGTAATAACATCCCTGTATCGGTATTCATGAACTTAAAAGATGTGGCTTATGAAAATGTCGGACCGATCAAACGCTACATTAAACTTAGACAAAAATACCTCGGTTTAGACAAGTATCATACCTATGACCGTTTCTTAAAACTCGCAGAAAGTAACACCAAGTATCCATATGCGGATGCGAAAAAGATGTTCTTTGAAGCCCTTGAAGGTTTAGACCCTGAGTTTGTTAAAAATGAGAAACGTGCCTTAGAAGATGGTTTTGTCGATGTTGCACCGAAAGATGGTAAACGCACTGGCGCGTATTCAAGTGGATTCTATGGATGGCACCCGTTCATTTTACTCAACCACGATGAAACATTAGACTCTGTATTTACCCTTGCCCATGAAGCTGGCCACAGTGCGCATACAATTTTCTCCAATGAAGCTCAACCGATGGCGATTGCCGATTATGTCATTTTCGTGGCTGAAATCGCATCGACATTCAATGAACATCTCCTTGGTGACTACTTGTTATCGAAAGCAACTTCTAAAGAAGATAAGATTGTCTTGTTAGAAAATGAAATCGATGGCATCATGGCAACCTTCTTCCGTCAAACCTTATTCGCAACCTACGAATATGAAGCGAATAAATTGGTTGAAAAAGGCATTCCTATCACAGAAGCTGCTTTATCCAAAATCATGATTGATTTATATAAGCATTATTATGATATCGACATTACAGAAGAAAATGGTAAGCAATACGTGTGGGCATACATCCCTCACTTATTCCATACCCCATTCTATGTTTATCAATACGCAACCTCTTACAGTGCATCCTTAAAGATTTATGAAAATGTTAAAAAGGGTGTACCTAACGCGATGTCAAACTACATTCAAATGTTGAAAGCAGGTGGTTCTGCTTATCCGGTCGATATCGCGAAGATTGCTGGTGCAGATTTAACCGATAAGCAAACATTCTTAGCGGTTATCAACCGTTTCAACGAATTGATTGATCAACTAGAAGACGTTTTAAAGAGCTAATGATTAAAATAACGATTTCGGTCGTTGTTTTTTTTACATCCTAAAAGAAAAAGAATTCACCATGGGTATGATGAATTCTTCTTGTTTATTTTTCGATGAATTTTGGTTTCATTGGATAAATGCCTGATACTGGGACAGTGAACATAAATCCGATGACTTGTTTCTTGGATTTTTCAACAATCTTTCGTACTTCAGCAACCACTTCTTCGACTTTTTCTGGTTCTGGAATGACTGAGAAAATGGTTTTTGATCCTTTTTGTTCGTTATCTAATGTGCGTTGGAAAGGTCCTGTAAGCAACATGTTTAATCCTTCAGAATTCATGATTGCGGAAGCCATCCCTTGAGAATCAATGATGGTTGCGCCACGAACTTTAAGGTCTAAGAATTTGGATAAGATTTGTTCTAGGTAAGATAAATCATTTAATACGATGAATAAGGCTTGCATATTAATGTCCTCCTGCGGTTTCTAAACCTTCAAGACTGGATGCTTCATCCAAACGGTCAAGTCCATTGACTTCCCCTGCTTTGGAAATTGAGAATTTCGCGAATACCGGTCCAAAAGTTTCATACACTAAAATCGATAACATGATGATGGTGGAAATGGTTGGGTAATACGGTCTCATCTGTGCTTGAACAATGACAAGCAATCCAAGTGAAACCCCACCTTGTGGTAGTAATGCAATCCCTAAATACTTTTTAACGGTATTCGGTGAATCGACGATATAAGCACCTACCATGATACCTAATATTTTACCACTACCGCGGGCTAAAATATAGACTAGGCTGATCCAAATGATGAGTGTGTCTTGTTTTAATACGGCTAAATCCAAGCTAGCCCCTGCCAATGTGAAGAACATGACATAAAATGGGGTAGCGAAATCGTTGATGGCGGTAAAACTTCTTTGAGGTTGTTTCGCTAAGTTCGCGATGGTTGAACCGACCATGATGTTAGCTAGCAGTTGTGAGAATCCAATGCCATAAGGGTGTAAATAATGGTTCAGCATCGTTACTGATCCAATGATGAATAAGACAGACATGAGGGCAATGACCTGCATATCGTCACGATTCTTATCAAACTTATTTGCAGCTTTGGAAATGATGGTACCGATGAGTAATCCATAGAATACTGAACCAAAGACTTCAATGAATGGTTTAGAAAACATTAACCATGCTGGTTGGTTCGCACCTTGTGGAACCAATATTTGTGCGATAGAGATGAAGAATCCGAACACAACAATGCCATAAATATCATCCAATGCAGTGATTGGTAAAATGGCTTTGGTCACAGGCCCATATGCACGGTATTGACGAATGACCATCAAAGTCGCTGCTGGGGCGGTGGCTGCTGACATGGAAGCAAGGATTAAACCGAACGCGATGTTGCGGTTGGCGAATGGTAGATAGCTTGAAATGATGTCTACAGGTTTTGGTAAAAATAACATCGCCAAAAACACAACGACTACTGCACCAACAACTTCGGTAGTGGTTAAGATGATGACCGAGCGGCCCATCTTTTTAATCGCTTTGATGGCGAATTCACTACCAATCGAAAAAGCGATGAACGCGAGTGCGATTTCGCCAATGAATTCCATGCTATTATTTTCTTCAATTGTCAGGAATCCAGGGTAACCTTTAAAAATCAACCCCATGCTCGGTCCCAGTAAAAGCCCTAAAACCAAGTAACCTGATACGTTTGGTAATTTAAATTTTCTCGCAATGAGTGCGCCAATGAATCCCACCAATAAAACGATGGAAATCTTAAAAATCAAGGTGTATACATCCATGTTTTGTCCTCCTTTTAAAACAAAAAAAACGCATAAATGACTTATACGCTTAATCACTCCTATGAGGTTAGCTGTCGGATTCAGGACATTAAGTATCCTTAGGTATCTAAATGATACCATTCACCCCTAAAAATGGATGGGTCCCCCACTCTATGGATTCGGAGATAACAACAAGTTGTATTATACTACTAATATTTTTCTTGTCAACAAGTAATATCCGATAAAGCGATATCATTTTTTATCTATCGATCTTTATGATGAAACATTTTGACAAAATCCTACATTTATCATAAAATAGGCATATACGAAGACGTAGAATAGTAATTTATCGATGACTTTACAAGCGAGAAGGGACAGTGAGAGCCTTCAAAGGATACATAAATGAATGGGCCTACAGAGTATAAGCAGGTCTGCTTTAAAGACATTCGAGGGCTATGGGTTTCCATAGAACTAAGGTGGTACCGCGACATTGTCGTCCTTAGATATTTTTCTAAGGGCGTTTTATTTTTATAAGGAGGCATTATCATGCGTTTAGTATCAGGCATTCAACCATCAGGCTTAATCACATTAGGCAATTATTTAGGCGCGATCAAACAATTCATCGCTTTACAAGAAGAATTGAAGGACACGGAATTCTTCATTTTTATCGCGGACTTACACGCGATTACTGTGCCACAAGACAAAACCCAACTGAGAAAAAACATTCGCAGTTTGGCAGCACTTTATTTGGCTTGTGGTTTAAATCCTGAAAAGGTTCATTTATTTGTTCAATCCGAAGTGGTAGAACACTCGATGTTGGGTTACATCATGGAATCCACTGTGTATGTCCCGGAACTTGAAAGAATGACCCAATACAAAGATAAAAAACAAAAACAAATGGAAGGCATCCGTTCCAATTTATTAACCTACCCTGCTTTGATGGCTGCCGATATCTTATTATATGACGCAGACATCGTGCCTGTGGGTGAGGACCAAAAACAACATCTAGAGCTCACGAGAAATCTAGCGGAACGTTTCAATAGTCAACATGGTGAAACCTTCGTAGTTCCAAAACCTTTTACCCCGAAAATCGGTGGTAAAATCATGAGTTTACAAGAACCAACCAAAAAGATGAGTAAGTCCGATGATAACCAAAAAGCCATCATTTATATTCTAGATGACATCAATGCCATCAAGAATAAAATCAAATCGGCTGTGACAGATTCGGATACGAAGATCAAGTTTGATGTCAAACATAAACCAGGCATTTCTAATTTGCTCACAATTTATTCATTGATTAGCGATTTGTCCATCCCTGCGTTGGAAGAGAAATATGCAAACGCTAATTACGCTGTGTTCAAATCCGATTTAGCTGCAGCACTGGCACAATACTTAAAACCGATTCAAGAAAAATACCACGCTTTACTCGCTTCCAAAGAACTCGATGATATCTTAGATGCTGGTAGAGACGCTGCGCGAGCGGTAGCTTATAAGAAGATTCAAAAGGTGTATAAACGCATTGGTTTAGGTCGAATCAAATAACAAAACAGGGACATTTACACGTCCCTGTTTTTTTCTGCAATCTCAATCAATGCCTTTAAATAATCGGTATCTAAATTCGGATACTTAAATCCTTGATTTTTCAAGGCTTGTTGTGTTTCTTTGCTTTGAATCACTGGCTTGGTTGGATTCAATACTATGCCTTTTTGGTCACCATCATAGTGATATCTATTGGGGTGTATTACGTGTCCAATGGTCATAGAGGTTCTTAAGAAAGCAACTATTGCCTGCGATGCGACATCCACTGGTGTGATATCAAAGTGGATGCCATATAAGTTTGAATTCTGATGATGAATTAAATTGGATAATCCTTTCATAAAAGCATTATCACCATTTAATTGTGGCACTTTTTGGTTTAGACTAGGCGTTAGATTTCCCACTCTGATGATTTTATAATTTAAGCCATTGATTTCACTTAAAGCCACTTCTGCTTTTGCTTTAGAGGTTAAATAAGGGTTACTAAAAGTCATTCGAATGCGTCTCCGTACCTCATCAAACACGCGTTCATAGCTGCCTATACCGACGGTTGAAATATGTACCAAAGGGATGTTTAAGTCTTTCGCTTTATTCGCAAGTTCTATCACAAAATCCACATTGATATGGTCATAGATTTCAGGTTTGCCTTGATACTTTGTGTACCCACTCGCATTGATGATTAAATCCACATTTAAATCCTCTATGTTCGCGTTAAATGGTATCACTTGAACTCGATTGGTATCGAGATTTTTCTTGTGATAATACCGATAAGTTTCTTCTAATACGGCTTGTGATACACGTAATGGACAAATCACGCTCGCATTCGTTTGGTTGATCAAAGTATCCAATACATGGATGCCCAAAAAACCATTGCTACCATATAGACATATACAATCGCTCACTTCTATAGGTAAATTCTTTGTATGATGTTTCAACTGTTTATAGGCTATGTTTCGTTTATATGTATCGCGAATGATATCAGAGATTGTTTTGGTTTCTAGGTGCTCTGCATCGATTGCATACCCATATTGATCTAAGATAGATAAGATTTGAATGACTGAAAGTGAGTCACCCCCATGGGTAGCTATCACATCTTCAAGATTAAAATCAGCGTGGTTTAAGACGATGGATAGGGCGTGAAAAATCGCCTTTTCTTTTAAATTGTTTGGTTTAAACGGGGTTTGTTTTACATGATCCCGTGTTTCGATTTTGCCTTCTTGGGTGATGTTTTGAGTGAACACCAATCGGTTTGGACGATGCTGTGGGGATAGTGTATGGTTGATGTGTTGCCACAAGGTGTCTTCATCTAGTGAATGATTTGGTTGAACATAGGTGATGATTTGATTTTGGTTAAACACAGAACGGACTTGAATGACCGATGGGTGTTGTTGGATTTTTTGATCGATCCAGTTCAAATCGATTCTGACCCGGTGGCGTTTGATGGTTTTATCGCGTCGACCAATAAAGTAGATATACCCAAGTTCATCTTGATATCCGATGTCACCGGTTGGATAAAATGACTTATCCTCATACATCACCGTGTTTACAGATGGACTGACTTGAATGCCTTGTACATAAATTTCACCCACTTCTCCCCATGGTAATGGTTTGTCATTGAAAATCATCACTTGGGTGTTTGAATGCGCTTTGCCTATAGAGATTGGTCTATTGGCATCTATTTTGGTGGATGTGACAGCGATGGTGGTTTCGGTTGGGCCATAACTATTGAATAACTGGATGTTTGGGTATGCTAGGATGCTTCTAGCCAAACCTGGTGTCAAGGTTTCGCCACCTAAAACCAACCAATTCAAATGTGCCATGATTTTAGGGTCATCCATTAAAATTTTAATCATTGAAGGTGTGGTTGTGATGCCATCCACAGGGTATAGTTCGAAACGATTCGCCCGTTTGGATGGTTGTTTGAACGTCTCATCATCCATTAAAACCAAGGTGATTTTGTGAAGTAATGCAACCCAGATTTCTTCTAAACTCATGTCAAAATGAAGGGCGGATAATAAAGGTATCCGTTTTAGATTTTTTGCTTGTGTTATGTAAGGTGCCCCGATCAAATGATTGGCCAGTGCTTCACATGTAATAGCGATTTGTTTTCTACCTTGAGTACCTGAGGTGAAATAATACGCTAAAATCGGATTTTTAGGGTAATCGATGTAAAGCGGTGATTGGTGTTGCCAATCTAAAGCATCGATATCGATTGGTGGATTTAAAAAAGATTTGGTTTCTGATGTATAGAATACGAATGGTTTTCCAGCCTTGATGACAGCCATCATGGTCAAAATGGCTTTGTATGTTTTATGACCTTCAATGACAATGGTTTCTGTTGAGGTGTTTAATAACGCGTGACTTAAACGGTTAGAATCCGCTTCTAGCTTTTGATAGGTGATGGCTGCTTCATCGATGATGGCGATGTTTTTTAAATGATCCTCTAAGTTTTGATAATATAAATCCAATAGTTTTAAGTTTACTTTGGGTAGCGTTATCGGTAATTCATCTTCAAATAAAACAGAAACATCAGATACACGGATGCATTTATTCAGTTGATTCATGATGTGAAGGATTCTTTTAAATAACCGATCAATCATCGGTTCTGAGTATACATCGATTTGATAATCAAGGTATAGATGTGTATCGTTCCCTTCGAGGATATTGATGACTAAAGACTGATCTAAATAGGGATAAAACAAGGGTTCTATCGGAATATATTCATCGTAATGTCTAGTTTGATTGATGATTGTGAAATCAAACAATTGGGTCGTTTGATGGTGTATTTTTGAACAGGACAATAAAGATTCAAAATCAATAAATCGTCGTCTAAAGACTTGACGATGTGCCGTTTCAATACGATTTAAAAATGTCTCTATGGTAGGGTTTTCCGTGATATCGATATGTATTGGATAGACTTGTGAAAACATGCCTAAAGCTGTTTTTTCAGCGGATTTTCGTTGGCTAAATACCATCCCATAACGTAGAAGTTGTTTTGGGTGAAGGTGAAATAAATATAGTACCATGGCAGCCTCTATCCACGTGGATAAAGAAAATGATGTATTGAATTCGGCTATGACATGATTCTTTAGGATAAAATGTTTTCTCTTGGCTGGATGCACGCCTGAAAAATGATGATAGGGTTTGATATAAGTTGGTGGACACTGTTTAATTTTTCCTTCAAAAAATGCTTGTGCATCCTGCTGTATGGGTTGTGTTTCTTTGGCTTTCGAAAACCCCTCCATCGGTAAATCTTGTAGGTGTAGATATAGTGACTTCATCAAATATTGAATCGACGTACCATCGAGTAAAATATGATTCGCTACGAACAAAAGACGTTTGGTTTCGATATCCATGGCGATTCGATAAAATGGTGTATTGAGTTCAAATGGTGCTTCAAAAAAAGCTTGAGTATCTGCTGGATGAATCGATACAAGTTTGGGTTTTTGATCGGTATTTATCCAATAAGGTGTTTGTACAAACAATTGAATGGTTTGATGTAACTCTACAATGTTATGGAAAAATGATTCAATTTTATTAAAGTTGATTTCAAGGTGAGACACATCTAAAAAACACCCGATTTGAATCGGATAATGATCGTACTGGCTAGATGCGTGTAGCATATTCAGTTGTAACTGACTGAGTGCCTTCATGATTGTCACCGTTTGAGATGTTTATATCGTACCATAAATATCGTAAAGAAAAAAGACGCCTTCAAGTTCTAAACTGAACTTAGACGTCTTTGAATTATCTTTCGATGTGCATCGATTGGACGTGATTGACCGATTCGCCATCCTTTTGAAGGAAGGAGACTTTGCCATAATGAACATCCATGGTTTTCCCTTGAATGATGGTTACCCAGCGTTTGAACCAAACATGTTTTCCAAAATAGATGGTTGGAAAAATAAGGAACAAAATGAATCTTGGTACGCGGTGAATGATTAAAAATTCCAGCAAATCATCGCCACGAACAGAACTTGGGGAGAACTTCATACCGCCACCCATATAAACGGAATTTGCTGCCAAGATAAACCATACTTTTTTATACGATTTGGTGACCCCATCAATGGTGACAGTGGCTTCCGATGGTTTATAGGTTAAGAATGCTTTGAGGGCGTTTTTGAAGTAATTGGCTGCGGTTTTCTTTTTAGTCGATATGTTGACCAAGTGGCACACATAGGCATCGACACCAATCCCTGTCCCATTTAAGAATAGGGATTCTTCCCCATTCACGGTGACTTTAGGTAAGTCTTGGATGTAGTCATTGATTTGAATCAAATGATCTTTCGATGGGATACTTCGAATGAAATCATTACCGGTGCCTGCCTTTAAGACATATATCGGTTGGGTAATATCATACCCACGAATTGAATTGACCAAATGGTGAAGTGTCCCATCGCCACCTAAAATGATGACACGGTCTTCTTGATGTACCCCTTGGATGAAATTCGCGACCGATGGGATTTCGAGGATGCTGTGAACTGCGGTTTCTTTACCTTCAGATTTGAGTTTCAATACCAGTTCATCGACAATCCCTTGACTCTTTCCATTGCGTGATAATGGGTTATAAAGAATGATGTCCATAGACCCTCCTTAGATGAGTTCCACCAAAGCAAACTTCTTCTTTCCTCTTTTTATAATAACATACTTTTCAAAGTATGCTAAAGACTTATTGATTTGAACATCAAAGTCATTGACTTTTACTTCATTGACAACGACTGCACCGCTTTTTACGAATTCTCTGGCTTCACGTTTAGAGGATGCCAATTTGGTTTCTACCAAAGCATCGAGAACATTGATTTCACCTTCAACTGAAATCGAATCTAACCCCTTTTTCGCCATCACGAGTTCATTGAGTGATAACTTAGAGAATTCTCCAGAGAATAGGGATTCGGTTACGTTTAGTGCACTATTGAGTTTTTCTTTGCCATGAACCAATTCAACGATTTCTGCAGCCAAACGTTTTTGTGCGATGCGTTTTTCAGGTTCAAGTTGTGAGGTAGCGACAATCGATTCAATCTCTTCTTTAGATAATAAGGTAAGCATCTTGAAATACGTGAGGACATCGTCATCTGCGGTATTCAAGAAATATTGATAGAGTTCATACGCACTGGTTAAGGTTTCATCCAACCATAATGCCCCAGATTCACTCTTACCGAACTTCGTGCCATCTGACTTTAATAATAGCGGTGAAGACATTGCGACGGCGTCGTGTTGATCCCCTACGGTTTTACGGATGAGTTCTAATCCTGTGGTAATGTTTCCCCATTGGTCAGACCCACCGAATTGGATTTTACAATCTAAGGTTTGATAGAGGTGTAACCAGTCAATTGCTTGGATGAGCATGTATGAAAACTCGGTGTATGAAATACCGGTATCTAGTCTCGCTTGAACGGTTTCTTTGGATAACATGTAATTGATGTTAAAGTTTTTACCGTAATCCCTCAAGAATTGAATCATATCGATTTTCGAAATCCAATCGTAGTTATTGACAAAAATCGCTTCTTTTTGGAAGTGAGACAATTGAACTTTGATCTTTTCAGCATTTTGTAAAGATTCTTCTAAAGTGAGTAATTTGCGTTCACTGGTTTGTCTTGGGTCACCGATGAGGCCGGTTGCCCCACCAATGAGGACGACGGGAGTATGTCCGTATTTCGCAATCAACATGATTCTCACGATTTGGACCAAGTGGCCAACAGTTAAACTTTGTCCCGTTGGGTCAAATCCACAGTAAAATTTCGTTTTTTGGTTGTCTAATAAATCCTTTGCTTTGGCTTCATTGGATACGTCTTTCACAAATCCGCGCCATTGTAATTCTTCAAATAATGTCATGGTTCTTCTCCTTTTAAATAAAATAAAAAGTCGTCCTTAAAAATCAATCTAAGGACGACTATAACAATCGTGGTACCACCTTAGTTCTATGGTTGCCCATAGCACTCTTTGTGTTGTTGGATCTCCAAAAGTGTAATTCAGTTTAAACCCAGCTTTGTTTTCACCTGCCACAAAGTCTCTATGTTCTAAAGTTTAAGCCTACTGCGTTTTTTTCAACGATCCTATAATGATTCTCTTCTCACGATGTAGTGAGGTAATACAACTTGAAGTGAATCGAGTTGTTCTTTGTTCATGAGTTTGGTTAATAATCTCATGGCTACTGCACCGATATCATACACTGGGATATCAATCGATGTCAAGGTTGGGCGGGATAAAAGCGCATACTTCGTATTTTGGAAGCCTGCAACAGATACCATTTCAGGGACAGAACGGCCAGATTCATTCGCAATATTCATGAATGATACTGCGATGGAGTCACGGACACCAATCGCACCATCAATGATCTTATCGGCGAAGAAGTTCGCGAAATGTTGACGGTTGACAGACGTCGTCCCGGAGGTTCTGAACACGCGTGGCATTAAGTGTGCTTCTTGCATCGCTTTGGTATAACCCAATTCTTTCTTATCGTTGACGGAATATTTTCTCACGGTAGAAAGCATATAAATGTCTTTTTTACCCATTTCAATCATCAGCTTGGTAATTTCATACCCTGCTTTTTCATAATCGATGGATACACTTGGTACAGATTTGTCTTCATTGACCACGTTCGCTAAAACGAATGGAATTTCGTTTTCATCAAACAATTCTTTGACTTTCTTCATTCTCGAAGCATCGAGTTCGTCGTTTAAAATCAATACGCCATCGACTTGTTCAGCCACGATGTCGTTGATGAGTTCGATGATGTTGACATCTTCATGGGCAGAGAATAATTTGATTGAATAACTATACTTCATCGCGATGTCGGAAATACCCCCAAGCATTTCCGCAACGGAAGCTCTGGTGATATCTGAGACCAAAACACCCACAGTGGTGGTTTTACGGCTCGCTAAACCTCTAGCGATCGCATTTGGGCGATAGCCGAGTTCTTTGATGACTTTTAATACGCGTTCTCTCGTGTCTGGTTTAACTTTTTCAGGGTTGTTTAATACTCTCGAAACGGTTGCTAATGAGACTCTTGCCGCTAAGGCTACTTCATAAATCGTTACTTTTACGCTCATAATTTCAACTCCTCATAACACATGTTATTATAACATGTCGTGTAAAGGCTTTCAAGCATTTCATGAAAATTTTTACATTTGTTTTCATTTTGCTTAGTAAAGCCATAAAAAAGAAAAAAACCAGCATTCACTGGTTTTAATTCCTTAGACGGATCTCTTTTCTTTGATACGTGCAGCTTTAGTGGATAATGTTCTGATGTAATTGAGCTTAGCTCTTCTTACTTTACCACTTCTAGCAACTTCTAATCTGTCGATGGTAGGTGCATTCACTGGGAATGTTCTTTCTACACCGACGCCATAGGAAATCTTACGAACTGTGAAAGTTTCACTGACACCGCCACCTTGACGTTTGATTACCAATCCTTCAAATAATTGGATACGTTCGCGGTTACCTTCTTTAATTTTGACATACACTTTAACAGTATCACCTGGATAGAAAGTTGGAACTTCCTTCATGTATGCGCTCGTAAGCTCTTGGATCAATTGTTGACCTTTTGCTCTTGCCATAGTACTCACTCCTAATCTTCCAGTGTTCATAAAGGTTTCTCTAGCGGACCACTGTGCTTTACCGGTTTAACGGCATTTCGTATTATATCATAGATATATGTCTTGCGCAAGTCTTTTTACGACTTAATCGACAAATCATTTGGATTCTTTGTTTAATTCGTTTTTAATGGCTTCTAACATCTTTAAATCAGCTTTAGACAATTCAGCTTTATCCAACAAATCAGGGCGTTTTATGAGGGTTTGTTTGAGCGCTTCATAACGGCGCCACTTGGCTATTTCCTGATGGTTACCATTGCGTAAAACTTCCGGTACTTCATAGCCTTTATAGGTGGCTGGTTTGGTATAATGTGGGTGTTCTAACAAACCCATCGAAAATGAATCATTTTCATGGGATTCTTTCTTGATGACATCATCCAAAAGTCTGACCACAGCGTCTGTAATCATCATTGCAGGGAGTTCACCACCGGTTAAAACAAAATCGCCCATCGATACTTCTTCATCGATGAAATGGTACACACGTTCATCGATGCCTTCATAATGGCCTGCCAAAATGATTAAGTGTTCTAATGAAGCATATCTTTCCGCTGTTTTTTGATTGAAGACTTGTCCTCTAGGGCTGGTGATAATCACCGTTGAATTCTCTTTTTTCAATGCTTCAATCGCGTGATAGAATGGTGGAAATTGCATGAGCATGCCTGCGCCACCACCATACGGGGTATCATCGACTTTACGGTGTTTGAGCACACTGTAATCTCTTAAATCAATGATGTTAATTTCCACCAAGTTGATACCTACAGCACGACGAATGATGGATTCATCTAAACATGCTTTCAACATGTCTGGAAAAATGGTGACGATGTCAATCCTCATAACAATCCCTCGATTTCTTCAATATCGATGCGGTCTTCTGTGATGGTTTTAACAAACGCACTCACAAATGGGATGAGTGCTTTTTTGTCGTCTTTTTCGACTTGAAGTAGATGTCCTTGGGGTACTTCTAAAATATCGGTTACTGTACCAACACATATGTTTTGTTGGTTGTATACTTGCTTCCCAATCAAATCTTGGTAATGGAATTCATCTTTCTTTAGTTTGGGTTTTTCGTCTGTGTATAAAACTGCACCCTTGAGATGTAATACTTGATTGATGTTGTCAAAAGCATCGAACCCAATGATTAAGTGGTCAGAAGCCTCTCTAACCGATTGAATCTTCAATTCGACTTTTTGTTCTTTGATTATTGTATAAACTTTTTTATTTTTTTTGAAACGGTCAAAATCACTGTTGGTTTTGACTTTCACTTCACCCTTGATGCCATGGGTGTTGATCACTTTTCCGATTTCGTAAGCCATAATATCACCTGTTCTATTATATCACAAAAAAATCATATCAAACCCGTGATAAAAGTGGGCATTTTCTCGATACGCCGGAAAATGAAAACGGTTCCAACCCCCTTTTGATGGCCGATTGATTGGTTTTTATAATTTTGGTATTGTAATCGGTTTCGGTTATGATATGATGAATTTGGTAATTGCGGGGGAACATCAACATGATTGATCATAAAATCGTGGATTGGTTAAAAACTGAATATGACATCGATTTTTATAACGACATCGCGTTTTCTTCTAATAGACGCGTATCTTTTGTGATTGATATTGATGAAAAGCCTTTGATGTGTCGTGTGACCTCAGGCCAATTATCGAGTGTCTCACTGCCTGATTTGACCTATTTTCCTGTCAATGACTTGTTTGCTTATGTGGATGAAAATAACCTGCTTGCAGAAGTGGAAGGTAGACACAGTTTCATCCAAAATATTCGAGAAAAATTTAACACGTTTGATCAAGAGTTATACTTATATATCCCAGTTAGAAGAGCGTTTGAGCCTTTGTGGCTATACATGTCATTTACCAGACACTACGTGAATCAAAAACACTTTGTGTTCGCTCAAGTTGTGCGTATCTATGAACAAACACCAATTGAAATCATCCATTACCAAAAGACTTATCAAGACCCTTTAACCAAGTTATTTTCAAGAGAAACGCTCAAATTACATATGAATCACTTAACTTCAACCAGAGATTCTTATGTCATGTATATCGATATCGATGACTTTAAGTATGTCAATGATCGCTTTGGACACCAAGCCGGTGACCAATTGTTGATTGACATCGCCAACCATTTCATTGGTACTTGGGAATACAATGTTCTATACTATCGATTGGGTGGCGACGAATTCTTCATGTATTGTTATGACCATACGTTAGAACAAATCAAGGCACGTGCAGAAAGAATCATTCGTGATATAGAAAACTTGACTGAGGTTGCGAAAACCGTCGGCATCAGTGCTTCCATTGGTATCGTAGAAATCACAGAGGAAAATAAGGGCTATCACAGCTTATTAAATCTTGGGGATAAAACGATGTATCAATCCAAAGCCAAAGGTAAAGGTAGTTACACTTTATATCATCCTGAAAAATAATAAAAGCATCCAAAGGGATGCTTTTTTGTCGAAAAAAAAGAGATTTTCATCTCTTCTTTAGAATGCGTCAATGTCAATTTTAACGTGCTTGCCTTCTTTAGAAGCACCAGCATAAACAATTGTACGAATGGCTGAGGCAATTTTACCGCCCTTGCCAATGACACGGCCTAGGTCTTCTTGATTGACCAGAACCTGGATTGTAAGGTCACTCCCATCATCCGCAAGTGTTTTAACAAGTACATCCTCAGGGTGAAGCACCAATGGCGTAACGATATTTTTAATCAGTCCATCATAATTGATTGCCATGTTCCTCGTTCCCCCTCGATGTTATTTTTCTAAAACGGAATACTTTTTAAATAAGTTTTTGACTGTTTCGGTTGGTTTAGCACCGTTATTAATCCATTTTGCTGCTTTTTCTTTGTCGATGTCAACAATTGCTGGATTCTTAACTGGGTTATATGTACCAATAATTTCTAGGAAACGTCCATCTCTTGGTGATGTTGCTTCTGTAGCAACCACGCGATAGAATGGGTTCTTATTGGATCCGAAGCGTTGTAATCTGATTTTTACCATAGTTTGTTCACTCCTTTTTTATCTTTCCACTACTATTATACGGATTGAAAAGATAATGTCAAGCATTTTTCCTTTACACTTCAAATTTTACATCTTGTGCTTGTAATAAAGAAGGTTCATAGCGTGAAACACCTTTCATCTTCTCTAAAGCTTGTCTTACTTCTTTTTCTTTGTTCTTATCCAAATAGATGGTGCAATACTTGGATTTTTGTGAGACGTAAAACACTTTGACGTCCAATTCTTCTATTTTGTTGACCACTTCTTTATTCTTGAAGTAGACAATATACGATATACGATTAACCAACATGACAACTATTCTCCTTAAATAAACCCAGTTCATTCGGTACTTTGACATGTGAAGAGATGGTTTGACCCAAGTCTCTCGACAAATCATCTAATGTTTGTTGAATGATTTTTTCTGCTGCTAAGTACTTTTTCACAGCTTCATTTTCATACAATGCCCTTTTAGCAACCCCCAAGGTTAAGATGGTTTGCTTGAAATCGGGGTGGTAAGACCCACCAAGACTTTGGACTTCGTTGAATTTCGCCATCGCTTTTTGATAGGCTTCTACTTCATTTTTCAACTGGGTTTGCATGTACTGTCCATAATAAACCAAGTCTTTAAACGCTTGTGTAGATTTAATTTCGTCTGCGACTTCATATGCTTTAAATATAATGGCCATACGGTCCATAACATCACCCATAAATACTATACGTTTTTTTGGTTTTTTTGTCAAAACAAGCACGACAATTTGTAAATATGTTATAATTAACACGAGGTGTTTGATATGATTTTAATGAAAGATATCATCCGAGAAGGTCACCCTACTTTAACGCGTGTTGCAGACAAAGTAGCGATGCCAATTTCCGATGAAGACAAACAAATCGCCTTTTCTTTGTTTCAATACGTAATCAACTCACAAGACGATGAATTGGCACAAAAATATAAACTTAGACCCGGGGTTGGGATTGCTGCGCCGCAAATCAATGTTTCTAAACGGATGTTCGCGATGCATGTCCACGATGTCGATGGGAAACTGTATTCAATGATCGTGGTGAACCCAAAAATTACCCATAGATCCGAAGAGATGGTTTATTTAAATGGCGGGGAAGGTTGTCTTTCTGTCGATAGACCCACAGAAGGGTTAACGCCCAGACACTTAAGCATCAAATTCGAAGCGTTTGTTTATGATGTCGAATCCAATGGTTTTAAGTTAAAGCGTGGTTCGCTCACAGGTTACCCTGCAACGGTTTTCCAACATGAGTATGACCATTTAGATGGCATCATGTTTACGACCAAGCTATACCCTGAAATTCCCGGCGCTAAGCCATTGTTTGAAGAGTTTGAACCTGAAGATTTGTTGGATGAATAACGGGGAAACTCGTTATTTTTTTTATCAAAAAAGGCGATTTCTCGCCTTTATTCTATGACTTTTTTGATGACTGATACATAAATCTTATGCATATCTAGCATTGATAAATCCTGCTCATTTTGAATGTGTAACTTTTGGTCCATTTTTTGATATTGGACCTTTTCTTTTTTGTTTTTGGAAAACAGACCTAAGAACTTCTTTTGTTGGTAAACCGTTTGTCTGTTTTCGATGTAGGATGCTAAGTTATTGTCCATCATATACAAACCTTTAAACTTATCACGGTTGGCTTTCTTAAGCACTTCAATGATGTTTGAAACACCAAAACCCAACAAGTAAGGTTGACCATCTTTTTCGATATCGTAAATCCGGATGAGTTGGGTGTTGTTTTTAAGGATGCGGTAACTGGTAGTCACCGATGATCCAATTTGATGAATCACGCCGGCATCGAACACAAAACGGATGGATTTGATTTCATTGATCAAATACGCGATTTGTCCTACAGCGTACCCTCTTGGCACACCAAACACCAATTCAAAGTGTTTTTTCTTGGTTTCATCCATTAAATATTTGATGTGTTCTACCAATTGGTCGTGTTGAACATCGAAGCTATCTAACGATGGTAAGGTTAAAATCAAGTACTTGGTGCCTAAAGTTTCTGCATTTTGGAACAATAAAGTTAAATCGTTTTTGTTGATGGTCGATAAATGATAGCGATACATCGCATCCACGACTTGTAAACTCAATTTATCTTTCTTTAAACGGATGGGGAGTTGTTTAAGCGTATTTGGGTCTACCGATAACAAGGGTTGGTTGTCAAAATATCTAAATGACAACAGTTTGATGTCGAGGTCTTTCGCCACCTCGAGTTGTCCATCGATCGATTGGGTTGTTTGGTCAAAAAAGCCGGTTAAGCTCATAATCACACCTGCCATTCATACATGATGATCGACCCTGCCATCGCGACATTTAAGGATTCGATATCTTTGGTTTTTATATAAATCAATTGATCTGCCAATGCCATGATTTCTTTAGAAACACCAGCACCTTCGTTGCCCAAAATTAAGGCACACTTTTCTGGTACTTGGACATTTCTAATATCCATAGCGTTTCTACCTAGAGCAGTCGCGTAAATGGTATAGCCTTGTTGTTTTAAATCTTGTATGGTTTCTAATAAAGGTTGTCTCAATAGATTCGCGTAAAACAAGTTGCCTTGTGTCGCGCGGATGGTTTTATCATTGTAAAAGTCTGCCGAATTTTCGGAAGCGATGATGGTTTGAAATCCAAAACCAACCGCACTTCGAATGAGCGTCCCCACGTTGCCTGGGTCTTGAACATCATCAAGGATGAGAATACGTTTGGATAAAGGTTTGGGTTGTGGTTTCTTAACGATTCCCAATATGTTGAGTGGCGAGTCGGTGAGTGATAACTGTTTCATCAACGCTTCAGTGATTAAGGTGCCGGATTGGTTGGGGTTAGAGGTATAAATGTCGATTTCAAAGCCTTGTTTGATGGCTTCTTCTACTGCATGTGTCCCATAAACCAAAAAAGCCTGATGTAAATCACGGTGCTTTTTTGTTTGAAGTTTGAGGATGTGTTTGATTTGATCATTGTCCTTCGATGTGATCATGCATAGCCTCCCAGGCTTCTGTGACTGTAAACCCGTGTTGATCCAAACGAATATCACTGTTTGGCGTGATCACGAATGTCTTCGTTGCGGCCACGATTTCATCTATTATTTTATCATATTCAACCATAAACTTCTCGTTGATTAATGCTTTTTTAATGTTGGGTTTGGTCGATGAACCGGTCGGGGTATAGATTGTACAACAATCCTCAAATGGTTGAATCGAAATTTCATAGGTATCGATTTGTTTGGATAATTTGATGATGTCTTGTTTATCGGTCGTAACCAAAGGTCTAATGATTGGGATACTCGTCACGGCTTCGATGGTATGCATCGAATCCAACGTTTGTGAAGCGACTTGTCCAATCGATTCACCAGTAATAATCACCAAAGCGTGTCGCTTTTGAGCCAATTTTTCAGAGACCCTAAAGAACATTCTACGCATCACGGTTATGACATAACTGGGTGAAATTCTCGCGATGATTTCTTGATGTAACTTAAAGAAGGGAACCATATGTAAACGGAATTCTTGTCTATAGCTGTATTGAGACATCTTTTTTGCCAGTTCAATGACTTTTTGAGCGGATTCAATGGAAGTCATTGGCGTCGATTCAAAGTGAATCCCTTCGACTTCTACCCCTTGTTTCATGGCTAGAAAACCTGCCACAGGTGAGTCAATGCCACCTGAGATGAGTAAAAGACCTTTGCCAGCGACACCTACAGGAAAACCGCCTAACCCTTTTTTCGAATCCAAGTAAATGAGGGCTTCGGTTTCATTGATTTCGACATGTAAAGTAACTTCAGGATTTTTAACATCGACAGTTACGAGTTCATGTACACCTTTTAAAATCCCATTGGCCAATATTTGTGTGATTTCTTGAGAGGTGTGGGGTAAACTCTTGTCTGTGCGTTTCGTTTCAACTTTAAATGTTTTCTTTGAAGTCACTTCATTTCGAATGAGTTCGACGGCATTTTCAATGATGGTATCATAATCTTTACCGGACGTCATGACAAAACTAAAAGACCCAATCCCAGTGACATGCATCAAGGCTTGTTCAATCTTTTTCATGTCTTCGTTCTGGATGACTAAAAATAACCTGTCGTGTCTCTTTTCTAAAGCGACATTTAAGTGTTTTGTATTTTGTTTTAATAGCGCAATCGCGCGCTCTCTGAATATTTTTTGATTTTTACCTTTAAGCATCAAGTCGCCAAAGCGAATGAGTACTTTGTCATATGTTGACATATTATCACCAAAAACCATTTTACCATAAAGTCATGATATTTTTTGATATAATAGTGTTGTTATGATAAAGGAGTATACCCCATGGAACTGTTATTACAAAGTGCTGAAGCATTCTTAAAAGAAACCAAAAACAATGTGTCGTTGTTATCCAACGCAAGCGCATTTATCAAGGCTTATATCCCGGATTTGAACTGGGCGGGCTTTTACTTGTTTGAACAAAACAAACTCATTCTAGGGCCGTTTCAAGGCTTACCTGCGTGTGTTGAGATCGATTTGGGTAGAGGGGTCTGCGGGACGTCTTTACAACAAAAAACCATTTTAAACGTACCCGATGTACACCAATTTGAAGGTCACATCGCGTGTGATTCCAATTCGAATTCTGAACTCGTGATTCCTTTATTCAAAAATGGTCAAGCAATCGGTGTCATGGACATCGATAGTCCGTTATTTAACCGCTTTGATGAGGCACTACAATCCTTCTTTGAAAAGCTTTCGGAGATCATCATCGATTTATATGAAATATAATTGACATTACCCACACAATTGTATATAATATCACTTGTCGGTAAAAGCAGGCACAACAATTTAAGATTCTGATCTCTTCCCACTGGGGTAGCTAGTAACCTTTCTGCTTTAAGGCGAACACGATTTGAAGATCACCTTAATATTGAACATGCATTTTTACCACCAAATCTATAAGGAGGTAAAAATAATGAGTCGTTACACAGGTCCATCTTGGAAAATTTCCCGTCGTTTGAACTATTCTATTTCTGAAACAGGAAAAGAATTACAACGTCGTCCGTACGCACCTGGCCAACATGGTCAACGCAGAGGTAAAGTCAGCGAATATGGTCAACAACTTCAAGAAAAGCAAAAGGTTAGATTTACCTATGGCGTTTCTGAAAAGCAATTCCATAAGACATTCGTTGAAGCTAAAAAACTCGCTGGTGTTCACGGTGAAA
>JAEZHT010000043.1 GCA_023436805.1 Bacillota bacterium
GGGTTACGAGTTGTCTTTTATTGTGTCCAAATTGGGTCACAACCGTATGAGTTATTACGAATGGTGTATGAATAAAAAAGTCGATGGTGTATACATCGTGGTTGGTGATTATGGCGATGAGGGTCTATATGAACTGGCTAAAAAACACATCCCATGTGTGTCCACCGATATTCTCATTCCGGGGATCCATTCCATCATATCCGATAATGTCATGGGTATTCGTGTCAGCCTAGACCACTTATATGAACACAACCAACTTAAAACGGTCGGTTTGATTGCAGGACCACAACAATCCAAAGCGTTCTTTGAACGTTATGAAGCTTTCAAAATGTACCATGAAGAAAAAGGTTTACACATCCAAAAGGAACACGTCGTATTCGCAGAATCGTTCGGATTCACTTCGGGCTATCAAGCTGCCATCAAGTTGATGGAACACCCATTACCTCAAGGATTATTGGTGGGTTCAGACGACATCGCTTTAGGTGTACTCAAAGCATTTAAAGATAAGGGGATTAGAATCCCTGAAGATATTCAAATCATCGGTTACGATGACATCGCGTTTGCTAGACACTTCACACCGAGTTTGACCACGGTCAAACAGGACCGCGAATTGATTGCAACCACTGCTGCAAAAAAACTATTACAACTGATCAACAACCCCAACAGTAAGGTAGAAGAAGTCATTAGAGTACCAGTAGAATTGGTACTTCGTGAAACTACCCAATAAAACCAATAAAAATGCTTGTAAACGATTACACAATGTGATAATATAATATATGGAAAATAAGAAACCGATTTCCTAAAATATGTAAGCGTTTTTAATTAAAGGTCACACAAAGTGCACCTTTAAATGTAAATTAAAGAAACCGATTTCCGGAGGCCGATATGAAGTCGAATCACCAAACCACATTTATTCAAAAGAATTACCAAAAACAAAAACCTTTCTCCTCATTTTTACCAGGTATCGCTGGTAAAAAAGGGATTCCACTATGGAGCTTTTATGTCAACCGCGGACAAGTCATCACGAGTTTTGGCCGAAGAGATAAAAATGGCGCTATCCTAGAATTCTTCCCAGCAAACGCTGCCTACATGTACACCAAGACCATTGGTTTCAGAACCTTCATCCGTGTCGATGGCATCATTTATGAATTCTTTAAAGAAGATGGTCTCAATCAAAACCTATACGTTGAACGTGATTCCGTATCCATTTCTGAGATCAATGAATCGATTCAAATCAAAGTGACCGTAAAATACTTCACTTTACCAAACGAAAAAATCGGTGCCTTGGTCAGAAAAGTTACCTTCGAAAACCTATCATTCAACAAACGACACATCGAAGTGTTGGATGGTTTGACTCAAATATTACCATCCGGCATCGATTACGGCGGCTTCAAAGCCATCTCGAATTTACTTCAATCTTGGATGGATGTCGATTTCAAACCAGGGTATGCTTTTTATAAATTAAGAGCATCCACCGGGGACTCCGCCGAAGTGAGTGAAGTCACCGATGGTAACTTCTACATTTCAAAACTTGAAGATAAAACCGTAAAAATCATCGCCGATACCCGCATGGTATTCGATATGGATACCGCATTCGCGAAACCATATGGCTTCATGTATCACCCATTTGATGTGTTTAAAGATAAACCTCAAGTGGTCGTCAATCAAGTACCGTGTGCATTCAGTTTATTCAGCCATGAGTTGGATAAAACCGTGACACTCAATAGTTTGGTTGGTTATACATCCGATAAAACTTTATTGGATGAGTACGTACAAAAATTAAACACAGATTACTTAATGACTAAAGACCAAGAAAATATGGCGTTGCACAAGTCATTGACCAGTGCCATCGAGACCGAAACCGCAGAACCACTCTTCGATGCCTACCTCAAACAATGTTACTTGGATAATTTACTCCGTGGGGGTGAACCCTTCCCAATTGAAACCAAATCGGGGGTCGCGAGTTATCACTTATTCAGCCGTAAACATGGTGACTTAGAAAGAGACTATAATTTCTTCGTAATTGAACCTGAATATTACTCTCAAGGCAATGGTAACTTCCGTGACGTTTTACAAAACAGACGAAATGACACATTGTTCCACAGTTTTGTGGGGGATCACAACTTATGGCACTTCGCATCACTCATCAGTGCCGATGGTTATAACCCATTGTCAATTGAAGGTTTACAATTCGAGTATCAAGGGAAAGTCGTTTACCCAGGACTTGAAGGGTTCATTCAAAAACCATTCACACCTGGTTCGATCTATAAAAAACTGATTGACTTGGGCTATGATGATTCACAAGCCGAAAATACAATGAAGGTCATTTTAAAAGAATCCAATCCAATCATCAAAGCAAGTTTTGGTGAAGGCTATTGGAATGACCACTTCACTTACATTTATGATTTGATTGAAGGGTACTTAGACATTTACCCTGAACAAGAAAAAGCTTTGTTGTTTGAGAAGAAGAAATACCGATTCTTCGATAACCACACCGATGTCTTACCAAGACATGAAAAAACCGTGTTGACCAAAGATGGTAAGGTGCGTCAATATGGGGCACTGGCTCACCACCATGGTCAAAGCGACTGGGTGCTGATTGGTGGTAAACCGGTGGAAGTAACCCTCGCATCGAAATTGCTTACGCTCATATTAAATAAATATGGGTTATTAGACCCTGCAGGCATTGGTTTATCGTATGATGCCAATAAACCTGGTTGGAACGACGCGATGAATGGCTTACCTGGGTTGTTCGGTTCAGGTGTATCTGAAATGTTTGAACTCAAACGTTTAAATCATTTCTTATTAGAAGCCTTCAAACAACACCCATCGGAACACATCGAAGTGTTAACCCCGTTGGTGGATTTGATCAAAGCATTTGAGTCATTACAATCCGAAGGTTTCCAACTTTGGGACCAAAGAACCACTGCGTTAGAACATTACCGTGAAGCCTTAAAACAACCATTATCCTTAAGTTGGATCGATACCAAAGCAGCGGTTCGTGTGTTGGAAAAAATCGAAGCCGATTTGAATGTGGCTGAAACAAAAGCCCATGAGATTGACCCAGTTTATCCAACCTATCTCACATTCGAAGCTGTGAAATATGAACCGATTTTAGAAAATGGTCAACCGAAGATTGGTAACTACAAACTACCACTCGTCAAGGTGCTTGAGTTTAAGATGAACCCAATCCCAGCATTCCTAGAAGCCCCAGCGCGTTATTTAAAACAAACCAAAGACGTATCTAAAGCCAAAGCCTTATATCAAACGATTAAAGGCACTGAGTTGTATGATGCGAAAATGAAGTTTTATCAAACCAGCGTATCGCTCGATGCGTACTCCAATGAAATCGGACGCATCCGTGCATTTACCAAAGGTTGGCTAGAACGCGAATCTAACTTCTTACACATGACTTACAAATACTTACTTGGTTTGTTAAAATCTGGTTTGTATGAGGAGTTCTTCAATGAGATGGACACCAATTTGGTATGTTTCATGAATCCAGAAGTCTATGGTCGCTCACCATTAGAGAATTCAAGCTTTATCGCAACCTCAACGAACCCAGACCCGAACAAACATGGTCAAGGATTCGTTTCAAGATTGTCAGGATCTACCGCAGAAATGCTTTCGATGTATAAAGAAATGTTCATCGGTAAACACCCATTTACAGTTGTTAATGATCAATTGGTGTTGACATTCAAACCTATTTTACACAAACGTTTCTTTAAAGAAGGCAAGGTCTCCTTTAAATTCTTGAATACCAAAGTCACGTATATCAACCCGCTTGGTTTGAATACGTATGACAAAGCAGCACGTATCACCGATATTGAAGTCATCGATGCATTCGGTTCACACTGGATCAAAGGTGACCAATTGACCCAATTGGCATCAAATGTTCGCTCCGGCGGCATTGATCAAATAAATGTATACATAAATAGGGAGGAAGCCAAATGAAAAAAACATTTATGTTGTTAGTTTTAACGGTTTTAAGTGTTGTAACTTTGGTCGCTTGTCAAACAGAAGCCAAGTTGACTAAAATTACGTTCACAGGCGTAGCCGACGTTACAGACATCGCTTACGGTACAGAATTTAATGTTCTTACCGGTGTCAAAGCGATTGGTGACGATAACAAAGATTATACAGACCAAATTACTGTACAATCGGTTGCGACCATTTCAGAAACAGGCGTATTAGATACCCAAACCGTGGGTGTTGCTGCAGTTAAATATCAAGTTAAAGTCGGCAATGTCACCGGTGAAAAGTGGCGTTATCTAACCGTATTGAATCCAACTGCTGTTGAAGGCGAAATGCTCATCAACGGAGATTTCTCCGGTGGTACAGGTGGATGGACAGACCCAGCTGTTAACTACATTGCAGATGGCGCAGAAATGACCATTTCCGCTGAAGATGGTGCTTTAAAAGTAGAAGTTGTTGCAGGGGCTAACGTTTATACCCCACGCTTTGGGCAAATGAACGTACCATTTGAACAAGATACAACTTACGAAGTCTCCTTCAGAGCTAAATCCTCTGTAGCTAAGACCATTAACCTACAAGTTGGTGAATTGTTGACAGTTTCCCCATGGTTTACAGATTTTAAACCTGGTCAAACTGAACATAGATTGATCACAACTGAATGGGCTACTTACACTTATAAGTTTACTCACAGATTAGACAACAAACGTGGTGGTATCTTATTTGAATTAGGTAAATTAGGCGATGATCAAATCAACGCTACTATGTGGTTTGATGACATTGAAATTACTGAATCTACACCAGATGCTGACACAACTGCACCTACATTCTCAGGATTGGCTGCAGAAAAATCCGTACTCATCGGTGCAACATTCGATCCACTTGCTGGCGTAACAGCATTTGACGTGGTTGATGGTGATGTCACTGAAAACATCGTTGTAGTCATCAAAGATGCATCACAAGCTGTGGTTACTGCAGTCGATACATCTGCTGAAGGTACATTTACACTTGAATACAGCATCGAAGACGAAGCTGGTAATGAAGCTACATTTACAGTTACTTTAAACGTTTTAGGTATGTTGTTCTCTGATGCAAACATCATTAAGAATGGTGACTTCTCAGCGCCACTCGATGCAACTACACCTGAATGGACTGTTTGGAGACAAGACTGGGGCACACAAGCCGCTGTTACTGGTGCAATCGTTAACGAAGCATTCGAATTGAATATCACTGCACCTGGTGATGCTGGCAGATGGTCTATCCAATTCTTCCAAAAAGTAACACTTGTTGAAGGTGTCACTTATCGTATTTCATTTGACATCAAGTCTTCAGTCGCTAGAGATATGGACTTCGCAATGTCACAAGATGGCACAAACTACGAACAATTCAAACAAAATGATATCCAATTAACAACTAATTTCCAAACATTCCAATTTGTATTTACAGCAGATAAGACCACTGAAAATACTAAATTTGAATTTGACTTAGGAAATACACCGTTATATGCAGCAAGTATCGTAACCATTGACAATGTCAAGTTACAAGAAGCTGTATTAGATACACTATTGGTCAATACAACATTTGACGCACTTGGATGGCAAGGTTTCCACAACGATTGGGACGGCTCTGTTGCGACTCTATCTGTTGTTAATGGCGAATTCAAGTATTCATTGACTAAATATGTAAACGGTTCTGCTGGTTACATGTTACAACTCATTTATGGTACTAAGTTAGTCTTAGAACCAAACACCACTTATACATTCTCATTCGATGCTTATGCATCTAAGAATTTAACGTTGAACCCATTCTTCACACAAGGTGATGCTGCTGGTTGGAATAACATCGTGACTTCAGGTACCGTTGATATCACAACAACTAAGGCAACTTACACTGTCACAGCTACCACTGGTGAAGGCGTTGCGTTACCATTTGAACTTAAGTTTGAATTTGGTACACAATTCGCACCATTTGAATCTGGTGATGAATTCATTATGTGGGATAACCTATCCTTCACGAAGGCTGATGGTCCTGAATTATTAATGAATGGTTCTGGACAAGAAGTATTGAATTGGTCATATGACAACTCAGGTGGTGCTACTGGTAACATGCAATTGGTCGATGGTAAAGCCGTCGTTACAGTTGAAACTTTAGGTGCTGCTTATCAACCTCATATGTATCAAATGCTTACTGGATTAAAAGCTGGTAACTATATGCTTAAAGTTGTGGTTACATCATCCGTTGCAAGAGATCTACGTGTAAACTTCGTCGTTCCAAACTGGGGTTACGCTTCAATCTTAACTGGTGGTTCACATGACTTTGCTGTAGAAGTAGGCGTTGAAAAAGTAGTTTATGTACCATTCACTGTGGCAACTGACATCACTGACCAAGTGAAGTTTGAATTTGACTTTGGTGGCCTTGGTGGCACTCTAATCAGCGTACCTGGTACATTTACAATTTCTGAAATCCTTCTTTATCAAGTCATAGCTTAGGAGATTAACTATGAAAAAACTATTTGCATTACTCGTTATTTCATTATTCGCATTGACACTCGCCGCTTGTAATGGCGGCGGTGGCAACAATGTGAAATACATTGAATTGACATACGCAGACTGGGGCGATGCCGTATTTAATCAACGTATGATTGATAAATTTATGGAAAAATACCCTAACATCACTGTTACATTAAGACAAGATATCTCTGGTTCTGGTGCAACCTTTACTGGTAACCTTGTCACAGCAGCACAAGCAGGTTTATTACCTGACGTATTCGCAACCGATAACGTGCCAACCGTCGTAAGAGCTGGTTTAACCTTAGACGTTGCTGAATTATGGGATGCCGATCCAGATACCGAAATGGTATATGAAGACGTAGCTAAAACGGCTGTTTATAATGGACACAGATATGCAGTCCCTAGTTTCCAATTCTTAAAAGGTATTTTCATCAACTTAGACATTTTTGAAGAATCCGGTTTACAATCGGTTGCTGGCAAATATCGTTTAGACGCTGACGGATACCCTGTCAAAGACTGGACCCACGCTGAATTCGTTGAAATTGCGAAAGCAATCACCAACTATGACATCGTGAACGTTGAAAACCTCGTTGTTGGTTTCGACACATGGTATGGTTCACCTGACTTCCAACAAGTATGGCCAATGATGAATTCAACTCGTTTTGGTTATGATACTTGGGATGGTACAAAATTCAACTATACTTCCCCTGAATGGATTGAAGCAATGCGTGCTAAGGTTGAAATTGACAACTACGAACTCAACTTAGGTGTAACTTCACGTTATCCTACCACAGACTGGGAAAATACCCCTGCGTTACAATCCTATGTGATCCAAGCTGGTTATGCCGCAATGGATATCGAAGGTTCATGGCAATTCTGGGTCATCCAAGAAGCACAAGACCAAGGTATCAATATGGGCTTCTGGCCTTACCCATCGGGTTCTGAAGGATTATTCCCACCAACCATTCTAGACTATCAAGCGATTTCTAGCCAAACCACACACCCTGAAGAAGCTTATCTACTTGCTAAATGGATGACATTTGGACAAGACGGATGGAATGCACGTTTAGATTTATATGAAGAAGACAAAGCCGCTGCAGAAGCAGCTGGTCAAACCCCTAAATATCTAGACCGTTTCCCAGTAGCTGCATACCCTGGCGTTTGGGAAAGAGTTGCTGATCTAGTCGATGGTATCCCTGGTATTGAATATACCCTTGAACGTATTGAAAATTCACGTCCTGACCTTGACAAATGGTTAGCTGGTTATAAAGATTTCTGGGCATGGGTTAGTGATGCTGAAAATCCATATAGCTGGGCAAATCTACAAATTGCAGGTCCAAACTCTGTTGCAGCATTTGCTGAACAATGGAATCAAAAAGCCAATGAATTGGTTCAACAAGAAATTGCCAATTTAGGTAAAGACGAATAAAAACTCATGTGTCAAGAGGGCAAATAAAACCTGCCCTCTTGATATCATATCTATTGGAGGAAATCTATGATTAAACGCCTGAAAAAAATGAAATGGGTGCGCTTTTTAAACGAATACTACCGAAAAGTCAAAGCGTTCTTTATTGCTTTTGGCTTAAAGAAGACGTTATTGTCTTTGATATCTTTGGTACTGGTCGTTTATGTAGTTGCATCTTTTTTTAGAGTAGCATCAAATAATCTTTTTTTTGATGCGCGCGCACTTACGCATGCCTATGAGGACAGCGCAGCGCTCAGCTTGAGTGAATCCACTTACTCTACAGTGAAAAAAGGGTATTTATCGAATAACTATACCCATAGTACACTAGAAGAAACGTTTAACCCAATAGATATGACAGGGTCTTTGGTGACCGCACTTGACCCACGTTATCAAGCACCGATAAATGCTTATGCTGCATATAGACCTGGTGCGGATGATACGGTATCGGCTTATCGCAGTCAATCCGATAAAGTGACCTTCTCGGTTGGTACCATTCCAACAGGGCTTTATTATATTGCAGTGGATTATTATGAACTTTCTGAAAGCGTTCAAGCCACTCAAGTCGGTGTTAAGGTCAATGCAGCATTCCCATTTTACGAAGCCAGAACACTGATTTTAGAAAGTGAATGGGTATTTGATAGCACCGAATTTAAACTAGACCGCTACAAAAATGAAATACAACCAAGCTCAAGTAAACAACGCACTTGGAAAACCATGATTTTGCGTGACCTTAAGGGCATGCATGCAGGGTATTACGAATTTTATTTAAAATCCAATGATGAAATCACGCTAGAACATGTCTCAGGTGAATATTTAATCGGTCAAGTACACTTTGTACAAGTCGATGACCTATTGAGTTATGAAGCGTACTTAAATCAACATGCTGGCGCGACTGTAGTGAATAAACTCATCCAAGTGAGTGCGAAAGATTTAGCTACCAGAAATGACGCTTCAATCCGCTTAAGAGCAGAACGTGACCCATCATCCTTGCATTATGATACACAATTCTTGAAGATGAATACCATATTTGGTGATTCATGGCAAAATGGTGGTCAGGCCGTCACCTATGAAATTGAAGTTGAAACGGCTGGTTTCTACCATGTATCATTCAAATATCGTCAATATATGATCAAAGACATGCCAGTCTTTAGAAAGATTTACATCAATGGGGAAGTGCCATTTGATTTATTGGAAAGCTATGCATTCCCATACACCACTTCATTCATGCATCGTACGTTGACCGATGAAAATAATGACGCTCTAAAGATTTATTTAGAAGCTGGTACCAATACCATCACCCTTGAAGCGGTGTTGTACCCGTATAGAAATACCATTGAATCCATCAAATACATCATGTCAGAAATTCAAGATTTGGCATTACGTATTAAGAAATATACCTCAGGCGGTACAGACCGTTACCGTGACTGGGACATCGAAACTTATTTCCCAAATGCAGAAGGGGATATCCGCTTCTGGGCTTTGGAACTCGATGAGATCTATAATGAACTTTTGGTATTAACCAATAATAATGCCCCTTCAGAAATATTGAACTTAAGGGTCGCAGCCACCAGATTACGCAGTATTGCAAACAATGTCAATAAACTACCTGGTAGGATGGTTCAATTCTCTGATGGCGATTCCTCAGTCAACCAAATGCTTGGGGATTTAATGCAACGCATGATGCGCGCCAACGTTGAACTCGAAAGAACCATGGTCCATGGCGATAAAGCGTTACCAAAACCTTACGCGAATGTGTTTGTTAGCACATGGGAAGGATTGAAACGTTTGGTATTGTCATTCATCAATAACCCATATTCCACCCAAAGAAGAGGTGACGATGAATTGATTGTTTGGGTAAATCACCCACGTCAATACATTGAAATCATGCAAATGATGATCGACCAATCTTACGATGGTGATATGAAAGTCACCCTTTCACAAATGCCTGATCAAAATAAACTGATTCTAGCCAATGTGGCTGGTAATTCACCGGATGTCGCGATTGGTGTTGACCACTGGATTCCGTATGAATTTGCCATCCGTGACGCCTCTTTAGACTTAAGACAATTCGAAGGTTATGCTGATTTGGTAACAAACTTTACCAAAGGTGCCATGATCCCTTACGTCTTTGAAGATGGTGTCTATGGTATCCCTGAAACACAAAACTTCTGGGTAACCTACTATAGAACCGATATTTTAAACTCGATTGGTATCACTGAAATCCCACAAACATGGGATGAAATCATTGAAATACTCCCATTATTACAAAGCTATGGTATGAACTATTTCGTCCCACTTGCTCAGTATGAAGGGTTAAAACCGTTCGTTGCAACCTTACCATTCATCTATCAATTTGGTGGTGACTTGTACGCACCAAACGGTATGTCTACAGCAATCAACAGCGACCAAACCTTAGAAGGCATTCAATTGATGAGTAATTTATATACACTATATAACTTACCTCAACGTGTCGCATCGTTCTATAACCAATTTAGATATGGTACATTACCAATCGGTATTTCTGATTTATCTTCATACATTTTATTATCGACTGCCGCATCCGAATTGGATGGCTTATGGTCGATGGACTTACACCCAGGTGTATATAATGAACTTTCCGATGAAATCGTTAGATACTCCGCTGTCGGTGCACAAGCTTCCATGATTTTATCCTCCACTCAAAATAAAGAAGAATCTTGGGATTTCTTGAGTTGGTGGATGTCTACAGAAGTTCAAAGCGATTTCGCATTCAATTTACAAACCACCTATGGTAGACAATACTTCTGGAACTCAGCGAACGTCAATGCGTTCATGAATTCATCGATGCCTGAACGTTTCAAAAATGTGGTCTTAGAACAATGGACCTACGGTATTGAAGCTTCCCGTATCCCTGGTGCTTACATGGTTGAACGTGAACTCTCCAATGCTTGGAGTAAAGTCGTCTATAACGGCACAAACGTCAGATTAGCGCTTGATGACGCGGTTAGAATTTCCAACCGTGAAATCTTATACAAGATGGCCGAATTTGGTTATGTCGAAAACGGGGTCATCATTAAGAATTACACAGTGCCTTCGATTTATAACATCGACTTGTGGCTAACGGAGGTAAACAATGCTTAAACGTATGAATCATCCAGCATGGTTTATTCTCCCTTACTGGATACTATTCTCACTATTCATCATCATCCCAGTGTTGATTGCGATGGGATTATCGTTCACTTACTTTAACACGATCGAAACACCACGTTACATTGGGGTTACAAACTACATTGAGTTGATTACCATGGACAACATCTTCATGCAAAATGTCTTGCCGAACACCGTCAAATTTGCTTTGATTGTTGGTCCAATTGGGTATTTACTATCCTTCCTATTGGCGTGGATGTTGGCTCAAATTCCACAAAAACCAAGAACTGTATTGGCCATCATTTTATATTCCCCATCCTTAACCATGGGGGTTGCGATGGCATCCATGTGGCGCATCATTTTCTCTGGGGATGCCAATGGGTATTTGAACAGCTGGCTCTTAAACTGGGGCGTCATTCTAGAACCAATTCAATTCTTACAATCCCCACAATACTTGATGAACATCATGATCATTGTATCGTTGTGGAGTAGTATGGGGGTTGGGTTCTTAGCGATGTTGGCCGGGGTATTAAACATCGACCAAACGCTCTATGAAGCCGCTTATATCGACGGGATTAAAAACCGTACACAAGAAATTTTCTACATCACCATCCCACAAATGCGTCCTCAGATGCTATTCGGTGCGGTCATGGCGGTGGTTGGGACCTTCCAAGCAGGTGGGATTGGGGTGGCCTTATCTGGGTCAAACCCAACACCACAATATGCTGGTCAATTGATTGTAAACCACATCGAGGATTTTGGTTTCATCCGATATGCGATGGGTTACGCTTCAGCGATCAGTGTGGTCTTATTGGCATTGGTCTACATGTTGTCTAAAGTGACTCAAAAAATTCTAGGAGAGAGGGATTAATATGGCTAGTTTCCAAGGCACAAAAATCAATCCGACGAGCTTCCATCGCAGTCAACTCACCTTTTATGCATTCTTGATTCCACTATCAATTTTGATGTTATTACCGATTCTTTTCATCATCAATCACGCATTTAAACCAATTTCTGAGTTGTTTGCTTATCCACCAGCGTTCTTTGTTAAGAATCCAACAGTCAACAACTTTACCGAATTGGCCCGTGTTTCAAGTGGTTCAGGGATTCCATTTTCTAGATATTTAATCAACAGTTTATTGATTACCTCGATTGGTGTATTTTTCGCCATCACCATCACCGCACTCAGTGCTTATGGTTTATCGAAACTACACTTCAAAGGGAAGAAGGCTTTGTTTGAAATCAATACACTTGCGTTGATGTTCGTCCCAATCGCGGTTCAAATTCCAAGGTATTTGGTCATTGCGAGAATGGGCATCATCGATACTTATTTGGCACACATTTTACCTGTGGTGGTCATGCCGGTCGCGATGTTCTTAATCAAACAATTCATCGACCAAACACCAAACGAGTTGATTGAATCTGCCAAAATCGATGGGGCATCGGAAATGCAAATTTTCTCCCACATCATCATTCCAATTGTATCGCCAGCCATCGCAACCGTAGGCATCTTAGCCTTCCAAGCGATTTGGAACGATACTTCGACTTCGACCATCTTCATTACAGATGAATCGAAACGAACACTTGCCTTTTACATGATGAGCTTAACAAGCTCCGTAGGTAACAACATTGCTGGTCAGGGGATGGCTGCAGCAGCGAGCTTGATTATGTTCATACCAAACTTGGTATTGTTCGTATTCTTACAAAGCAAAGTCATGAATACCATGGCGCATTCGGGTATCAAATAATGAAAAAATTACTGATTGCAGCACTATTCATCCTCGTTTGTCTCCTCCCAGTCAACGTCGATGCCAACAACGGTATTCCGTATTACACATTTACGTACTCTTCGACACAACGCCGAATCGTACCTACACAAGATGCTTATTTACCTTTATCCATCACCTCTGAAATTGGTGGATATACCTTAGATTCACCAGAAGACCTCACCATCGATAAGGACAACAACGTCTATATCGCTGATACCAAAAATGGTCGAGTCATCAAGTATAACTTGCAATCCAACGTCGCTACCCTCATCGGAGATGGTTTCTTAACCAGTCCAATGGGTGTCCATGTCGGTTTAGATGGTGCGGTTTATGTCGTCGATTTTTCACACAAAAAAGCTTATAAGTATGTGTACGATCAATCGAATGATGCGTATGATTTGATGGTTACTTATGAAAGACCTGTCAATTCACCTTATTTCGCACCGTCAGATACATTTGAACCAACCAAAATCATCACCGACTCTGGTAACAACGTTTACATTCTATTGGCAGGGTCCATCAATGGGCTAGCCGAATATAAAAATGATGGCGAATTCTTTGGATTCTTTGGTGCAAACCGTATCCCGAACACTTGGGACAACATCATCAAATCCTTACTATTCGATGAACAACAACGCCGTGAATGGTTCAAAATGATTCCAAAAGCATTGACCAACGTCGCTGTTGACCAAGATGGGTTAATTTTAACGATTACCAATGGTCAATCGGGTTACTTAAAACTCAACATCGCCAATTTGGTATTCAGTCAATCCAACTGGGGTTTCGAAAACTTAATGGACTTGTATGTGGGTCCACATAATACCATCTTTACGATCAACGCTGAAGGGTTTATCACAGAATATACACAAGAAGGACAAACCTTATTCATCTTCGCTGGTCCAGATAAATCATCCAATACCAAAGGGTTGTTCAACTCGCCAACCGCCATCGCTGTCGATGCGAGAAACAACATATACGCGCTCGATAAATCCACCTCATCTTTACAAATTTTCGTACCTACTGCATTCGCGGATTTGGTCCACACCGCAATCACCTTATATCAAGCCGGTAAATATAGTGAATCTGAAGAGCCTTGGAAACAAGTCTTGAAGATGAACAGTTTATTTGATTTGGCAAACAAAGGCATTGGGGATGCGCATTTCGCCAAAGGTGAATATGAAGAAGCAATGCATTATTACGCCATTTCACGTCACTTAGAAGGCTATTCCAATGCGTATTGGGAAGTTAGAAATACAGCGTTACTCGCAGCCGCTTCGTGGTTGGTGTATGTCATTTTCGCTGCCATCATCCTCACCATTGTCAATCGTTTCTTACCGTTTATGAAGTATGTTAAGGCACCAATCAAAAAATCACATGCTTATATGAAACGATTTAAGTTGTACAATGAATTGTTGTTTGGTTTCCACGTGTTGAGAAATCCAAACGATGGTTATTATGGCATCAAACGTGAAGGTAAAACTTCTAACTTATCTGCAACAATTTACTTACTCACATTCTTCTTAATGTACATCATTTTTATTTACACCACCTCGTTCTTATTCAATGACCGTGTCGTGGCTGAAATCAATGTGATGCAACAAGTCATTACCGTGTTTGTCCCATTCTTCTTGTGGGTCATTGCGAACTACTTGGTATGTAGTATTCGTGACGGTGAAGGTAAATTGAGCGATGTGTATCAAGCAAGTGCATATGCGTTATTGCCAATGATCATCTCGTTGCCAATCCTCGCCTTCATCTCTCATGGTCTAACCATGAACGAAGCATTCATATTTACATTCTTATTTAACGTATCTGTGATGATCACTGTGATTTACCTCATCGTGATGGTCAAAGAAATTCATTTCTATGAGATGAGAAAGACACTAGCCAACATCTTCATTACGATTTTCACCGCATTGATGATTTTGTTGATGGTCTCGATCGTTTACATCTTATTGAATGAAATATTACAAGTATTCTTAGACATTTATAGGGAGGTGACCTCACGTGCTTAAAGTTGTTAAATACCTCATCGTGGTACTCACATTCAGTGCCCTAACTTTCACTGTGGTCAACGCCGCCACCCAAGACAGTGCGTATGAAATCGTGCTATCGGATAACTTTGGATACATTGAACAAATGGTACTACAAAGTTCACGTTATACGCAGCCTGACAATGTTACACCTGCTGCACTACAAGAATATCGAGATGATTATACACTCTCATTCACAACCGATGAACTGGCGTTTTTGGGTTATGAAGAAGTCTTGAATGATTCAAAATTACGCGTTTATTTTGAACAAAAATCGTTCTCTGTCGTCATTGAAAACAAAGAAACGGGATACTTTTGGTCATCACGTGCTGAATTCCAACACATTGAAGGTACCAATGAAACCCCACTCTTTAGAAACATGATGAACTCAGGTTTATGGATTGAATCGGTACGAATGCTCACCAATGGTGGCGCACCAATCAACATCAACGAAAAATCATTAACCACGGAGTCACTCTATCGTATCGCAGGTGTGGCTTATCCAAACGATGAATCATTGATTGATTTATATCCAGAATGCCCTACAGGGTATGCAAGTTCTAATGTGTGTTCTCAAGTAATCATTCGAGAACGGTACAATCAAAGTCGTGTCCGAGTGGACCGCGTCTCAACGTCATCCACAGCGATTGTTACCAAAGTCAACATTTTCGAATATGGCTTCTCATTCAATGTGGAACTACGTCTTGAAGATGGCGTCTTTAAATCCAAAGTATTCTCAGATACCATTCAAGAAACTGACCCTAAATTCAAATTAACAGGCATTTATTTATTCCCATATTTGGGGTCTACCCGTAAGGATAAAACCCCTGGTTATTTCATGATTCCAGATGGTGTCGGTGCATTGGTTAGAATCAATCAAATGCACGGTGATTCATTCCAAAGCCGTTTCTACGGTTCAGAATATGGATATGATTCATTTACAACCAGTCAATTAACGATGCCGATTTATGGTATTATTCATGAAATTGGTGGCAATGGTTTTTATGCCAACATCACTGAAGGGTCAGAAGTAGGTATCCTATACGCCGATTTATATGGTGCGAATACCCGTTACAATTACATGCGTTCCAAATACAGTGTCCGTGAATTGTACCGCCGTATTATCAATGCTTCAGGTGGTGGGTCACTCACCTTACTGGATCAAATTTCTTCAACCGATTATGCCGTGGATTATCACTTTTTAGGTGGGTCTGACGCTTCCTATGTCGGGATTGCGAAAAACTACCGTGATAAATTGCATGATTCAGGTGTTTTAAAAGATATGGTCGAACCAAACAGCAATATTCCAATCCACCTCAATTACTTGATGGCAGACACTGAAAATGCCTTCATCGGTGTCAGACGCATTCGTATGACCCGCATCAAAGATGTATTGGATATTTATGAAACCTTAAAAGAAGCAGGCGTCACCAATCAAATGGTCACCTTGCATGGTTGGAGTAAAGATGGTAATGGTGTTGGTTTAGCTAGAACCAATCTCAATGAATCTAAACGTTCATTTGAAAAATTGGCCGATACCTTGGCAGAAGATGGCAACAAAGTCTTTTTATACAATGACTACGTGGTTGCATCCGATTCGAAGCGCGTCAATTTCATCAATGACATCGCAAGAAACGTATCTCGTTTGAAAATGACTTACAGCAACCGTTCATTCAGCGGTGTTGAATCCAACATTCAATTGTTATACCCAGAAGCTACAGCGAAAAAATTAAACGCAGATGCTTCATTCTATGATAAATTAGGCTATGGTGCGGAAATTGGTTCGATAGGTAATATGCTATTCAGCTACTACGACAACAAAGTATTTGAACGTGGTGACGCGATGAATTATTACCAGGAAGCGCTATCGAACTATGAAAACTTGATGTTATCTAGCCCAAATAGTTATTTATGGCAATACATGAACGGTTATACCGACATGGCAGTGACCAATGGTCAGTTTAATTTCTATACCGATTTGGTCCCTGTATTACCTATCGTTTTATCGGGTAGTGTACCGATGTTTACCCCATACTTAAACTTCAATGCCTTGGGCATCGAACGCTTATTGATGATGGTTGACTTCGGTATCAACCCTAGATATGTCCTCACCGAAGAAAATACTTATAAGATGCGTTATACACGTTCATCTAATTTGTATACCACAGCCATCGCAGATTATGAAACAGAAATTATCGATACGTATCATTACCTCAATGACGCTTTAAAACATGTCATTGGTGCTATGGTTGTCGAACGGGAAGTGCTCAGTTTAGGTGTTGTGAAAGTAACTTATGACAACGGTGTATCGATTTATATCAACTACAGTGACCAAATATTTATGAATTCAGACGTCATTATGTTTGGCAAATCTTATGAGGTGGTCCTATGAAAAAACAAAACATAGCCCCTGAAAATACCGTCGTTAAAGCACCTAAAGTAAAACGTGCCAGCCGTTTGACCCGAAAACAAAGAGAATATTTACATGGTTTTGCTTTCATCGGGTTGTGGTTATTCGGTTATTTGGTATTCACTTTTTATCCAATGATCAAATCATTTTATCTGACGTTCACGAAATCCTTCTACAACATCAACCGTGGGATTTATCAAGTGGAGTTCAATGTCGGTCAAGGCAATCTATTTGGATTTTCGAACTACATTAACATCGTCAGAAGTCAAACATTGTTACCGCTATTTAGCGATTACATCGCTCGTATCGTCATCGCAGTTCCACTCATCATCGTTTTCTCCATCATGATTTCGATGTTGATCAACTTACCTATTAAAGGTAAAGGTTTGTGGCGTACGATATTCTTCCTTCCGGTCATCATTTCATCCGGTCCGGTCATTTCTGAGTTATCGCGACAAGAAGCAACGAGCTTACCGTCGATTCAAGAATCAGCCGCCCTACAATTCCTATTCACCAATCTGGGTGAATGGATTGCTAGACCACTCGAAGCGTTGTTCTCATCGTTGTTGCTCATATTGTGGTATGCTGGGGTCCCTATCCTCATCTTCCTCGCCGGGCTACAAAAGATTGACTCATCCGTGTACGAAGCCGCATCGATTGACGGGGCCTCCCCATGGGATCGCTTTTGGAAAATCACCTTGCCTTCGATTAAACCATTGATATCTGTCGCCATCATATATGTGGTTGTCTCGATGTCTCTATTCGTAGAAGAAGGTGGCATTCTCGCCATCACCCGAACACACATGTTAAATGGGGCACCAGATTCACAAGTATGGCTTGGTTACGGCTACGCAGCGACCATCGCTTGGATTTATTTCATCTTGATGGTACTCATTATGGGCGTCTTCATTGGCCTATTATCGATTAAGCGAAAAGAGGTGAAACGATGGGGTTAATCGCAAAACTCAAAGACCGCTTAGGTGATCAACACCAACGCAAAGTCAAAGTTAAAAAACTCTTATTAGGGATGAATTTGACCGATGGTTTATTGTTCAAGATTGCCATCTATACCTTACTCATCAGTTTCGCTTATGTGTATTTGTATCCATTGTTATTCATGCTGGTTAACTCATTTAAAACCGTCGATGACCTCATTGACCCAGGTGTCAAATGGATTCCAACCACCATCGAAATAGAAAACTATAACCGTGCATTCAAAGTATTGGCTTTACCTAGATCGATTTTTGGCACCTTAGGCTATGTCCTTAAAGTGTCCATCGCATCGACGGTGACTTCAGCATTGGTGGGTTATGGTTTCGCTAAATTCGAATTCCCATTTAAAAAGACATTATTCGTCTTGATGTTGGCAACATTCATATTGCCACCACAAGTAACGATGGTTACCAACATTGAAATCTTCAATGCCCTAGGCAAGATGGTTCCATTTGTTTGGATTGGTGGGTTCATGAGTTCACAAAACGCGATGTTATTTCCTGCCATGTTTGGTCAAGGCTTGAATCAATCGATCTTCATCTTAATTTTCTATCAATTCTTTAGAACCATTCCACAAGTATTGATGGAATCTGCTGAAATCGATGGTGCAGGGCAATTTAAGATTTTCACCAGAATCGCATTACCATCTGCAGTACCTTCGATTGTGATCGTATTCTTATTCGCAACCGTTTGGTATTGGAATGAAACGTTTATGACCGCGCTTTATGTCGGTGGTAACGTGACGATGCCCTTACGTTTAGTACAGTTCGTATCGTCGTATGAAACATTATTCCCACCTGGAACCCTTGGTTCAGAACTCAATGAAGCCATTCGATTGGCGGGTAACATGGTTTCCATATTGCCATTGTTGTTGCTATATTTCGTAGCACAAAAACAATTCACTGAAAGTATTGACCGTACCGGTATCACAGGTGAGTAAGGAGGCATTAAATGAAGAAAATCAATTTACTATTACTATTCGTGCTGGCCATTGTTTTGGTCGCATGTACCAAAGAACCAAACCTGCCACCGTTAGAGAGTGCTGAAGAT
>JAEZHT010000086.1 GCA_023436805.1 Bacillota bacterium
TATGAAGCTTTACTCAAAGAAATGAAGGGGGCTTAACCATGAACTTTTACAACAATTTCGCGATGTATTATGACAAAATATTTCCACGTAATCCAAAAGTGATTCAATTCATGGATCGCGCCTTTAAACAAGGCCATATCCTCGATGTGGCGTGTGGTACTGGCGAATATTCCGTGTCTTTAGCCCATTTGAATTACCAAGTGACTGGTTTTGACTTATCTGAACAAATGATTCAGTATGCCCAAGCGAAAGCCGTCAATGAAAAAGTCAAAGTTAATTTTCGTGTTCAAAATATGCTGGATTTACAAGACAAGTCGATATATGAAGGGATCATTTGTATTGGGAACTCCCTAGTTCACCTCGATTCCGAACAAGAAATCAAACAAGCCCTACAAAATATGCATCAAGCACTCAAACCCCACGGTTCAGTGATCATCCAAGTCATTAACTATGATTTGATATTAGAAAAGAAGTTGCCAGGCTTATCAACTGTCACCAACCAAGAATATTCATTTTACCGAAACTATGAGTTTGATGGCAGTAAAATCCACTTCAAAACCAGACTTACCGATGGTTTAAGGGTATTCGTCGATGAAACACTATTGTTTCCACTGAAATACGAATCTTTGATGACATTACTGACTGAAGCAGGGTTCAAAGACATCAAAACAGTGGGCGGATTCTCACACGATTCATTCGATTTAAAACAAGACATCACCTATGTACTCACCGCGAAAAAATAAAAAAGGGCCGAGCCCTTTTTCTTTTATTCTAATGCTGGTTTTTGAGTCAATGACATGATGATTGGGATGAGCATCGGTTTACGTTGAGTCAAGTTTTTGACGTATTCCGATACTTGGTCGACAATGGCTTGCTTTAACAATGTTTCTGTGAATTGTTTACGAGAAAACTCGGTATTAAGCACTTCTTTGGCTTTCGCTGCGATGCCGTTGGTGATTTCTTCGTTGCCTTTCATATAGATGAAACCACGAGAGATGACGGTTGGGTCTGTGAGCAATTTACGGTTGACAGGGTCGATGGTTAACACAATCGACAACAACCCATCTTCGGATAATAGTTTGCGTTCTTTGATGATGGCACTGCCAATATCACCAATACCGGTACCATCAATATAAATATCACCTGCTTGAACACGGCCAGCATAACGGATGGTTTCACTGTTTAAAGCAGCAACATCCCCATTGTCCATGATGAGCACATGATTGGGCTCAACACCGAGCTGAACAGCGAGTTCTTTATGGTGTTTGAGCATACGGTGTTCACCGTGCATTGGAATGAAGTATTTCGGACGAATCAAGGATAACATCAATTTCAAATCGGGTTGATTGCCATGGCCTGAAGTATGGGTATCGGCGACCGGGCCATTGATGATGACAGATACATCCCTACGGTATAATTGGTCAATCGTTTTATTGACCGATTCTTGATTCCCCGGGATTGGTGAACTCGAGAAGATGACCGTATCGCCAGGCTGGGTTTTGATTTGACGGTGGGTCCCATTCGCGATTCTTGATAAAGCGGCTAAAGGTTCCCCTTGAGAACCTGTACATAAAATGGTCACTTCATTGGCTTTGAAATTGTTGATTTCATCGGCTGTAACAATGACCCCTTTAGGGGCTTTGATGTACCCTGTTTGTTGACCAATTTCCATCGCACGTTCCATCGAACGACCGAAGACAACCAGTTTTCGGTTATTTTTATAGGAAGCTTCGACGATTTGTTGCATACGATACATGTTGGATGCGAAAGTCGCGATGATGATACGTCCAGTCAATTTAGAAAATATTTCATTGATGGCGTTACCAACCGTACGTTCCGAAGGGGTCAAACCATCGCGTTCAGCGTTGGTGGAATCCGATAGTAAGCAAAGGACGCCTTCATTGCCAATGGCAGCGAGTTTTTCATACTCAGCGGCAGGACCAACTGGGGTATAGTCAATTTTGAAGTCACCAGTATGGAAGAGGATGCCTTGTTTGGTTCTAAAGACAAACCCGAACATATCAGGAATAGAGTGGTTTAAACGGATGAATGACAATTCCACATTGCCAAAAGTGTAGGTATGGTGGGATTTGAATTCGATAATGGTTGGTGGTTTAACGTCTTTGTGTTCAAGAATTTTGTGTTCAATGAAATCTACAGCGATGCCAGCAGCGTATACTTTAGGTATTTTGACCTGTTTCAATAAATAAGGGATACCACCGATGTGGTCTTCATGACCGTGGGTCACAAATAACCCGACAATGCGTTCTTGGTTATCGATCAAATATTGATAATCAGGGATGACATAATCGATGCCTAACAGTGAATCGTCAGGAAATAGAATCCCAGCGTCCACCACAAAAATCTTATCTTCAATTTCATAAACGTACGTGTTTTTACCGACCTCACCGAGGCCACCTAAGGCAAAAATGCCAATTTCGCCGTCTTTTAGCAGCGTGTTTTTACTCATATTAAAATCCTCCTTTTCAGGATATCGCAGTAGTTTAAATACATTTTACATGAAATGAACTTAAATTCATAGTCTAATGCACAAAATAATGGTAAAATGATGCAGGTGATTGAGATGAAGACTGCAATATTTTTTGATGTGGATGGTACCATGTTCGACAATGAACGCCAAATGATCCACCCATCCACACGTTATTTAATAGAAACATTGGCTAAAGATGATAGATACATTTTGGGTCTCGCAACCGGCCGAAGTTTAGAACAACTCGACGCAATCAGCGAAATCAGAGACTTATTCCAGGTGAAAATCGTCATCAATGGGGCTGTATCTTATATTCAAAAGGAGTTTGTCTATGGTAGACCCATCGATGTCACGGACTGTGAAGCGGTTTTAAAATACGCCAACAGCATCCACACGGGGATTGGTTTCATCGGTAAAGACAGACACTGTGTGACGATGAACAATGAAACGGTAAGAGAAGCATTGAGAGATTTTTCAATGGCGATGCCACCAGTCAATCCGATGTTTTATTTAGAGGAACCCGTGTATCAAATCTGGGTATTTTCTGACAACCGTGCTTTAATCGAAAAATTTAAACAAAAATTCAAACATTTGAGAATCTTCAATTGGCATAAGGATGGGGCAGACATCGTTCACCCTGAAGTCTCCAAAGGGGACGCCATCCAGCACGTCAAATCGTTGTTAGCTGTCGACAAAGTCATCGCGTTTGGCGATGGTGAAAACGACGTCGAAATGATTCAAATCGCCGACATTGGGGTCGCGATGGGGAACACAAGAAGTGAAGCATTAAAAAAAGGCGCGACGTTGATCGCACCTCGAATCGATGAAGATGGGTTGTATCAAGCAGCCAAAACATTGAATCTACTTTAGTGCTCGTTTGATGCCGGCGATGATTTCCGGCAAGATTTCATTCGGTACATACATCGAAATGTCTGCGTTATAGGCTACCAATTCTTTGATGGCCGATGACGACACATAGGTGTGTTTATAGGATGGAAATAAAATGACCGTTTCGATGTTTGGATTTAAGTTACGGTTGAAATGGTATAACGCAATCTCGTTTTCGAAATCTTTCATATTACGTAACCCACGAATCAGTGTGGTTGCTTTATTTTTTTCTGCGAATCTGACGACCAAATCGTTGGTTTTAGAGACGTAGATGTTGGGTATTTGTGCCGTGACTTTTTTGATCATTTCGACACGTTCGTTTGGTGAAAAAATAGGGTGCTTTTCACTGTTTTCAGTGACCAACACATATAAGGTTTCAAATTGTTTTGCAGCCCTCAACATGATGTCAAGGTGACCTAAAGTAATGGGGTCAAAGGAACCCGCATATACAGCATTGCTCATGGTATCACTCTCTTTTGATTTTAGTATACCATATTTCAAATAGTGATTTTCAAAAAACGTTCGATGTGATAAAATAGCCATGAGGTGTTTCACATGCATGCATACAAAAGAAGTGTGGTTTTACAATTAGGTGTATTCGGATTTTTCTTTTTCTATGGGCTAGACAATATTTTAGTCACCCTCGTTGAACGATCACTACCGATCATCATTGGTGAGTTGGTGATTGCTTTAATCATTTTGGGTGTTTTTCTCTATTTTTACTATAAGACACCAAAAGAAGTGGTCTATGTGGTTAAAAAAGCATCGATGGATAAAATCAAATACGTTTTATACATCGTCGCGTTTTCGCTCTTATTGAGCATCGTTTTCAATGGATTTCAATTGATTGAAGGCTTTGAACTGTACGCTGAAATCATTTCCGGCGCCATCACCAGTTTGGCTGGGTTGTATGGGGTTTATGTGGGCATAGAAATCATTCATCAAAACAAATAAGCATCCACCGTTGGGTGCTTTTTTTTTCACATTTTTCACATAAAAACAAAACAGTTGACTGCTCAACTATAAGTGCGTATAATAGACTCAGTTGATGACTCAACCGTAAAAAAGGAGACACTTATGCTCAAATTATTTAAGTACTTTAAATGGTGGTATTACCCACTCATATTGCTCATTCTTGGGCTCACATTGATTCAAGTAGAACTCGATTTAGATTTGATTGACTACATGCGTGAAATCATCACTTTGGTAGGCAAAGCCAACATCACTGGTGAATCACAGACCACAGCGATTTTAAACCAAGGGTTAGAAATGCTTGGCATCTCTTCCATATCGATTTTAATCACCATCGTTATTTATTACATTTCAGCTCGTATTGGCGCGAATTTCGTCAAGCATTTGAGAAAGCAATTATACGACCGTATCCATGATTTTTCACTCGAAGAAATCAATCAGTTTCAAACCAGCTCATTGATCACCCGTTCCACCAATGACATCACCCAAGTTCAAATGGTCGTCATCGTGTTATTACGATTGGCGTTCGCTGCCCCAATCATGGCGGTCCGTGCGATTCAAAAAGTCGTCAATATTGATATGACATTATCGATGCCGATTGCGATTGCTATTATTGCCATCATTTTGATGATTTCAACCATCTTTATTTTCGTGACTCCGTTATTCTCTAAAGTTCAAAACCTGACCGACGATTTAAACCAAGTCACGAGAGAAAACCTCACAGGCTTAAGAGTCGTCCGTGCCCACAACGCTGAGGGGTATGAACACTCGAAATTCAAGAAGGTCAATAATGAACTCACCCGCATGAACTTATACGTCAACCGTGCGATGCAAATGATGATGCCGGGGATGATGCTCATCATGAATGGGGTATCCCTATCAGTTACTTGGATTGCTGCCGTACTCATTCAAAACCAAGATTTGGGTGCGAACCCACTCGAAGGGATTGCCATCCAATCACAATTCTCAATTTATGGTATCCGCATATTGTTTGCGTTCATGACACTCACCATGTTATTCATCATGGTACCTAGAGGTGCGGTATCCGGTAGAAGAATATATCAAGTACTCAACACAACACCAAAAATCAAAGACCCAGAACAACCAAAAGACATCCCATCGGATCAAGCTGTGGAAGTTGAATTCAACAATGTGTGCTTTAAATACCCACTCGCCAAAGAATACGTATTGGAAAACATATCGTTTAAAGCGAAAGCTGGACAAACGGTGGCTTTTATTGGTTCAACTGGTAGTGGTAAATCCACCATCATCAATTTGCTACCAAGATTTTACGATGTGACTAGCGGGGCTATCACCATCAACGGGATTGATATCCGTGAAGTCAGACAAAAAGATTTACTGGATCACATTGGCTATATCCCTCAAAAAGGGTTGTTGTTTTCTGGCACCATTGAATCCAATTTAAAGATTGGTAAAGCAGATGCAACCGAAACAGATATGATTGAGGCTCTTAAAACTGCTCAAGCTTACGATTTTGTCATGGAAAAAGAAAACCAACTCCAAGCGGAAGTTGCCCAAGGGGGTAAAAACTTCTCTGGTGGACAACGACAACGTTTGTGTATTGCTAGAGCCATCATCAAACAACCAAAAATATACATATTCGATGATTCATTTTCAGCATTAGACTATCAAACCGACCGTAAGTTACGTGGTGCATTGAAAGAACAAACCAAGTCATCCATCAACTTCATCGTAGCACAACGCATTGGTACCATCATGAATGCGGACCAAATCATAGTGCTCGACCAAGGTAAAGCAGTGGGTATTGGTACACATAAATCATTACTCGCTACCAACAAAGTATACCAAGAAATGGCGTACTCACAACTATCGAAGGAGGAACTCGAAGATGCAAGCCTCTAATAGAAAAACTGCCCCTGCGATGGGTCCGGGACATGGTAATATGGCCCGTTTCATGGGTCAAAAACCAAAAAACTTCAAACAATCGATGAAGAAACTCATCAAACATTTGAAGCCATTTTATCGTCCAATTTTAGTTTCACTTATTTTAGCAGCAGCTTCAACTGTATTCAATATCTTTGGTCCAAGGATGATTGGGGACATGATCAATGCTGTCAGTGATGGCGTTAGTTTATCAGGTCCAGGCAGCTTCATTGTCGATATCGACTTTGAATTGGTCAACCGTCTTGGTTTCATCTTGATTGGCCTTTACGTGACCAGCTATATATTTAACATTTCACAATCCTTCTTGCTCACCAAAGTAACACAACGCTTAAACCAATCACTCAGAAACGACATCTCACTTAAAATTAACCGCATGCCCCTATCCTATTTTGATTCTAGAAGCTATGGGGATGTTTTATCGGTTGTTACCAACGATATCGATACCATCAGTAATTCATTAAACCAAGCAGTCACAGCGATGATTACCTCGGTCACTTCGATGATTGGGATCCTCATCATGATGCTCACGATTTCATGGCAATTGACTTTAGTGACATTAGCGTTATTACCACTCTCTATTCTCGCGATTAAGATTATTATGGGTAACGCTCGTAAATATTTTAGAGCTCAACAACAAACCTTAGGTACACTCAATGGACACATCGAAGAGATGTACAGTGGTCACCAATTGATCAAAGTATTTAATGCCAAACAAAACATCGAAGGCGAGTTCAATACGAACAATGAAGGCCTTGAATCCAGTGCGTATAAATCCCAATTCTTATCGGGATTGATGATGCCTGTGATGGGATTCATTGGAAACCTATCTTACATTTCCGTGGCTGTGTTTGGGGGCTATTTAGCAGCCACCAATCAACTCGCGGTGGGTTATATTTTATCGATGATTCAATACAACCGTCGTTTTACCAACCCAATGGATCAAATCGCGCAATCGCTGACACAACTTCAAAGTGCAGCAGCGGCAGCAGAACGTGTCTTTGAATTCTTAGAAGAAAAAGAAATGGCGAATGAACAAGCCTTAGCAACTGCTGTTTCAAAACCAGCTGGCAACATCGAGTTTAAACACGTTAAGTTTGGGTATACACCTGACCGTGTCATCATTAAAGATTTCAATTTAAGCGCGAAATCTGGACAAAAAATCGCGATTGTTGGACCGACCGGTGCAGGTAAAACCACCTTGGTCAACCTTTTGATGAAATTCTATGAAATTCAAGAAGGCGACATCGTCATCGATGGTCAATCAATCCATGATTTAAGACGTGAAGCCGTCCACCAACAATTTGGTATGGTTTTACAAGATGCATGGTTATTTACAGGGACGATTTATGATAACTTACGCTATGGTAATCCAAAAGCCACCAAAGCAGAAGTTAAGCAAGCAGCCATCACCGCCAACATCGACCACTTTATTGAATCATTACCTGGCGGGTATGATTATGTGATGACCGAAGAATCCGGGATTTCATCGGGTCAAAGACAGCTCTTAACGATAGCGAGAGCGATGGTCACCAACGCACCGATGCTGATTTTAGATGAAGCTACCTCCTCAGTCGATACCCGTACTGAAATGCTCATCCAAAAAGCGATGGATACGTTGATGAGCAACCGTACCTCGTTTGTTATCGCACACCGCTTATCGACCATCAAAAACGCAGATATTATCCTCGTCATGAATGAAGGCGACGTCATTGAAAGTGGATCTCATGATGTCTTGATGCAAAAAGACGGCTTCTATGCGAAACTTTACCAATCACAATTCGACAGGAAGAATCAATATGCAACCGAATAACGATAAAGAAGTGGTCAAGTTGCCGCTCATTCTCGGCAAAATCATGAAGAAACTGCACAGTTTCGCAGACCCGATCTTAGAAAAGTATAATCTTTCAAGGATCCATGTCCACTATTTGGTCGAGTTATCCAATTGTACCAAATCCATTTCTGCGAAGGAATTATCCGAAAAATTATCGGTCGATAAAGCCAACACATCCAGAGCCATCAACGATTTACTCGAACGTGGTTTTGTTGAAAAAGAATCCGAAGACCAAAAATCATTCCCACTCCGTTTAACCGAACAAGGGATGCAAGTAGCGAAAGATTTAAAGGAACACAATGCCAAAGAAATGATGGCAATGTTGGCTGTTTTGAGCCCAGATGAAAAAGCTCAAATGAAGTCCATTCTAACCAAAATTTCAGATAGTATATAGAAAAATCGCCTTAGACACGAAGTCTAGGGCGATTTCTTTTAAGATTGAGCTTGGCAATTAGCACAGTAACCATAAACCGTTAAGTCATGGCCGGTAATTTTAAAGTGGTGTCTTTCGGCGTCTTCATCCGCAACCCCATGGAAATGACAATCCATTTCAATCATCTTATGACATTTTAAACAAACCATATAATGTTTGTGTTCAGAAGATGCGAGTTTATAATAAGCGGTGTTATCTAAAAATGTCTTTTCAACCAAATGGTATTGTAAGAACGTATCCATGATTCGGTACACCGTCGATAAATTCATCGAACCCAACGGCTGTTTTGCATAAATCATTTCAGCCGACAATGGGGCTTTTTGTTTTTGCATAAAGTGTAACAATTGTTGGCGTTGCTTAGTCATTTTTAACATATCAGTCACGACCTTTCAATTTGGTGAATCCAAACAATGAAATGAACAGTAATCCATGGACAACGATGATTGTTGACCCTGCAGGTATGCCAAGTAAATGGGCCAACATGATGCCTAAAATCGATACGATCGCGTTGATAAATAACCCACGAATCACCATTTGTTTAAAGCTCTTTGAAATCATTTGAGAAGATACTGCTGGGAAAATGATGAAAGCAGAAATCAATAAAGTACCGATGGTCTTTACCCCAATCACAATGATGATGGCGGTTAAAATGGCCAATGCATAATCGTAATAAGCAATTTTAATGCCTGAAAACTTGGCGTAGTTGTCATCGAAAGTGATGGAGAATAACTTAGCGTAACCTGTGATGATGAAGATTGAGGTGAGCATTAATACGGATAACGATACCCAAATGTCCATCCATGTGGTCGAGAAGATGGATCCGACCAACATTGATTCCACCGACCGATTGAAACCACTCGAAGTAGAAATGAGGATTAAACCAATCGCGAAAGAAAACGAGGAAACCAAACCAATCGCGGTATCGCCCTCAACCAACTTGTTGCGCATCAACCATTTGATGATGATCGCAGCAATGATGACAAAAGGAATCGCAATCCAAATCGGTTCTTTTGCAAACAATACCCCAATGATGATACCTGTAAAGCTGATGTGTGCTAACCCATCCCCGATCAAGGATTGGTTTTTAGAGACCAAGAAACTCGATATGAATCCAGTGGATAAAGCGAGTGTCAATCCAATTAAGATGGCACGTATCATGAATGGCCATAAAAGAAAATCAAACATGGTGATGGTGACCTCCTTTTTTGTGACCCAAGAGTTGGTATTGTTCAAATGTACCAAAGAATTTGACGACTTGGTCGAGTTCTAATATTCTTGAACCGTGGCGCAATCCGTCACTCAAATCGTGGGTGACGTGGATGATGGTCATTCCCTGATCATTGAGTTTTTCAATGTAAGCATAGAAGAATTTTCTAAACTCAGGATCGAGTGCTGAGGTAGGTTCATCGAGAATCAATACGTCAGGATTGGATAGAAGTGCTCGGATGATGTACACACGTTGTTGTTCACCACCGGATAATTTACCCATCGGTTGATACATAAAATCCAACATCCCCATGTCCGATAATAGCTTCTTAATCGCTTCATCGGAAGGTTTTTTAGCATTCGATAATTTCAATACTTCATACACATTCGCAGGGATTTGGGCACTTTCAGATAAGTGTTGTGGCAAATAGCCAAAAACCACAGGGGCGATGGTAATTTTGCCCTGTGATGGTTTTTGTAAATTGGTTAATATTTTTATCAAAGTGGTTTTACCTGAACCATTGGGTCCAATGATGTTCAAGTAATCGCCTTTGTTCACATAAAAATCGATATCGGATAAAACCACGGAATTACCATATTCAACTTTTAGGTGTTCGGCAGAAATAATCATATTATAAAACCCCATTTGTGAAATTCAATTGGATGTTATTTAAATTCTCAGTCCACAATTCAACTAAAGTGGTTTTAGCCTTGAATTGGTCCTTAGAAACGTTGTGCATGCTATGGAGTGGCATCAATACTATATCATAATTATAAGCAGATTTTAAATCGCTTTTAATCGTATTCGCAACATTCATCGTTTCAAATGGGTCATAATAAACATAGCTTACACTTGAACTACGAATCGCTTGAATCATATCCGCAATTTGAGCTGAGGTTGGGTCTGCATCTGGGCTAAATGATTCGGTCAAACTAATGATGTTTAAATCAAATTCCGCATTCAACGCACTGAACACGTTATGACCAATGAAATAAATGGGTTTGGTAGAAGCATCTTCAATGGATAAAAACTCAGTACGAAGCGCTTTTAATTGATTTTTCAATACCTCAGCATTCGCTGTATAAATGGCCTCATTTTCAGGATCAATTTGGATAATACTTTGAAGGACTGCTTCAAGCATATGAATTTGTGTGTGTACCGATACCCAATAGTGGACATCGTGTTCGTGATCATGGTCGTGTTCTTCGTGCGGTTCATCTGGATGTGCTGCTTCATGGATTTCTTCAGTGAGAGCCTCTAAATCGATGGCAATGACATCACCATCGAGGATATCCAATGCCCAAGTTTCCAATTCAATCGATGTATAGATGAAAAGTTTGGCTTGGTTAATTTGAATGACTTGTTTAGACGTGGGTTCAAAATCATGGGCTTCCACACCCGGGGGAAGAATCATTGTATAGGTTAAGTCTTGATCACCAACAATGGTTCTGACCATGTCGTATTGAGGGTATAGTGTCACTACAATATCGTAAGTTTTGGTTTGGCATGCACTGAGGATCAATGTCACGAGTAATGCTGGTAAAACAATAAAAATTTTCTTCATAATAGGTAGACTCCTTTTTTCACAATACCCATTATAGCACTTCTTTTTTCAATTGCAAATAGTTTGCATTTGCATTTTTCGATGAATTTATAACTTTTATTTGATATGAATGGCTATATTATGATATAATATGAGCCGTAAAGGTGAGTGGATTAGGTTCCACTCATTTTATTAGTCAAAAGTAGGTGAGTAAATATGGACTTAAAGAAACTCGAAATCATCATCGTCGACATTTTAAATCAACACCAATTATCCTTGTATAGTTTAAAAACAAAAAAGGAATTTGGGGAAATGATTTTAGAAATCTTGGTCGATGGAGCAGATTTATCTTCTGACCATTTAGGTCTAGTCAATGGCGCACTCAGTGCAGTGTTGACAGAGGATATATTTGATCCAAATTATTATCTGGAAGTATCCTCACCCGGGGCTGAACGTCCACTGAGAAATGAAGCAGAAGTGGCAAAGGCCGTTGGAAAATATGTGCACATCGAAAAACCTGAGTTAAATAGTGATGGCTATTTATTGGATTTCAAAGACGGCATCATCACTTTCCAAATCAATTTAAAAGGTAGACTAAAAAAATTAGAAATACCTTATATAACCGTTAAATCCATGCGTTTAGCGATCAAGTTTTAGGAGGAATGAAACGAAAATGGTAAGCAAAGAGTTTTTTAGATTATTGGAAGTCATCGCAGAAGAACGTGGTATTTCTGTCGAACTCATTACAGATGCATTTGTTAAAGGGATGATTGTGGCATTTAAAAAGAGCAAAGGCCACACCTCATGTCGTGTTGAAATCAATCCAGAAAAGAATGAAATTTTGGTATTTGAACAACACTTGGTCGTACCAGATGAAGGGTATGATTTAGAAGCAGACCCAACATTGAAACAAATGAAGCTCAGTGAAGCGAAACAACGCAAAAATAGAATCAAAGTCGGGGATATTTTAGAAGAATCCATCAACCCGAAAGAATTCTCTCAAACCGCTGTTGTCAACTTAAAAAACGTATTGAATCAAAACTTGAAGAACATTGAAAAAGAAAATGTCTATCAATTCTTCAAAGGCAAAGAAAAAGAAATGGTGATTGCGAAAGTCATTGGTGAAGATGAAGAATACTACCGATTAGACTTAGGCAAAGAACTCACCACGTTGTTGCCAAAAAGAGAAGCACTACCAACCGATAAGTTTGTCGTGGGTGAATCGATTAAGGTTTATATCGCCAGCGTTGAAATGAAAACCAAGGGACCTAAAGTGTTAGTTACTAGACTCGATAAGAGTTTAGTCACCAGACTATTTGAAAACCTCATCCCTGAAGTTAAATCAGGCGTGGTTGAAATCATGGGTATCGCGAGAGACCCAGGTGACAGAACCAAAGTCGGTGTCATGTCGAATGATAAGAATGTCGACGCGATTGGTGCCTGCATTGGTGAAGAATCCTCTAGAATTAGAGAAATCGTCAGAGCACTATCTGGTGAAAAAGTCGACTTATTCTTATGGAGCACCAATGAACGCGACTTGATTGCGAATTCATTACAACCAGCAGAAGTCTTGGCCGTTACCCAAATCAACCCAATTAAACGTACCGCATTGGCCATCGTCAAAGATGATAAATTATCACTTGCGATTGGTAAGGGTGGACAAAACGTTAAATTGGCCGTTCAAGCGATCAACTGGAAGATTGACATCAAGAGTGCATCTATGGCAGAAGCTGAAGGGATTATTTTCTAACGGAGGTTTCGCATGAAAGAAAAAAAAGTACCGATGCGTACATGCGTCGTGACCAAAGAAGTCAGACCTAAGAAAGACCTCATCCGCGTGGTCGCAACCCAAGAGGGCGAAGTCTCAGTGGATGTTAAAGGCAAAGCCAATGGACGTGGGGCTTATTTGATCCTTTCCAAAGAAGTGATTGAAAAAGCAAGAAAATCCAAGGTTTTAGATAAGAAATTAGAAGTGACTGTACCAGATGCCATTTACGATACATTGTTATCGTTAGTTGACAGCCATGCCTAACCGTTTGGGTTTGGCGCAAGTCGCTGGCAAAGTCAAGGCAGGGACAGATTTTACAGTAGAAGCCATCCGTTCAAAACAGGCCAAACTCGTTTTTCTCGCGTCAGATGCGTCTGACAATACGAAAAAAAGGGTGTTAGATAAAGCCAGTTTTTACGAAGTGACTGTACTGGAAATATTTGATACGGCAACGCTATCGAAAGCGGTTGGGCGATCCAACATCAAAGCACTAGCGATTACCGATCAAGGGTTTGCCAATATGTTTAAAAAATAGAAGGAAGTGATGATATGAACAAACGTCCTAATTCAAAAAGAAATGAATCTAGAACGTCCAACATACCAAGGAGAGACGCAAACGTCGTTCGTGGTAAAACGATTATTTACAAGCCAAACATGAAAGTATCAGAAGTGGCTGAAGGGTTAGGCATTTCGAATGCTGAAATCATTAAGAAACTCATGATGCTTGGTGTGATGACCTCTGTCAACCAATCGATTGACCGTGATACGATTGAACTGATCTCCGAAGATATGGGATTTAAAATCCAAGACGAAGTAATTACAGACATTACCCGTTTTGATGAAATGAAGTTTGAAGACAAAGCAGAAGATTTGGTGAAACGTGCACCAATCGTGACCATCATGGGCCACGTTGACCACGGTAAAACCACTTTATTAGATACCATCCGTCATACCCGCGTCGTCTCAGGTGAAGCTGGTGGGATTACCCAACACATTGGGGCGTATCAAGTCGAAAGAAACGGTGAAAAAATCACCTTCATCGATACCCCAGGACACGCTGCATTTACAGAAATGCGTGCCCGCGGTGCGAAAGTTACTGACCTATGTGTCTTAGTGGTTGCTGCCGACGATGGTGTCATGCCACAAACCGTAGAAGCCTTAGAACATGCGAAAGCTGCACAAGTACCAATCATTGTGGCTGTCAACAAAATGGATAAGCCACAAGCCAACCCAGATTTGGTCATGACTGAGTTATCCAACTTAGGATTGATTCCTGAAGCCTGGGGTGGGAATACCCCATTCGTCGAAGTCTCTGCATTAAAAGGCAAAGGCATCGATACCTTATTAGATGTCATCCAATTGGTATCTGAAATTGAAGATTTAAAAGCCAATCCAAACCGTCTTGCCAGTGGTACTGTCATTGAAGCTAGACTCGATAAAGGTAGAGGGATTGTCACGACAGTGATCGTCACCAATGGTACTTTAAAAGTTGGCGACAACGTCGTTGCAGGGAACACCTATGGTAAAATTCGTACCATGAATGACGATACCAAACGTCGTTTTGATGAAGCCATTCCTGGACAACCTGTGGAAATCACCGGATTATTTGATATGCCAGAAGCTGGCGATATCTTCGTTGCTTTAAGTGATGAACGTCAAGCCAGACAAATTGCTGAAGAACGTCAAGCCAGACAACGCGAAGGCGAAATGGCCAAACAAAAGAAAGCTTCCTTGAAGTCCATGATGGACCAAGCAGAAGCGGAACAAAAAGAATTGGTATTGATCATTAAAGGTGATACCCAAGGTTCCATTGAAGCCTTGAAAGGGTCACTTGAAAAACTCAATATTGAAGGACTTCATGTCAATGTCATCCGTTCATCGGTCGGTGCTATCACCGAAAGTGACGTGTCCTTAGCCAGCGCATCGAACGCCATCATCATTGGTTTCAACGTGAGACCAACCACAGTGGTGAGAGAGTTTGCGAAAGGTCAAGGCGTTGAAATCCGATTATACAACATCATTTACAAGGCAATTGAAGACATTGAAGCCGCGCTTACTGGTATGCTCGCCCCTGAATTCGAAGAAGTCGTCACGGGCCAAGCAGAAGTGCGCAGTGTGTTCAAGATTTCTAAAGTTGGTGCCGTGGCTGGTTGCTATGTGACCGATGGTGTCATCGAACGTAATTCCTTGGTGAGAGTGATCCGTGATGGTATTGTCGTTTATGAAGGCAAAATGGCGTCATTAAAACGTTTTAAAGACGATGCTAAAGAAGTTAAAGCCGGTTATGAATGTGGTATTTCAATCGAAAACTTTAACGATATCAAAGAAGGCGACATCATGGAAGCCTCAATCGAAAAAGAAGTGGAGCGTGGATAATTATGTCAAGCATTTCCATCGAAAGATTGAATTCATTATTTTTAAGAGAACTCGCGGTCATCATCAACCGTGAAAACAAATCCGATGTGGTTAGTTATTACAATTTAACTGAAGTACGCATCACCAGAGACTTATCATTCGCTACGGTTTTCTATACCATTTTGAATGATGACCCAGAAGTCATTAAAGTGGCTCAAGCCAATTTAGATAAGATCAATAAACAAGTCAGAAAAGAATTGGCATCGAAAGTCAATAACTTGAGAAAGATGCCAGAATTGGTCTTTAAGTACGATGAAGCTTTGGCTTACGGCAACAAAATTGATAAAATTCTTAAATCCATCGAATAGGACCCTTTTGGGTCCTTTTTGTTATAAATACACCCCGTTTTTTACTAGATATAAAAAAATTCAAAAAAATTCTAAAATTGTATTGAAAATTCAAAAATTGGTGTATAATATAAGTAAGGAGGGGTATTATGGCAATTGAATGGATTATGCCGAAGGACACTTTAGGCACTGTTACCTTCTATGACTCAAACATTACACTCAACAAAGTGGCTGCATCATATTTCGTCGATGCATTTAAAGTCATTGTAGGCATTGACAGAGAAAAACGACGTGTCGTGATTAAAAATTTAAGCAAAGAAGAAGCCACTCGAGGCGATGTCAATAAAAACCATTTACTGGATGTCGCCATTAAGAAGAGCTATGGCAGAATCAGTAGCAAAAAGGTCGTAAGCGATATTTCGACCGTCACCAATTTCAGTTTTACTAAAGATACGAACTACAAATATCGCGCTAAGTGGAATGCCACAGAAAAGTTACTCGTAATCGAGCTCGATGAGGAGGTTAGGGGTTAATGGAATTCATCAATGAATATTTAATGATTATTATTTGGGCAGTGGTGTTGGTGGGAACCATCCTCATTGAATTTGAAACATCGGATTTGGTAACCATTTGGTTCTCAGTCGGTGCAATAGGCGCGTTGATCGCTGCCGCTTTAGGATTGAATTTTGTTGGACAAATCGCAATTTTCATCGTTGTATCATTCATCTTACTCATTTTAACCAGACCATTGACCAAACGTTTTATGGACAAAGAAGTGGTGAAAACCAATGCTGACCGTATGGTGGGCATGCATGGTGTCGTTACCACAGAAATTCCGTTTGATGGTAAAGGTGAAATCAAAGTATCCTCACAAATTTGGACGGCCTTTTCTACCAGAAAAGATGCTATTCCAGTAGGTACCAGAGTCGTGATTTTGGATATCGTTGGTAATAAGTTACTCGTCGATATTCTTAAAGAAGAAATATAAAAAAGAAAGGATGATTTATATGTTTAATGTATTAGCAACACAACCGGGTACGATTGCGT
>JAEZHT010000045.1 GCA_023436805.1 Bacillota bacterium
GTGTAAGACAAAGCATGTCTGAAGAAATTTCAAATTACATTAAAGAAGAAGAAGAAAAAGCTAAATCAGAAGTAGATCAAAGAGCGAAGAATCTATTGACGCTGGCAATTCAAAAATATGCCAGTGAAACAACTAGCGAAAGAACGGTATCAGTTGTATCCCTTCCAACCGATGAAATGAAGGGTAGAATCATTGGACGCGAAGGACGTAACATTCGCACCATTGAGGCATTAACCGGTGTTGACCTAATCATTGACGATACCCCAGAAGCGGTGGTATTATCAGGGTTTGATCCAATCCGTAGAGAAGTTGCGAAACGTGCCTTAACCGCACTTGTTGAAGATGGTCGTATCCATCCGGGTCGCATCGAAGAAGTGGTTGATCGTGCACAACAAGAAGTCGACATGTTCATCCGTGAAGCGGGTGAAAGTGCTGTGTTCCAAACAGGTATTGGTAAACTACATCCTGACCTAGTAAAACTATTGGGTCGCATGAGTTTCAGAACATCTTATGGACAAAACGTATTGAAACATTCCATTGAAACAGCATTCTTAGCGGGTAAATTAGCCGCTGAAATTGGTGAAAATGAAGTATTGGCTAAACGTGCAGGTTTACTCCATGATATTGGTAAAGCCGTTGACCACGAAGTCGAAGGTTCACACGTCGAAATCGGTGTTCAAATCGTATCGAAGTACCATGAACCTAAAGAAGTTGTCGATGCCATTGCATCTCACCATGGGGATAAGGAACCACAATCCATCATCGCCGTGTTGGTTGCAGCCGCAGACGCACTTTCCGCAGCGAGACCTGGCGCACGTAGTGAATCGATTGATAACTACATCAAACGCCTTGAACAATTAGAATCCATTTCTAACAAAGTTGCAGGGGTTGAACGTTCATTTGCGATTCAAGCCGGTCGTGAAATTAGAGTCATCGTTAAACCCGATGAAGTGGATGATTTATCCACATTTAAAGTTGCCCGTGAAATCAAAGAACAAATTGAAGCGAACCTTCAATACCCAGGTACCATTAAGGTCACCGTGGTCAGAGAAACACGCGCTACAGATATCGCAAAATAAAAGGGGCTTGTCCCCTTTTTCTTTTAAAGAAGGTGTAAGATGAGAATTTTATTCGTAGGTGACGTATATGGTGAACCTGGCAGAAAAATATTGATGGAAAATCTCGATCAACTTAAAGCCGATTATAAACCAAATGTGATCATTGTCAATGCAGAAAACAGCGCGAATAATGGTCGTGGCATCACATTTCGTTATTATAAAGAATTGATGGCAGCAGGGGTCCATTGTGTCACGATGGGTAACCACGTTTGGGGTCAAAATGATTTGGTTGAATACATCGAAGATTCGCATATTGTCAGACCACTGAATTTTCCAAAAGCCCCAGGTAAAGGGTATGACATCATCAAATACAATCAATCTACGGTGCTGGTCATTAATGCCTTAGGTAGAACATTTATGAACGCCAACTTGGAGTCGCCTTTTTTCGAAATTGACAAGGTGTTGGAAAAAGAAAAAGCCGATTATGTATTAATCGATTTTCATGCCGAGGCTACCTCTGAAAAAGTCGCCTTGGGTCATTATTTAGATGGTCGTGTGGATGCGATTATTGGGACACACACCCATGTACCTACCGCAGACAATCGCGTCTTACCAAAAGGCACTTTATACATGACCGATGTCGGTATGACTGGGCCTCTCGATGGCATCATCGGGGTAGACCGTGACATTGTTGTCAACCGATTCTTATATGGTTATTCGCCAGCCAATGTGGTTGCGAATACGAGAAATCAGTTGAATGCTGTCATTCTAGATCTTAAAAAGAAAACCATTGAAAGAATTCATATTGAAGACTAAGCACACCTAAGGGTGTGTTTTTTTTGATATTGTTATAAATAATGCGTTAATATGAATTACAGTACACCCTTTCGATTGAAATGGTACCCCTAAACGTGTATACTTATCCTAGGTGATTATTGTGATAGATATTGATAAATACTTTAAACCCAATCTAAAACAAGCACGCAAGCGTACCAAAGCGGATATTGAACACAAAGACTTCCAATTGGACGAGCGTTTAGAAAAATTTGGGATTGGCAAATATTATAAAATTCAAACATATGGCTGTCAGGGCAACGAAGCCGATGGGGAAACCATGGGTGGTATCCTTCGAGATATGGGGTATTCTCCAACCGAAGATGAAGCGCTCGCTGACATCATTTTGATCAATACATGTGCCATTCGTGAGAATGCTGAAAATCGCATTTGGGGCGAAATGGGTCGTTTAAAACCATTGAAACGTAAAAATCCAGACCTAATCATTGGTTTGTGTGGTTGTATGGCACAAGAAGAGAATGTTGTGAATCGTGTTTTAGAAAAGTACCAACACATCGATTTGGTGTTTGGTACACATAATATCCATTTGTTACCACAGTACATTGAAACCGCTTATTTTAATAAAGAACGCGTCATCGAAGTCTTCTCAGAAGAAGGTAACATTGTTGAAAACTTACCTAAAGCCAGACAAAATCCGTATAAAGCATGGGTAAATATCATGTTCGGTTGTGACGAATTTTGTACCTACTGTATTGTTCCTTATACCCGTGGTAAAGAACGTTCTCGATCGAAAGATGACATCATTGCTGAGGTCGAAGAATTGAAAGCATTGGGCTACCAAGAAGTGACATTGCTTGGACAAAATGTCAATGCCTATGGTAAAGACTTCAAAGATCAAAATTATACATTTGGTGATTTGTTGATGGACTTGGATAAAATTGGTATACCTAGAATTCGTTTTACCACCAGCCATCCACATGATTTAGACGATAAAACCATCGAAGCATTTAGAAGTTGCCCATCGGTGATGCCACACCTCCATCTACCTGTACAATCCGGTAGTAATGCGGTTTTAAAAAAGATGAATCGTCATTATACAAAAGAGATGTATGTCGATGTCATCCGTAAATTAAAAGAAGCTAGACCCGATATCGCCCTCACTACAGACATCATTGTCGCCTTTCCAACAGAAACCGAAGCCGATTTCCAAATGACTTTGGATTTGGTAAGCGAAATCGATTTTGAAGGGGCATATACATTCATTTTTTCCAAACGTGCAGGTACACCAGCCTACAATTTTGAAGACAATATCCCTGAAGAAGAAAAGAAGGCACGTCTAAAAAGATTGATCAAACTGGTCAATGAAGGCTATTATAGAGCTAGCCAAAAATATAAAGATCAAGTCGTTGAAGTCTTGGTTGAAGGCACCTCTAAAAACGATCAACACACCTTAGCTGGTTATTCAGAACACAATAAACTGGTGAATTTTAAAGGTGATAAGGCCTTGATTGGTAAAATTGTAAAAGTCAAAATTACTGAACCAAGAACCTGGTTTTTAAATGGTGAAGCTTGTGAGTAAACAACAAGAACTCATCGAGATGATTGAATCATTAGATATCTTAAAAACGTACCAAAAGTTCGAAAAAATCATCAACGGAGACAAAGAATTGAAACGTCGTTTTGGTGAAATGAAGGCCTTACAAAAACAATTGGTGAATGCGAAGACCATTCAAAAACCAAAAGCTGAAAGTCAATTTCAAGCGGCTTATCATGAACTCAGACAATCGATTGAAACCGACCCTATGATTGAAACTTATTTGGACCTCCAACAAGAGTTAAATAGTTTATTAGTCGAAATTAAAGAAATTATCGAAAATGAAATAAACAGTGCTTTAACTAAATATCAAATAGAGAGTGGGAAATAGCCGTAATAACGGACCATCCCACTTTTTTTTGACTGGGTGTCACACTTGTAAAAAATATAAATATGAGGTATGATATTAGTAGTAAACACAATTGGGGGGATTATTATGGCAATTCTAACGATGTTTAGTGAAGTGAAAATCGGCGATAAAAAAGTCAAGATTGAAGAATTGGTTGGCGCGTTGATTTTATATCCTGCAGACAAGGTTGTGAGGTTCTTCGAGTTGATCGGATTAACTGTACCTCGAAAACTTAGAATGGCTTCATTGAGACGCGAATTAGATCCATTTGTTACCAGCAAGAAAATCGTTCAACAAACATTATCAGACGAAGTCAATTATCGTCTATCTTGGTATGACCATTTCAGCGAATCTCAATTGGTGAATCTCGTCCCACAATTCAAAGATGTTGACCTTGACCGTAAGGCGCGTGAAACACTTTGGGTGAATTTATTATCGTATTTATTTGACAAACAAGTCCCTGAAAATGAATTGATGGGGTTTGTTAAAGCCGCTAAAGAACATGCGAAAACAGCACAATTAGAAGAATTTGTGGCGTATTCAGATAAATTAAACTCCATTTTCTTCGATGAAGCCAATCAAATCGATGGCTTGACCCCGGAAGTATTCAGACCGGTTTTATTCAAGAGTTCAACCTTAGTAGAACTTCGTGAAATCGGTAAGAAATTTGGTGTCGATGTCCCTAGAAGATTGAAGAAGAGTGAATTGGTAGATATCATCGTCAGAGAACTCAAGAATCAAGACAAATATACCAAAGAACTTGAAGATAAAGTGAACGGTTTAGCCGTTATTCAACTTCAACGTTTCGCCATCGAATATAACATCAAAGCTTCGATTGAACTCAAGAAAGAAGAAATCATCGAGTATATTTTATCGAACGCTTCTGAAACCAAAGAAAAATATTATGTACCATCCACACCAGGTGTATATGAAGAAATCAAACCATCTGCACGTGTTTATGTGGATGAAGAACCTCAATTGGTTGTGGATCAAGAACCTGAACCAGTCATTGAGAAGGTTGTAGAATCTGAACCTGTGGTTACCATTTTACCTGTTGATGAAGAGGTAGAAGCTTTAAAACCAGAACCAAAACCTGAACCTAAAGCCGTGGAACCTGAACCAAAAGAAGAAAAACAACCAGAACCTAAAGTGGTTGAAAAACAACCAGAACCAAGACCATATGAACCACGTCAAACATATTATGGTGAACCATCAAGGATTGAAACTGTAAAAGAAACTGTGGTCGTAGAATCTATTCCAAAAGAAGCGCTCGATGGCATCGTTGCTGAATTGCGTGCTTTACGCATGGATTTAAATCAATACCATCAAGCGATGCTAGATAAAGCATATGAAAAGGCACACCGCCCAATCTTAACCCCAACTTTCATGATGGGGTATGAAACGACATTGTCTGCTAAGGAATGGGATAAAGTAGAAAAAGCCGAAGCTAAGCAAATTGAAGAAATGAACACAGTGAAGACTGAGCTCACCGCTTCAACCACATCTGTCATTGAAGATATTAAAGAAGAAGACAACTTAGCGAACGCAGATAATAAGAAATCCAAAAAACAAAGAAAAGGTGCGAAACCTGAAAAAGAAGTTGGTAAAGTTAGAAAGACCATTCGATGGATTGTCATCATCGTATTGTTATTGGCAATTGCTTACGTTACCATCGCATTCTTAAGAGCTTATGGTATTTATCAATTTGGATTGCCAGCATGGTCAGCAGATCCGAATAAAGGCATCCTCAATATTATATTTGACCCAGGATTCGAATTTGCTAACTTAGTTAAGAATTGGATTGAAACCACCCTCCAATATTTTGGTAACTGGGAAGCATTTATGAATTGGTGGAATAACTTAATTGGTCAATAATTATAACTAGATTCAAAGTAGAAAGGTGATTGTATGGGCAAAAAAGACATTACATACACCCCAATGATGCAACAATACTTAGACATTAAAAAGGACTACGCTGACGCGATAGTCTTTTTTAGATTAGGCGACTTCTATGAAATGTTTTTTGATGACGCGATCCTCGCATCCAAAGAATTAGAGATTGCATTGACAGGTCGAGATGCTGGGGTAAAAGAACGCGTACCAATGTGTGGGGTACCTTACCATGCGATGATACCTTACGCACAACGATTGATTCAAAAAGGGTATAAGATTGCGATTGTAGAACAAGTGACTGAACCAGGCAATGGCTTAGTCAAACGTGAAGTCGTTAAACTCATCACCCCGGGTATGATCATGGATGAAGGTATCTTGGATGCATCCAGTTATAACTATATTGGTGCCCTCATTCAAGATAAACTCAAATACCACTTGGCATTTGCGGATTTATCCACCGGTGATTTATCCATTTTGAAAGATTTATCTGACAACGATTTAATCAAACAGTTGCTGGTCTTGAATATCAAAGAATTGGTATTACAAAAAGACCAAAAACGTTTAGAAGACAAATTAAAACCTTACGTTTTGATATCATATACCGAGGGTCGATTGCCATCTCACTTATTGGATGGGTTATCCGATTTACCTAAAGACACCGTATCCGCTTTATTATATTATTTGAGTGATACACAAAAAAGTGACATCAAGCAGTTCAATCATTTGAATGTGATCGAACCAGAAGCCTTTTTAAAAATCGATTTTCAAAGTCGAGCCAGTTTGGAGCTATCCACCAACAATGGAAAAAGAAACACCGAAACACTGCTTTCGACGATCGACCAAACCATCACAGCATTGGGTTCAAGATTACTTAGAAAATTCATGGAAGAACCGAGCCGTGATGAACAAACACTATTGTATCGTTATGACTTGATCGACGAACTAAATGGGAATATCATCCATTTAAATGAATTGCGTGAATCCTTAAAAGGGGTTTACGATTTAAGACGCATTACTTCACGTATTGCAACCAAAAATGCATCAGGAAAAGATTTGGCTCAATTGCGTCAAACCCTTTCTCGCGTGCCTGAAATCAAACAAGTGTTATCGTCTTATGGCAGTCCTTTATTGGCAGATTTGAATACTAAAGTCGATGATTTTCATGATTTATATGCTTTGCTGGATAAAGCCGTTGAAACCGACCCACCATTGACCTTAAAAGAAGGCGGACTCATCAAGTTGGGGTACCACCCACAACTCGATGAATTGAAACTGGCTTCGAGGGATGGTAAATCCTGGATGTTGGATTTTGAAACCAAAGAAAAAGAACGTACAGGTATTAAAAACCTTAAAGTTGGTTATAATCGTGTGTTCGGTTATTATATTGAAATATCCAAAGGAAACCTCGATTTGGTTCAACCTGATTTTGGTTATGAACGAAAACAAACCTTATCGACGGGTGAACGTTATGTGACACCCATCTTAAAAGAAAAAGAAGCCTTTTTACTTTCAGCAGGTGAAAAAGAGCTTGCTTTAGAATATGAACTCTTCATTCAATTGCGTGATGAGGTGGCTCAATACACCAAAGACTTACAAAACTTATCAGACCACATCGCATTCATAGATGTGATGTCAAACCTCGCATTTGTGGCGAAAAAATACCGTTATGTTCGACCAAGTTTACAAAAAGACCCGGTTGTACATGTTAGAAATGGGCGTCACCCTGTGGTTGAACAAGCCCTTCAAGGCAAATTTGTAGAGAACCATATCGACATCAATGAATCCGGTATCCTTCTCATTACAGGGCCAAACATGAGTGGTAAATCCACCTACATGCGGATGCTGGCACAAATCGTTGTGTTGGCTCAAATGGGGTCTTTTGTCCCTGCCGATGAAGCGAATTTACCGCTATTTGATGCCATTTATACCCGCATTGGTGCGAGTGATGACTTGAGTGCAGGTCAATCCACGTTCATGGTTGAAATGCTTGAAGCCAACGAAGCCATCCGAAACGCGACCAAACAAAGTCTATTGATCTTTGATGAAATTGGTCGTGGGACAGCCACCTATGATGGCATGGCACTTGCGCAAGCCATCATCGAATATGTACATGAAAAAATCAAAGCGATTACGTTATTTTCAACCCATTACCATGAGTTGACAGCACTTGAACAAACATTAAAACGACTCAAAAACATCCACGTATCTGCAGTAGAAGAAAAACACAACATCGTTTTCTTACATAAAATCAAGGAAGGTCCAACCGATAAATCGTATGGTATCAATGTCGCTGAACTGGCAAAATTACCAAAAACCTTGATTTATCGTGCCGATGAAATCTTAAAGCATTTAGAAGCAGATAAGAAAAAAACAGCATTACTCAATTTGTTCAATTTTGACCAAGTCGAACAAATCGAAAATACCTATGTGTCAAAAACAGAAGAACACGTCATTGAAACCTTAAAAGAAACAGACATCAATGGGTTAACACCACTTGACGCACTGATATTAATCAAAAAACTTCAAGACGAATTAAAGTAAAGGGGGCATTCTTTTGGCAACCATCATTAAATTAGACGAACGACTATCCAATATGATCGCTGCCGGAGAAGTCGTCACCCGTCCAGCATCTGCGCTTAAAGAATTGATCGAAAATGCGATTGATGCAAAATCCACCAAAATTGAAATACACTTAAAAAACCATGGCCTTGAAGAGATCAAAGTCTTAGACAATGGGGTTGGGATGGACAAAACCGACCTCCATTTGGCGTTTTTAAGGCATGCGACATCCAAAATTAAAAATGAATTTGACCTTGCTCACATCGTGAGTCTGGGTTTTAGAGGTGAAGCAGTGCCAGCCATCGCTTCTGTTTCAAAGATGATTATTTCGTCAAAAACAGTGGATTCTGATCCTTACTATGTATCCTATGAAGGTGGCACCTTTGTTCAAGAAGGGTACGTATCCTTAAATCAAGGGACAGAAGTCAAAGTCAAAGACCTCTTTTATAATGTGCCTGCCCGTTTGAAATACATCAAATCACCTCAAACAGAATTGGCCTATATGCTTGAAGTCATCGATGAAATGATTTTATCCAATCCCAAGATTGCTTTCATTGTCACCCATGACAACAAAGTCGTAAGAACAACCAGTGGCAAAAATGATTACACTGAAATCTTCCATAATTTATATGGTGTTGATGTTGCGAAAGCCTTGAAACACCATGCCTATGAAAAAAACGATATACGAATTCGAGCGTATGTGGTTTCACCTCAAATCACCCGTGCAAGAAAAAATGATGTGGTGATTTCAGTCAATGGCAGAACCATTCAAAACTATACATTGGTGAACAGCGTCATCGAAGGGTATCATACCCATTTGATGACAGGTAGGTATCCAATTGCTTTTATCGACATCAAAATGGATGTCGCTTTACTCGATGTCAATGTTCACCCACAAAAGAAGGAAATCAAATTTTCCAATGAATATGTGGTAGCAAACCTCATACGAACCTGTGTCTCAGAAGCATTTTCAGTCAAACCCGAAACCATTCCGGATGCATTGAAAGAAACCCCAAAAACCGTCAAATACACTGGTTTTGAGCTATGGGAAAGCGGTTTGGATTTGAAAATAGAACCCAAATCAGAACTTAAAGTTGAAGAAACACAAAACATAGAAAAACCAGATTTAAAGAAACTACCTGCGATGAGCTACGTGGGCGCGTACGCGGGCACATACTTATTATTTCAAAACCCTACCGGGCTTTATTTGGTAGACCAACATGCAGCGGCTGAACGGATCCGCTATGAAAAGATTTATGAAAGACTCGGGGCAGTCAAATCCGAAAGAAAACAACTTTTAACCCCAATCGCTTACACTTTTAGACCGACAGAAATCGACATCATCGAACAAAATCAAGCGTTAATTGGCTCTTATGGACTGGTTTTTGAATCTTTCCAAGGCAGTCATGTGCTTCGAGAATTACCGATTTGGTTGGATGAAAAAGACATCGATTTCATGGTATATGGGTTGATTGAACAACTCAAACAGTACCAATCGATTGACCTTAAAAAACTTCGTGACCAATTGGCTAAAGATGTTGCTTGTAAAGGTGCAATCAAAGCCAATAAACCATTGAGTATGTTAGAAATTGACCATTTGATGCAATCTTTATCTGAATGTGAAAACCCTTATTACTGTCCACATGGTAGACCCATCATCATTTCATTTACCCAATATGAAATTGAGAAATTATTTAAGAGGGTTGTATGAAAAAAGTCGTCGTGATTTGTGGGCCTACAGCGGTAGGTAAAACCAAACTTTCAATCGATTTGGCTAAACACTTTAAAGCGGAAATCATTTCTGGTGATTCGGTACAAGTATATAAACGTTTGAATATTGGTTCAGCAAAAATCACAAAAGCTGAACAAGCCGGTGTACCACATCACATGATCGATGTGTTATCACCAACGGAGCCATTTGATGTTGCAACCTTTCAACGGATGGTACGAAAACATATTAATGAAATAGAAACACCATTTGTTGTTGGTGGTACAGGCTTATACATCAAAGCAGCGCTATTTGATTATGAATTCAATAATCCAAAGCGCGATTTAGACGAAGAAAAACAATATGATCATTTAGATAACGAAGCTTTACATCAACAGTTAATGACAATTGACCCAGACACCGCAAATCAATTACACCCTAACAACCGCAGACGTGTCTTAAGGGCACTGTCTTTAGCCAAAGAAACCAAACGTAGCACACTTCAAAAGAAAGATGTGCCTGTATATGACGCTTTGATTTTATACGCATCGATGGACCGCAGTTTGTTATATGAGCGAATCAATCGTCGGGTGGATTTGATGATGCAAGATGGGTTTTTAGAAGAAGTGAAAGCTCTCAAATCAGATGGCATCGAACTCGATATTTTGGGGTACCGTGAGCTATCTGAATATTTAGATGGGTTATACCCACTCGAAGTAGCACTCGAAGAAATTAAAAAGAAAACCAGACATTTGGCCAAACGCCAACAAACGTGGTTCAGCAACCAAATGCATGCTGAACTCATCGATATGCAAGACTATGCGCAAGCACTGGCCTTAGCTATCGATAAAATCACTGCATTCTATCAGAGGTAACATGAATATATATTTGATTGGTATGCCAGGGGCAGGTAAGACCACCATTGGTAAAGCTTTAGCAAAACAACTCAACTATCGTTTCATCGATTTAGACCATGAAATCGAACGTAATTCGCTCATGTTCATCGATGAGATTTTTGAAAAATACGGTGAAGAAACGTTCAGAAATCAAGAAAAACAAGCTTTAAAAGATATTCAAGGTGACCATTTGGTCATTTCAACGGGTGGTGGGGTCGTTAAAGACCGCACCAATAAACAGCTGATGCAAGGCATCAAGGTATACATCGATACAGACATCACCTTGATTGAAGACCGCATCGAAAAGGATTACCCTAGACCTTTGTTGAAAAACAAATCACTCGATACGTTGTATCAAGAACGCATGTTAAACTATGTGTTCTTCGCAGACTTAATTGTATCTAATGATGGACATATCGAACAAACCACGACCAAATTGATTCAACTGTTGAAGGAGAAATTCAATTTATGAAATGCTTAGTCATTCACGGACCTAATTTAAACATGTTGGGAAAACGTAACCCGGAATTATACGGGTCTTTGACCATGCTCGATATCAATCAACTTTTGGCAGATACGTATCCAGACATTGATTTTACATTTTTTCAATCAAACCATGAAGGTGTGCTCATCGATCTATTACAAGGTGCAGATGAATACGATGCTTTGGTCATCAACCCAGGGGGATTAACCCACCATTCCGTATCGTTAAGAGATGCTTTTGAATTGGTGTCATGTAAAAAAGCAGTGGTCCATTTGAGTGATATTGAAACCAGAGAGTATTTTCGCAGGTTTGATATACTTAAACCATTGGCCGATGTCTATGTAAAAGGCTTAAAAGAACAAAGTTATGTGCTTGCTGTAAAAGAATTGGTCGAAAAACATTTACATTAACACGATGTATGATATAATATAAAAGGATTTTTTAAGGAGGTAAAGACATGTATACAACCAGTGATTTTAAAACCGGTCTTACCATTGGCTATAAAGGCAACATCTACTCAATCATGGAGTTCATGCACGTAAAATCTGCAAACTCAATGGCATTCGTTCGTACGAAAGTCAGAAATTTAAGAACAGGTGCTATCACAGAAATGGCGTTCAATGCTCAAGAAAAGTTTGAAAGAGCACAAATTGATAAGATTGCGATGCAATACCTATATGGTTCAGATGGTATGCACGTGTTCATGAATTTAGAAAACTACGAACAAGTCGAAATTCCACATGAACAAATCAAGAATGAAGCACGTTTCATTGTGGATGGTATGACTGTAGAAGTTTTATCTTACAATGAAGTTGAGATCTTAGGGATCAATCTCCCAGATAAAGTTGCACTCACTGTCAAAGAAACCGTACCTGGCGTTAAAGGCGATACAAAAACCACTGCGATGAAAGATGCTGTACTTGAAACGGGTTTACAAACCAAAGTACCAATGTTCATTGAAGAAGGCGAACGTATTGTAGTTAGCACCATCGACGGGTCTTATGTTTCTCGCGAAAAGTAAGCAATGAAAAGGGGTTTTGAACACCCTTTTTTCTTTGGTTATTCAGGTTCTATATAAAAAGTGATTTATATTGTGTTTTGAAATACCACGTTGAGTACGATAATGGTATAATTTAGATTGAAGTGAGGGTAAATAATATGATGAGATTACAAAAAAGATTGGCTGAAGCAGGTGTCGCATCCAGACGTGGGGCGGTAGAAATCATTGAAGCTGGCAGAGTCAAAGTCAATGGCGTGGTGGTTAAACAACCCGGTTTTTCTGTTAAAAAAGAAGACCAAGTCACTGTCGATGATAAATTGATTGAAAAAGAAGAACACGTGTATTACTTGCTCAATAAGCCAACCGGTTATGTGACTACTGTCAAAGACGATTTAAAACGTCGTACTGTCATGAGCTTGTTTGATGAAGTCGCTAAATCTCAACGTATATTTCCTGTGGGTCGTCTAGATTACGATACTGCGGGGTTATTGTTGTTTACCAACGATGGTGATTTAGCCTACTATTTGACCCGTCCTGAATTTGAAGTACCCAAAACGTATTTAGCCAGGGTTGAGGGGATGCTCACAAAAGTAGCCATCAAGACACTCAAAGCGGGGATTAAAATTGACAACTATCTCACCAAACCGGCGAGAGTTAAAGCAGTAGAATACGATACAAAAAACAATTCGACGTTGGTTGAAATCATCATTGCTGAAGGTAAAAATCAGCAGGTTAGAAAGATGATGGAAGCAGTTGGATTCCCTGTAAAGAATTTAACCAGAGTTGGTTATGCCTTTTTGACTTTGGATGGTGTTGAGCGCGGGAGTTACCGTCCACTCAAAATCCATGAGGTCAAAAAGTTGTACGGAGACATCAAAAAAATCTAATAAATATGGAAATTATACCGTTATAGTGATATAATTAAGGGGTGTGGAGGTTAATCATGCCGGGATTTAAAGTTGCGATCGATGGGCCTGCTGGTAGCGGGAAATCGACCATCAGCAAGCGCATTGCTGAACAATTGAATTTAACACATATCGACACCGGTGCGATGTACCGAGCGATTACCTACATAGCACTTCAAAAACACATCAACTTAGACGATGAGTCAAGCTATGTATTCATGCAAGATTTAAAGGTAAGGTATGAAAAAAACCGTATCTATGTGAATGATATCGACGTGACGGATCAAATCCGTTCCGATGCGGTCACGAGAAACGTATCTAAAGTGTCTTCATTCCCTTACGTAAGAAAGATATTGGTTCAAATCCAAAAAGAAGCCGCCAAAGACATCAATGTCATTATGGATGGCAGAGATATTGGTTCGGTGGTTTTACCGGATGCAGATTTGAAGATTTTCTTAACAGCCAATGTCAAAGAACGTGCTAAACGCCGTCAAAAAGAGAAGGAAGTACTGGGCATCAAACAGGAATTGGATGCACTAGAAAATGAAATTCTAGAACGCGACCATAAGGATTCTACACGAAAAGAATCCCCACTCGTTTGTCCACCCGACGCCATAGTGATTGATACGACGCATTATTCGATAGAGGATACTACGAAACGTATCACAGAAGAAATATTGAAAAAGGAGAAATACCATGGAAGAACTACAAATGAAGGACGTTAATCTAGATTCAGTCAGAGTAAGAGACAAAGTCGAAGGTGAAGTGTTCAAAGTCGAAGAAAAATGCATTTATTTGACTTTAGAAAACCACGCTGAGGCGAGAATGTTTGTCGAATACTATGGAAAGAACATTACCTCGTTCGAAGGTGTTGTTAAGGTTGGGGATAAAATTAAGGCTGTCGTGAGTAAAATCAATGACGACCCTTCTTATATCCTGCTTAACAGACTGCCGTTAATCAAAGAGGAAGCGTTTGAAGAAATTGAAGTGGCTTATAGAGAAAACCGCTCGATTGTCACAAAGATTACGAAAGTTGACGAAAAAGGTCTTCATTTAAAGTTCGCTGGTTTCGATATATTTTTACCATTCGGATTACTTGACCGCGAATTGGTTGAACAAAAAGATACCCTAAAGGGTCAATCTTTAGAAGTTCACCTCATTGAAGTGAAAGGTGGCAATCGTCCACGTTTGATCGCATCTAGAAAGCAAATTTTTGAAGCGAAACGTCAAGCCGAACTCGATTTAAGACAACAACAACGCAAAGAAGAAATTGATACCATCAAGACTGGCGATGTGTTGAAAGGTGTTGTTGAACGTTTAGACCCACATGCAGCAACCATCCGTTTCCAACATGTGGCAGGTTTATTACGTATCAGCCAAATTTCACACAACCGTATTGAAAATATCGCTGAAGCTTTAACTGTTGGCCAAGAAATCGAAGTTAAAATCATTAAAAAAGAAGGCATGCGCCTAGACTTATCTCATAAAGCATTGTTACCAACCCCATTTGAAGCATTCGCTGAAACCCACAAAAAAGGTTCAACGATTTCAGGTGTCGTGGTTCAAAAACTTCCATTTGGTTTGATCTTAGAATTTGAAGAAGGCGTGAGAGGTTTATTGCATGCATCTGAATATTCTTGGAACCCAAATGACAATTTCGCAAACTTTGTGAAGATTGGTGACACCGTAGAAGTCGCTATTCTATCCATCGATGTGAAACAAAAGAAAATCAGCTTATCTAAAAAAGCGATGATCGACAACCCTTGGAGAAATGTATCCTTCAAGAAGTTCGAAGATGTGAATGTCAAAGTATTGGAAATTGTATCTGATAAAGGCATGAACGTAGAAGCTAAAGGGGTCACTGGATTCGTGCCAGTCTCCGAATTATCCACCGAAAGAGTCAATAAGATTGAAGATTTATATGCTGTAGGCGATGAAGTTATGGCGAGAGTCATTGAAGTCAACCCGAAAGAATGGCATTTGAAGCTATCGATCAGACAAGTCAAAGAAGACACCATCCGTAGTGAGTATGAACCATACTTAAACCAAGAAGAAACTGCGACTACATTGGGTGACTTATTTGGTAATGTATTAAAGGACACAAAGAAAAAATAAAACGAGGTGATGGTTAATGCCATTTAAAGTAGCAATCGTGGGCCGTCCCAACGTGGGTAAGTCTAGCCTATTCAATCGTATGATTGGATCTAGACTATCGATAACCGATGACACACCCGGCGTGACGAGAGATCGCATATACGCTAAGACAGAGTGGTTAACCAAAAGTTTCGCGGTAATTGATACCGGGGGCATCGAAATTAGCGATGCCCCTTTTTTAGAACAAATTAAACAACAAGCCGATGTCGCCATCCAAGAAGCGGACCTCATCATTTTTGTTGTCGATTCTAGAAGCGGGTTAACCGATGATGATTTATTTATTGCAAAAAGACTATATCCAACCGACAAAAAAGTTATCGTCGTCGTGAATAAAGTCGATAATGTCGAATTAAAACAAAGCATTTATGAATTTTATGCGTTAGGGTTTGGCGACCCGATCGCTGTATCTGCCAACCACGGGATTGGGATTGGTGAATTGATGGATCAAATCATCCAATCGATGCCAGATGATTTAAGAGATGAAGAACATGAAAATGCCATTAAAATTGCTGTCATTGGTTATCCGAATGTCGGAAAATCCAGTTTGACCAATGCGATTTTAGGTCAAGAACGTGTCATTGTTTCTGAGATTGCTGGGACCACCCGTGATGCCATCGATACCCCGTTCATCAAAGATGACGTTGAGTATGTCATCATCGATACAGCCGGTATTCGTAAACGTGGACAAGTCTATGAAAACACTGAGAAATACAGTGTTTTAAGAGCACTCCAAGCGATTGAACGCTGTGATGTGGCTTTGATTGTCGTCGATGGTACAAGAGACATCATCGCACAAGACATGCACGTCGCAGGGTATATTCAAGATTACGCCAAAGCATCTGTCGTCGTTGTCAATAAATGGGACATCGTCAAAAAAGACGAAAAGACCATGGGATTGATGAAACAAGAGATGTATGATACCTTCAAGTTTTTAACATACACCGAAGTATGCTTCGTTTCAGCAAAAGAAAACAAACGTATCGATACGTTGTTTCCTGCCATCAACAAAGCATTCGAATCTTATAGCCGTAGAATCCCTACCTCAGTGATGAACGATGTCTTGTTAGACAGTGTCGCGATGAATCCACCGGCACAGTTCAACCAAGGGAAGGCGAAATTCTCTTATATGACCCAAGTGTCGACCAAACCACCGACATTTGTCATCTTCGTCAATGACCCAAGTTATGTCCATTTCTCTTATTTAAGATATTTAGAGAACCAATTTAGAAAAGCCTTTGATTTTACTGGGTCTCCGATTAAACTGATATTAAGAAAGAAGGAACAAGAATGAAACTATCGATCATCGGTGGTGGCGCATGGGGAGCGACACTCGGACAACTCTTAGTCGATAATGGTCATGATGTCGTGATTTATGACATCAATGAACAATTTGTCCAAACGATCAACCAAAAACATGTACACCCATTTTTTGACTTACCTTTACCTGAATCACTTCACGCAACCGTATCGTTGAATGAAGCATTGAACTTTTCAGATTACTTGGTACTCGCTGTACCAACCAAAGTCATGAGAGGTTTACTCACAACCATCAATCAAACCTTGAGTTCACCTAAATATTTTATCAACGTATCTAAAGGGATTGAACCAGATACAACCAAACGTGTCTCAGAAATCGTTGAAGAAGTCGTATCCGAAGCCCATTTGGCTGGTTTCGCTGTTTTGACAGGTCCAAGCCACGCAGAAGAAGTCATCCGTCGTAAATTGACATTACTGACAGTAGCTTCAAAAAATCCAGATATGGCACAAACCTTACAAAACGTTTTCTCCAATGATTCATACATGCGCGTCTATACATCCGATGACCTCATCGGCTGTGAAGTCGGTGGTGCAGTTAAAAATGCCATCGCCGTTGTTAGTGGTATGGCAACTGGTTTAGACATGGGCGAAAATGCCCGTGCTGCCTTAATCACACGCGGCATTGTTGAAATCGTGCGTGTCGTTGAAGCCTATGGTGGTAAACGTGAGACTGCCTTTGGATTAACTGGGGTTGGTGACCTCATCGTTACCGCATCTTCAGAGAATTCTCGTAACTTTAGAGCCGGCAAACAAATCGGTTCTGGCAAGTCCATGGCACAAATCTATCAAGAAGAAAAACAAACCATTGAAGGTGTGAGAGCCATCGAAGCACTACATCAACTCGCCCTTAAAAAGGGATTATCCTTACCGATTATTGAAGTTGCTTACCAGGTAATTTTCGAACATATGCCGATCAATGATGCTGTAACTAAACTCCTCACTCGCACCTTAAAGAGCGAGAAAATTGACTAAAAAAGTCGAATATAACCCCCATAATCGCTAGATAATGCAATCATATAGATAAAAAAATGTTAAAAAGATTGCTTATCAAAATAAATAGTGATATAATGGCGTTAGAAAGACAAAAGGAGGTTCATTATGAACAAAACAGAATTAATCGCTGTAGTAGCAGAAAAATCCCAAGTAACTAAGAAAGTTGCTGAAGAAGTATTAAATGCATTTGTTGACAGTGTTGCTGAAAGTCTTGGCAAACATGGCGAAAAAGTGGTACTAACTGGTTTTGGTACATTTGAAGTTCGTAACCGTGCTAAAAGAGAAGGCCGCGACCCACGTTCTGGCGCAACCATTCAAATTCCTGCACAAAAAACTCCTGCCTTCAAAGCTGGTAAAGTATTAAAAGACGCAGTTAAATAATGATTAAAAAGTCCATGAAAAGTGGACTTTTTTATTTATGAAAATGATATTTTTTTCATCATCACTCGATAGATTTCCTGTGTTATAATGGATGTGGTGAGAATATGAAAGAAATGTTCCTAAAGGCCGCCGCTAACGATGTCCTTTATTTTTTTCAAACACAAGTGAATCTATTAGAAACCGATGAACGTGGGCAATCGTTATTGCATTACGCTGTGAGAACCTCTGCCAAACAAGTCATCGATTACTTGCTCGATAATGACATCGATATCAACATTCAAGACAAAAACGGCGAAACCGTTTTGTTTGATTGTTGTAAAAAGGGTAAACTCTCAATTGCGAAACAATTGATCCGTAAGTTTGCCAATGTGAACCTTAAAAATTTCAAAGGGGAACAAGCCATCCACCTCGCTGCGGCGAAAGCCGATTACGATATGGTCAAATTGTTACTTGAAGCTGGTGGGACATTGAACGAGAAAACCAGAGATGGTCATTCAGTGATCCATTATGCCATTAAAAGCCGTCAAATCCCGTTTTTGGAATATACCCTCAAACACTCCAACCAAAAATTTAAAGACGTGGATGTGTTCAAAAACACGTGCTTACACATGGCTTGTGAAATTGGTGCTTTTGAAATTGTTGAGTACTTACTCAAGAACAAACACAACCCGAACCTCAAAAACCATGCCAAAGAAACACCACTCTACCCAGCGATTAAAAGCGGACAAACCGCAATCGTTCAATTGTTATTAGAACACGAAGCAAACCCTGATGTACACAATCGCTTCGGAGAAACACCACTGGAATATGCAATTGTCCAAGGTCAATTCGATATTCAACAAATCATTGAAACCCATTTAAGCGGTAGTTTATATAAGCATCATGTGAAAAAAAATCCCCTAAGGCACGCTGTGCTCATCGAGGATTTGGATTTGTTAAAACAATGCATATACGAAGGGCATCACGATCATAAAGATCAGTATGCCATGAGCGCATATGATTATGCACACAAAGAAAACTTAAAAGCGTTTAAAGAAATGCTAGAAAAAGAATCATGATAATTGACACAGCGTTGGCAACAGCATGCACAAGGATGCTTGACCACACGTTGTGTTTATTTTTTATATAGACATACCCTAAAGCAAATCCACTCGCGGAATAGGTGATGAGGTTGGTGAAAAAGTCTAGGAATGTTCGTTCACTCGAGACATGAATCAATCCGAAAATGAGGGAACTGACCACCATCGCAACCCATTGATTTTTGAAGAAACGGAACATCGCTTTACGGAAGATGAGTTCTTCTAAAATCGGTGCGAATAGGATGGTGACCAAAATCATGAGTACACCAGTGGAGGATAGTAATGAGCGTTCAATCGCCTGTTGATTCAAAGATACCGGTTGAGCGTAGTTGAAGACGAATCCAATGATTTGAATAACAAACTGAGCACCAACACTCGCAATCAACATGATTCCATAACCAACCACCGCATCGACACCAATTTGCTTGAATGGCTTTTTGAAATAATCAAGTTCAATCTTCATCATTGAGAAGGTGATTGGGATGATACTTAAGGCAAGTACAATATAAATACCAAAATTTAAGATTGAAGAAGCACTGTCGGTCAATTCTGTGAATGCTTTAGGTGTTTTGACATTCACTGCATTATATACTTCAGCAATACCCATGTGGTCGAGATACGTTTGATGGAATTCAAACATGAGCAGTTCTACTTTAACGGTTGGACGATTGGTGTTCCAAGTTAAGTTCACGTTGTTGTAAAACTCACGGATTTGTTCTATAGTATAGGATTCTTTTAAATATGGGTTCGCCGCATTCGCAAATACAACATAAGCATAATCTTCATATAAAATGACGAGGTTTGGATAATCCGATTCATAGGTATAATAATCTGTCGATGACAAATAACCTACTGCGTTGGGATTTTGATAGACATTGTAAATCATCGACTCTTCTACAGAGTAATCTTTGGTAAACGCATCGAGTTCATAAAAACTGAGTACAGCAATTCCAGCGACAAAAAGCATGATGAAAAAATAGGCAACGACACTGGCAATGGCGCGGTTCAGTGGAAACAAAGGTTTCGCCTTTACCTCAGGTACTTTTTCTTCAAACAGGGATTCAAAATCGAAAACATCCTTGGGTTCTTGAGTAGACATAAGATATTTAATCCTTTCATTAAATAATATTCATATCCATTATACAACAGGCCGCTACTTTGTTTTGAAAAAAATGACAAGATGTGATAATATGGTATCGGATGTGATAAACATGAAGAAAACATATTTGGTCATTGGTATGGATACCTTTGGCATCGCCTTATGTGAAGAATTAACGCAATTGGGTGCGGATGTCATCGCCCTAGATAAAAAAGAAGAAGCCATCAACCGTGTCACTGGTATTGTCGAAAATGCCGTGATTGGGGATTCAACAGACATCAATGTACTAAGAGAAATTGGCGCACAACACGCAGACCATGTCATCGTCTCGATTCCAGGTAATGTTGAAAACAGCATTTTAACCACCATGATTCTTTCGGACATGAAAGTCCCTAAAATCACCGTCAAAGTCGATAACGACTACCACGCGAAAGTCGCTGAAAAAGTCGGCGCAACCGAAGTTGTCTCCTCAGAAAAGTCTGCAGGTAGACGTTTAGCAAGAAGATTATTGTCGGATAATGTCTTAGATTATTACAACATCACAGACGATTATGGCGTCTATGAAATATTCATTGGTGAAGACTTCAAGACTGTAAAGATTGTCGACTTAGACATTCGTAACCGTTTTGACGTGAATATTCTTTTAATCAAACGTGGTAAGAACGTCATTTTACCTAAAGCTGACAGCGAACTTCGCAGCAAAGACATCGTCATTGTCTTGGGTAAACACGACCGCATTTCAAAATTCCAAAGCATTTTACATTAAAATCAGTGTCGACTGATTTTTTTGTTATATTAGTTAAAAAGCCTAAACTACACGCATCCTTTAGGCTTAGTTATGTTATAATACAAGAAAAAGGAGACCTCAATGAAACTGTTGGTAGCGACTCATAACAAGCATAAAAAACAAGAAATTGAAGCCATGTTAAGCAAAACCTTTGAAGTGGTTTCATTGGCAGATTTGAATGACGATGAATCGATTGATGAAACCGGCGATAGCTTTTTCGAAAATGCCTTATTGAAAGCCAAACATTATGCAAAAAAACACCAAATGATGACATTGGCTGATGACTCCGGTTTATCGATTGACCATTTGAATGGGGCACCAGGTATTTACAGTGCACGTTATTCAGGTGGGACCGATTTAGACAATTTAAACCTCGTATTAGAACAAATGAAAAACGTCCAAAATCGAGATGCACATTTTACGTGTGTGCTCGTCCTATATGATTCAAAAACCAACGTATACCACACCTATCAAGGCAAAGTATACGGAATAATTACCGAAGCACCGAAAGGTAACCATGGTTTTGGTTATGACCCGATATTCTATGTACCTGAATATCAACAAACCATGGCTGAAATGTCACCCAAACAAAAGAATCAAATATCGCATCGTGCCATCGCATTACAAGCGCTAAAGGAGGCGTTCAGATGAAAGTATTGATCACTTCAGATACCCATGGGAGATTTGACCGTTTACGTGCCATCAGCATGAAACACGCCGATAAGGATCATCATCTTGATGCAGGGGACTTGGTTCTCACTCAAGCAGAACTCGAATCCCTTCATTTAACCGCGGTTAAAGGCAATGGGGACTTGTATTTGGATTTACCACTCCAACAAATCGTTATCATCGACCATAAGAAGTTCTTATTGGTCCATGGTCACATCCAAGAAGTCAAATATGGGTTAGAAAAACTCATCAAATTGGCCGAATACATTAAAGTCGATTATGTCATTTACGGTCATACCCATGAACGTAAATTACTCGAACACAAAGGCATTACCTACATCAACCCTGGGGCTGTTTCTGGCATAACCCCATCCTACGCCATCTATGAAGATGGCAAAGTGACCTTCCACCAAGGAGTTTAATCGTTCATGGAACAAGAAATCATATCGCTGGCTCAACCCATATTAAAAGCGGACGTCAAAGTCGTTGAACGCTTGATGGGCGGGATGAGCAATTATACCTATATCATTGAATCCAATCAAAAGAAATACACCTTTAGAAAACCAGGTGAAAAAGCAGAAAATTTTGTCTCTAGATCCATCGAACTGAAAAACATCCGTTTGGTAGAGCATTTAGGGATTACGAACCATTTGGTTCATTTAGATTTGAATTCAGGCATCAAAATTTGTGAATACGTCGAAGGCAAGGTATTATCCACCCTCGATCGTAAAGCCCATCTAGAAGCGGTCGCTAACACATTAAAAGTATTACATCAATCCGGTATTCAAGCTGAAAATGATTATGACCATTTAAAGCGATTAGCCGATTACGAGTCGTATAATCATACCATATCACCTAGATATCTAGACCTCAAAGCCGTTTGGGTAGCATGGTTTGAACAATATAAGAATTTACCCATGGTATTGTGTCATGGGGATGCACAACCGTCCAATTTCATCATCACACCAGACCAAAAAGCCTTGGTCGTTGATTTTGAATTCACAGGCAACAATGACCCCTATTATGACATCGCCCAATTCGGTAACATCGATTTTAATGATGCTTTAGCATTACTCGATGTGTATTGTGAACACAAAACCACGCAAGCCGATAAAAAAAGAATGATATTTTACAGAATGTTCTTAACCCTTCAGTGGCACCAAGTAGCGACATTTAAACACGAGATTGGTTTATCGGAGAAACTCCATATCCCCTTCGATAAAGTCGCAGTTGCCTATTTAGATAAAGCAGAAGCCCTTAAAAAAATGTACGAAGAGGTGTAATCATGACACTCGATGCGTTACTCAAATTACCCAAAACACACGAAACGATTCAAGCCATTGAATCGTTTTTAAGCCTCGCTTCGAATGAAACGCAGATTGCGAGAGCGAAGTTATTTTACGCATCGATTTTAAGTGAACTCGATCATGGAGAATCATCGCTATCCATGTTGTATGATATCTTAGACATGTTGAAACATAAAACCGATGATCCACTGTATGTAGAAGCCCTGTCTTTGATCATAGAAAATGACATTCAAAGAAACGATTTCGCGATGGCCAGAGAACACATCGAACAAAAACGACGTGCATTACCCATATTGAAACAGTATTTATACTTCATGGATTTGATTGAACTGGCTAAAGCTCAAAACGAGCCATACGATGCGTACATCGATAAAGCATTAGAAGACGCGCTACCAGAAGCCATCAAACAACAATTTCAATTGTTTAAACTCGATGGCTATGTTGAACAAGGCGCGTATGACCTCGCAATGGATATGATTAGGCAATTGCGAACCCGTTTATTGTCCCCAGAGGTTGCACAAAAATTAAAATTCATTGAACTGGATATCTTGTTAGAATCCAAACATTACGAACAAATACTAGCCATCACTGAAAACCAATCTCAACCGATGTACGATTATTATCATTTATCGGCATTGATTGGTTTAAAGAAGTACCATCAAGCATCCATTTATGAAGTCGAACATGAAAAAACTTTCGAAACACTCGCCATAGATATCCAAAAGAAGATTTATCAAAAATTGGTCGAACTGTACGATATCCAAAAAGATACGTTATCGATGGATAACTATCAGAAAAAGTTAAAACAACTTAAAAAACAAGAAGCAGCACAACCAAAATTGGTTGAAAAACCTACCGCTATAGAACCCATCACCAAAACCGAAGTGGTGATTGAAAAGAAAATCATCCCTGTGGTTGAAAAACGTCCAATCGAACGTTCGAAAGATTTTGAAGCGATCCACCGATTATTGGTATCTGGATTATCGCTAAAACCAGATTTAGATACGCGCGAAAAGATCCGTATTTTATTGACAGAAGGATTGAATGGGTTACCATTTTCTACCGCGTTAATCTACCACCAAGACAGCTTAAAACAATTCAAGAAAGAAAGGCTCTATGATAAGTCCATTGAAAAAGAGGATTTATTTAAGAGTGTCCTATATACCTGTCATCAAAAACAAGAAGACATCATCGAAGAGACCGACATCATTCGTTGGAACTATGATGTTTTAACCAAAGCCCCATTTGATCAAAACCAAATCAAACGGGTCTTTACTTACCCTTTACAACATGGCGCTATCGCCTATTATCAAACCGATGATACCGATGTGTTGTTCTATGATGATTATCTTAAACTATTATCTACATTAATTGAAAAACTATTACTTTCCGCCGTACAGACGGATAAAACCAGTGCCAAACTCAGCTTGTATGAAGCTGTCATTGAAAGTGATTTAGCTGCAATCAAAATGGAAACCGAATCCAGTATTTGGCTAAACCAAAAAGCCAGGACGCTCCTGGGTTTACATGCCCAGGTCACCCCAATCGAATTCATCCAAGGCATTCAAGGGGCAGACCAAATCAAGTACCAACCATTTAAACAACAGGTATTGAAATCAAAAACAGTCGAATCCATCCTTTACACGTATCAGGAAAAACGGATTGAAGAAACTGCAGTAGCCATCACAAATCGAAATGAGGTTGTGGTTGTTTCTCGATTGACTGACGTCACTGAAGACATCCAAAACAAAGCATCCTTACAAAATCAAGCCCGCATCGATGGGTTGACTGGTTACCAAAATAGTTATGCATTTGGCTTAGATATTGAGGCTTGGTTCAATCAAAAAACGACATTTGTCCTCTTACAACTATCTGCTTTAGATACCATCGAATCGCTCTATGGTAAACCTAAGGTTCAATCTTTTTTCAAAGAGTTTATTGACATTACAAATGCTTATTTTGAACCTGCCACAGTTTACGTATTTGAAAACCATCAATGCATGATCGTCTTGCCGTATAATGACGTCAGAACGGTCGAAAAAGCATTGAACAATTACTTTAAATACCTCAAAGATACCCAAGCCACCACCTTGATTAAACAACCATTTCAAGCCTCAGCTGGCGTCATTCGCTACCCAATCAATACCACAGAAACCAAGTTAGAAAAATTCATGAGATTCATTCATTTGGCTTTGGAAAAATCCAAACGACGCGCTTCCTATGGCAATTTTCAATATTTTGACTTCCAAGACTATCAAGAAGAACAATTCGAAGTCTCGGTGATCGAACAAATGGATGAAGCCATTACCCAAGAACAACTCAAATTATCCTATACCCCAATCATCCATTTGTTGACAAATAAAGTATTCTTATATCAAGTTAACCCTTATTTAGAAGCTTTATCGGTCGATTCGAATTACTACTATGTGATTGCGAAAAGAAGACAACAAATCGACCGTTTGGATAAATATGTTTTAAAGACCTCATTTAAGTATTTAAATCATTTGGCAAAGTTGACGGATAAATATATTCGTATTTCGATTCAAATCGATGAAGATACATTCAGACAAAAAGACTTCAATGCGTTTGTGATTGGCTTGATTAAACAATACGATTTGCCATATTCAGTCATTGAACTTGCCATCAAATCGGCAGGTTTATCGCCTGTAGAATTGATGAAGACCAAAGAACTTTCTGATTTGGGTATCCACATTGGGGTATCTGAATGGGTTCAAGCGACCACCCCTTCCGTACATTTCATCCACAGAAAAGAACCGATGAAACTCGATCAAATTAAGACATACGATTTCATTCTTAGCTTCAAAGATTTCTTACAAAATCACCAAATGGGTATCATATTCGAGCATTTAGACGATATGGATAAGCGAAAACTTAAAGATTTCGCGCCAGTATATGTCAAAGAACAGAAATTAAACTATACCGAAGATAAACTCACTGCATTGATTCAGGGGGTAAAATGATGGTTGTAGAAGATACACTTAACCGCATCGAATCGATGGTTTTGAATGGCGATCAAAACCAAGTACATTTTAAAATCAAATCGTGTATTCAAGTATTGAGACAATCTGAAGGCATCATTGAGGCTTTTTTAAGCAAGCAAGGCATCGATGAAAAATCGGATGTTTTAATGCACATCTTTGGGTTACTTCAAAACTTGTTCGTTTCGATTGACGCCTTATATGATTTAACCAAATTGACGATGAGCAATAAGTATGCTGTTAACGTCAACCAAAACAAAAACTTAAGGGAACTCAAATACATTAGAAATGACATTGTAGGGCACCCAACCCACCGAACTTATTCCACAGGTGGTGTGGGTTTTTCCCTCTTTTCAGTACCAGAAACATCGATGTCATTGATCACCTATGAAACCCACTTTTTTAAACAAAAATTCCACGAAGTCATCAAACACCATATCCAAACCCAAGAATTGATCGATGATTATCACTTCGAATCGCGATTGATCATCGATGAGATTTGTACCCATTTACATAAACAAACCTTTAAACCGGAATTATCTGTACTGGCGAAACAGTTTTTGGATGGTATTCAACTCGAATCATTTGATTTAAACCTGCTTGAACGCATTCAACAAAGCTTCAAATCCAATCGTGACATTTCAAAAGAATCTCATAACCGTTTATTGTGGCGTATTGAATTACTTCAAGTGTTGGACAAATGGAAAGAAACGGACACTGAAAAACGCGAATTTATTCAGTTCATGAAAGCAGAACAAGCCTTAAAAATTTATGAAATGACCTCTAACATTGAATCGGTGGAACCACAGTTTGTCAAAATTCCACACCCGGTATTGCTGGTCAGTTTCTTTAGGTTTATTCGTGAAGATGAACATCGAGAAAAGTATGTTAAGTATCTAAAAACCTACGATCACCCGTACTTTCAAAAGGACTTAGACGAGTTGTTAAGTGATTCAAAAAACAACCTACGTGTCAATAAACTACTCAAGTGGTTACAACGTCAAACCTCGGAACATCGTGTGTTTTTGATTGGTAGTGCACTAGAAAAATATAAGAATATCACAAATGGATAAGATAAAAGATACGTTGATAACACCAAAATTTCATGGGTGTTTCGACATATCTTTTATTTTCTATTTATAATAGGATAAAACAATTAATTCGTTTTTAGAAATCATATGATATAATTGACATGTATTATAAATTCATTATTTATTTGAAGGAGAAAAATGACATGGATAACAAAACAACAACTAAAAGTTTATTGTTCACACTGGGATTATTAATCTATATCATCTTGTTCGCATTCTTTAAAAATAATATTGTTAGCATTATTAATCTGATGGTATCTGCATATATATTGGTGTTAGTTTTAATCACAGTTTATAAAGATATTCGGTTTGATCGAATACCCAAAGACACTGTGAATGCATCCAGTCAAGGGGAAGAAATCGATGAATCTACAGGCGTCTCTAAAACAATCTATGGCTATTTATACCAAGGCAATGAATCTCGCTATACCTGTTCAGACGATGAAGTCAAAATGGGGATGAATTTACCCCAAGTCACCCTAGAAGTCTCAAAGGATGATCCTTCAAGTATACGCATTTCCCGCGACAAAATTCGCAGAAAAAAATACTTTGCTATAGGCGGTTTAGGCATTCTAGCACTATTCCTACTGGTTCAGAGTATCATTCGAATCATCTCATTATAAAGAGAAAAAAGAACAGAAAACCTGTTCTTTTTTTGTTATTCTTGATTGTTTTTCTCTTTGTCTCTTTTTTTCTTTTCTTTAATGCTTTCGGTATCTTTCGCCAGCATCATGTGAGCGAAATATGCTTTAACTGAAGCGTCAATCGCGAGTTCTAGGGCAACCTTGGTGAGGTCCTCATCAGAGGTCAATGCTTTTTCCATATTGAGCATCGATTGGATGACCACATCAAGATTGAGTTTATAAACACTATAAAGTTTTTCAATTTCATTTGGGTTCGCTAAAATCGTTTTGATGTCTTGGATTGGCAGTACCCTTTTTAGGTTCGCAACCATGATCAAAGAGGCAATCGCTTCTTTGTCATACTTCTTATCAACTGGGTTTTTAATTACGTTGTCTTTGACGTAGTTGTTGATCATCGAAGCGGTTAAAATATCTTTATCGGATTCTTTAAATGGGGGTAAATGCTTCTTGATATAAGTCAATACTTGATCCATATACAAGTCGATTTCAGGTAGTTTATCATACGCTGGTGTTTTAAATACTTGTAAAAGAGCCAACAATTCATTCAGTTCATTCATAATATCACCAACCGTATTATAACATAAAAATGAGTCGTGTATATAGTATTATGTAAGACATCAAGTCATTATAAAAACGACGTTCCTATAAAAGATGTGAGAAGCCTACCAACGCTTGTTGATATAAGCGATAGAATATGTTGTGTTTTCTAAGTTCGCTCAGTGACAGCAAAGTAGAAGCAAGCATCGCTTCATCTAGATACGACTTAATCTCTTTAATGGATTGTGTCTGATAAAGCCAAACGGTGTTCTCAAAGTGCAAGTATAAGCTTCTAAAATCAAAGTTTGTCGTGCCCACGGTGGCGTGGGTATCATCGATGTATAAAATTTTCGAATGGATAAACCCTTGATTGAATTTATGGATTCTTACATTCGGGAATTGGAGTAGTTGTTTATAATAAAACTCAGATACCACGGCGACATACTTTTTATCGGGTATCCCTGGGACAATGAGATCAATGTCAATACCAGAGGTGGCTTGAAGGTAAAGCGCGGTTTGAAGTTCTTGGTCAATGACGAAATACGGGGTCGTGATGATGATTCGTTTTTTGGCGGATTGAATCATCAACATGTAAGTATGTTTGGTAATCAAATTTCGGTCCAATGGGCTATCGGAAAATGGGATGATTAAACCATCGGTTATGGTGGCTGTTGGCTTTAAATCAGCCATTGGTTCGTAGACTTTGGTTTTGTTTTCCCAGTTCATCAAAAAGATTCTTGTCAAAGCGATGACCGCCTCACCTTCGATTAAAATCGAGGCGTCTTTCCATTGTCCGAAGCGTTTGATGACATTGAAATATTCATCGGCCAAATTCATCCCACCCGTAATCGCTTTTTGATGGTCAACAATCACGATTTTACGGTGGTCACGGTAATTCATCGACAGATTGACACGGGGTCTAACCGGATTAAAGTTATAGACTTGAATCCCTGCTTGAGTTAATCTTTTATCAAAATCGCTCGGTAAATTCATCGAAGAACCAAAATCATCGTATATGATTCTCACATCGACACCTGAAGCGGCTTTTTCTTTTAAGATTGGGAATATTTGATCAAATGCTTGTCCTGTATTGATGATGAAATATTCGATATAAATCGATTGTTTGGCCGATTTGAAGAGCTCGATTAAATAATTAAACTTGGCTTCACCTGTCGGGATGAATGTCGAAGCAGTGTTTTTGAATACAGGCCAGTGGTCGGCTTGTAAATGGCGAATGATTTTTTGAATGTGAATGTCATCAACAATCTGGTTTTGATGATAGGGTTTAAGAGATTCAATACGGTGGGCATCGATGATCGACATCGCGTTTGTGGTTCTTTTGGTTAGATTGTGGTTTTTAAATAAGATATAGAAGAACCCACCAAACACGGGAACAATCAAAATCGGTATGATCCAAGCGATTTTATAAATCAAAGGTTCTTCAGAAACCAAAACAAAAAACACCACGACGAACGAAAGTACTTCGAGTGTATACAAAACCCATTGACTGTATTTAGAGGCAGATAGTACCAACCACCCAAAGACAAACAACTGAATCAATATTAAGATTCCGATGATGGTGATTCGATGGGTGATGAATCTTAAGAATCGTGTCATGACAGCACCTCTCTTTAATTATACTAAATATCAAAGTATTGGGTATATCTTTTGAGATTTTTAAATGAAAACACTATAATGGAACCATGGAGGGATTACCCCATGGATTTAGAAATTTGGATCGACTTCACTTGTCCGTTTTGTTACCTCGGAAAAATCCGTTTTTTCAAAGCGCTAGAACGTTTTAAACATAAACAAACGGTGAACATCACCTACCACAGCTATCTATTGTCTCCCAATGACAATAACCTAGAACAATTGAATGGCCACCAATGGCTTGCGAAACATAAAGATATCTCATTAGAACAGGCCACACAGCTGAATCTAAATATCGAAGAGATGGCTTTTGATGAAGGCTTATCGTTAGACTTCAATCAAATCGTTCCAAGAAACACGATTTATGCCCATAAGTTGATGAAACAACTCCATGGAAAAGCTCAAATCGATTTTGTTGACGCTGTATTTAACGCACAATTTAAAGACCATCAAGATATTTCATCGTTGACGGTTTTAACAGAACTTGCGAAACCATACTTAGATCCCATAAAAATCAGTGAAATCTACTTGTCCAATGCCAACTTGGATTTGGTCAAAGCAGACATCGACTTATCGACGAAGTTTGGCTTAAGAGGTGTCCCGTTCTTTGTTTTAAACCGAAAATACAGTATCTCAGGGGCACAGGATGAACTCTATTTTTTCGATACCTTAGAGGAACTTTATTTTGAATCGAAAACGAAAAAACCCCAAGAAACAACCTATTGTGTCGGGGATCATTGTGAAAGAAAAGTCAAAAAATGAGTGCGAAAGCACTTTTTTTGTTAGGATATAAAGCGATTATAAAATAGATTTGGTATAATGAATAACGCACGGGGGTATATATGAGAAATTTATCAATGTTGATCGATTTTTATGAATTGACCATGGCGAATAGTTACTTCGAACACAATAAAAATGAAGAAGCGGTATTCGACTTGTTTTTCCGTTCTGTTCCAGATGAAGGTGGTTACGCCGTCATGGCTGGGCTAGAACAAGCCATCCAATACATCCAAGAACTCAGTTTTACACAAAAAGATATCGACTACTTAAGAGGTAGAAATCTTTTCTCTGAAGGGTTTTTAGACTATTTAAAAAACTTTAAATTCACATCGAGTGTCTATGCCATCAAGGAAGGCACCCCAATATTTCCCAATGAACCGGTACTCACTGTTCAAGGACCAATCATCGAATGTCAGTTGATTGAAACGATGTTGTTACTCACCATCAATCACCAAAGCTTAATCGCAACCAAAACTTCCAGAATTGTCTCATCCGCTAAAGGTAGAGCGGTTTTAGAGTTTGGTTCGCGTCGTGCTCAAGGCTATGATGCGGCGACATTTGGCGCACGTGCCGCTTACATTGCAGGTGCGTTGGGTAGTTCTAATACGATCACAGACCGCGACTTCCAAATTCCAGCGATTGGTACGATGGCACATGCTTATGTCCAAAGTTTTGATAGCGAATACGATGCTTTTATGGCTTACGCTAAAACGTATCCAAAAGATTCTGTATTTTTAGTCGATACCTATAGCACGTTAGGTTCTGGTGTACCCAACGCCATCAAAGTGTATCAAGATTACTTAAAACCAAATGGGTATACATTGAAAGGCATTCGTATCGATAGTGGCGACTTGACTTATCTTTCTAAAAAAAGCCGAGAGTTATTAGACGCTGCCGGTTTAACAAATACTAAAATCACGGTTTCAAACTCATTGGATGAGTATTTAATTCGTGAATTGGTAGAACAAGGCGCACAAATCGATGCTTTTGGTGTCGGTGAACGTTTAATCACATCCAAAAGTGATTCGGTGTTTGGTGGGGTTTATAAACTTGCTGCATTAAAACAAGATGGGGTTTGGGTCCCGAAAATGAAACTTTCAGATAACGTGGTAAAAACCACCAACCCTGGGGTGAAGAAGTTATTTAGATTATTCGATAAAACGACCCATAACGCCATCGCAGACGTCGTAACACTGGATTACGAAACCATCGATGAAACGAAACCATTCTTACTGTTTGATCCAAACTTCCCGTGGAAACAAAAAAAGGTTTCAAACTTTACAGTGGTTAGTCTACTAGAACCCATTTTCATTCAAGGTAAGTTGGTCTATAAGAAACCCACACTCAAAGATATTCGTAGTTTCCATCAAGCCCAAATGGCGACTTTATGGGATGAAGTTAAACGCTTTGAAAACCCACACCCTTACTACGTGGACCTCTCACAAGATTTGTGGAAAATGAAACAACAACTCATCGAACAATACTCAAAAAAGGCGTAATCGCACCCAAATAAAAATTTATTACTAAAAGTAATCACCGAGAGGTGGTTATTTTTTATTAATATGTTCTTGACAATAGTGTACGACATACAGTATTATATTGGTGTGAGGTGAGAACGTGGATCAAACCATCCTAAATAATCTCGAAATAGAATTAAGACGGGGGACACAAACCTTAGCGGTATTGTCCTTACTGAAAGAAAAGCAATATGGCTATTCACTCTTGCAAGCGCTAGAGGAAAAGCATGTGTACATTGAAGCGGGTACGTTATACCCGATGTTAAGAAGATTAGAAACCCAAGGTCTACTCGTATCGAATTGGGATACCCAAGAATCCAGACCACGGAAGTATTATGAATTGTCTACAGATGGACAAGATGCCTTGGATAAACTCATCGAAGTTTATCGCGATATGACCAAGCATTTCAGTAGTTTGTTATAGGAGGACACAATGAACGATTATATTCAAAGGTATATTTATGATGTCACCAAGCGTTTGGATGAAAAACAACGCGAAGACATCTCTAAAGAATTAGAAGCCAACATTTATGACATGTTGGGTGAAGACCAAAGCGATGCAAACATCAAAGCGGTGCTAACCACCTTAGGTTCACCAGCGAAAATGGCGATGAATTACAAAGAACCCCGTTATTTGATTTCCCCAGAATTATTTGATGACTACAAGCATGTCTTGGTCATTGTGGTTGCAGTATTTGTGGGTATTTCATTCGCAACCGGCATCATTGGTGCGGTGACCGCTTCAGGGATTGAAATTTTAGAAGGTGTTTTAGAAACGATATTTGGTTCTATTCTATCCGCAGGGTTCAACGCTTTCGCTATCACGACGTTGATCTTTGCAGGCATTGAACTGTATCGAAAGAAAGTCAACCCACCATTCAAAGTGGAAAGTTTGCCGAAAATCCCTAAAGTCGAATCGAAGAAGAACCTTCGTGTAGAAATGATTATAGAAAGTGTCTTCGCGATTGTGTTTGGTTATATATTCATTCATCTGTTGTTGACCAACTATGTAGACATCAACGCGATATGGGATGAAGTCACTTTAGTCTATACCGGGTCTGTATTAAACTCTTGGGTAGCCAACGTATTTGTCCCTTGGTTCATTGCCTATTTGGTACTTACAGTCATCATCAAAGTATTTCAATTTAAAGAAGGTGGATTCACCAAAGTACTTGGGTTTTTTTACACCATACTTGAACTCTCGAGCTTGGTGATCATGTCAATCGTGTTTACCAGAACCAATACATTCAATTCAAACTTTGTTCAAACCATATCGACTGCTTTTGATATCGATTTTGCATATCATTTAGGGTTAGCCATTAAAGGCATCTTATCCTTGGTTTGGATCATCACCACCATCGAATTGATTGTCACTTGGTACAAAATTTATCATCCCAAAAAAGGATTACCAAAACAAAAAAACTAGCTGCGGCTAGTTTTTGATTTTTTTAACTTCTGTATAAGCTAGGATGAATGGCCCAACGCCTTTCGCATCATTGGATACGATGGGTTCGGATAAATAATATTCGATTGTACCATCGCGACGGGTGTTGTGGTCTGGACCTAAACCAGCCACCAAGCAAATCCCGTCCATATTTAAATCACCATTTTTTTCAGAAATGTAGGTTTTAACAATCCCATTAAAGATATCTAAACCAATCGCTTGATATGAAACATCCAGCGCGCCTAAGCGTACACCTTTGAGAATAGCGTAAGCAAGTAAGGATGATCCGGAGGATTCGAGGTAATTGCCTTCTACATCACTTCGGTCAATCACTTGGTAAAACAGTTTGGATGTTTTGTCTTGATACTGTAAGAGGCCATCGACACATTCTTTTAAGAGTGGGAAGAAGAACGATTCTCTTTCTTTAAAGTTTGGGTTTAAATACCCAATGACATCGACCAAAGCGACGACATACCAACCGGTGGCACGTAACCAAAAGTTTTTCGATAATCCGGTTTTTTTATCTGCCCAAAAGACGGTTTTTGAAGCGTCATAACCATGGTAATAAAGTTTTTTATCTTCATTGAACATGCGAGATCGAACAACTTTAAAATGATTCACGATGTCAGCGTAATTTTTTTCTTGGTTGAACACCGTTTCATAGCGGGTATAAAATGGTTGAGCCATGAATAAACCATCGAGCCACACTTGTTGTGGGTAGATGAGTTTATGCCAGAAGGAACCTTCTTTGGTACGGGGTTGTCTTTTCACATGGGTATAGGTTAAATCGATGGCTTTCTTATACTTTAAATCTTGAGTTCGTGCATATAAATCAAACAAGACACGGGATTCACAAATGTCATCGAGGTTAAATGTTTTCATGTCATACCCAAGCATAGAACCATCGTTAGATACGTAATGGTCGATGAATGTTTTGACAAAGTCATAATATTTAGGGTCTTGTGTCTGGTCATAAAGGGACAATAAAGCCGTCATCATACAGCCATCAACATAATTCCAAGCGGCTGCTTTCCCTTGGTGGATGGCTTCAATGTTCCATAGGGGTTTGTCAGGCGTAGAGCCTTGCATCAATTTTTCAATATAGCGGTCAATCAATTTCATGGTTGAACCTCCTTAATTCAATCCAATTATACCGCATAATTTTAGATAATCCAAGGCTTTAAAAGGCATTTGAAGTTTTCTTTATCACTGTTCATCATGATAGACGAAAATGGCGAAAATAAGCCATTATAGAAGAATTATGAGAAAGTCCATATATTGTATATATGATTGCAAAAGGGTGGTTATTACGTTATAATAGATACGTTATTGAAAGGGTCTTTATATGGGTCAGCGTACACGTAAGTATTTAATACTTGAAGATAAAAACATCATCAAAGGCATCGTTGTCATGGCGTTACCTTTATTTTTTGCTAATTTATTAAAGTCACTTCATGACATCGTTGACTCTTTTTTCTTAGCCCGTATGGATGGCACAGAAGATGCAATTGCATCGACACTCGCTGCCATCAACATCCACTGGCCAATCTATAATATATTCAATGCTTTAGGGATTGGTTTAGGGATTGCTGGGGTTGGAATCATCAGCCAATATTTAGGTTCTGGTAAAGAAAGTACAGCCAAAGTATACGCAGCCAAATTATTGACATTTTCGGTGGTTTTGGGGGTTGTTGTCAACGCATTGTTGTTCTTTGGGGCACCACTCATCGCCAAAATGATGGGTGCTGAAGGATTGACATTTGAATATGCGGTCACGTATTTTAGATACCGCTCCATGGAGTTCACATTCGTTTATATATTTCTCGCTTATCAAGCCATCCGTCAAGCCAGTGGTGATACATTCTCACCAGTCATGTTATCTTTAGTAAGTATCATCATCAACATGTTTTTGACTTGGTTATTCATATCGGTATTCAAGATGGGCATAGCTGGCGCAGGGTTATCGACACTCATCGGTCAAGCCGTCATCGTGCCATTTGCAGTGTATGATTTGTTTTTTTCCAAAGATCACCCTAGAATTGAAACGAAAGACCTTGGCTTTGATAGCCATATTTTAAAAGAAATTTCCAAGTTCGCATTGCCATCTGCAACCGCACAAGCATTTTCATCTTTAGGTTTCGCTGTCATTCAAGCGATGATCCTCAGTTATGGTGATGTCGTATCCTCAGGGTTTTCAACGGGTAATCGAATTTCATCCTTATTATTGAACCCAGTCATGGCGATTGGTTCTGTGGTCACTGCTTATATAGGTCAAAACATTGGTGCCAATAACCCGCATAGAGCGAAAAAATCCTACGAAGTGGCGAGAAACTTGAGCGTCATCATCATGGTTATTGGCGTCTTGATCATCATTCCTTTCGCGAAACCCATCGCACAGTTCATCGTTGGACCTAAAAATGGTTCGATTGTCGCGGTGACGGTTGAGTATTCGATATGGATTTTAGGGACACAACCGTTGATGGCCATGTTCCAAACCCATTTGTCCGCCTTCAATGGCTCAGGCAATAATAAATACGCCTTGATGATGACATTCACGCGGTTATGGATTTTACGTGTACCACTCGTTTTATTCTTTAAATACGCCACAGACGTTGGTTATGCCGGCATTTGGTATGCCATGGTCATTTCCAACTTAATCATATTATTTATGGGTTCATATCTTTATCGCAAGGTGAAATTCCAAAGGAAGGTATTCATCGATGAACACGAAGAACCTGTGGACAATTTTTCAATCTAAATTCGATTTGGTTGGCATCATCCGAACCAAAGACTACTTAGAGGCCGCCCGTCAAATGGGTAAAAACGTCATTCAAGAGACGTATCCAACGATGGTTGTTTTGGGTTTGAGCTATCCAAAACGTATCATAAAACATACCAAAACCCATCTCGTACCTTCTTTTTATACCTTTGGTAAAGACTACCACATGGTGTTGAAAGACCGCATGCTTGAGGTGTTGAATGATTTGGATATCGAATACCGCTTGGGTGTCGATAATCATAACCACGATGAACGTTTGGCAGCCACTTTGGCTGGTTTAGGCTTTTTCGGGAAAAACCAATTGATTATTAACGAACAATTGGGGTCTTACTTTTTCCTCGGATTGGTATTTTTAAATATCGAAATCGAACGAGAAATCAAACTGAATGTTTCAGATGATTGTGGAACGTGCCGAAAATGCATCGATGCGTGCCCAACCAATGCCTTATCTGAAACAGATTATCGTATGGATCTCTGTATGAGTCATTACAATCAATCCAAACGCATCTTGACTGACCATGAGATGGATGCCAACTATAGTTTATTTGGTTGTGACATCTGTCAAATGGTGTGTCCTAAAAATGTGAACATCCTAAAACAAACCCACCCTGAATTTGAACTTTCAGGGAAAGAAATGGTATCGATTGTTGATTTATTCACCGATTCAGAAAAGGTATTTAAAGACAAATATAAAGACATGCCTTATTTATGGAAAGGCAAAACAGTATTGATGCGAAATGCATTGTTGATCATCAAACGACTGAAACTGAAAGAACACATCGACTTGATTGAATCGACAAAAGATAAATCCAAAGTCGAATGGTATCAAGATACATTAGAACGTGTCCTAAAATCACTGAAGGAGGACTAGTATGGAATTAAATATCGTTTTATTTGAACCTGAAATCCCTCAAAATACAGGGAACATCATGCGTACATGTGTGGGTATCAATGCGAAACTACACTTGATCAAACCCTTGGGTTTTTCACTGGATGAAAAGTATTTAAAAAGAAGTGCACTCGATTATATTAAAGATTTAAACTATACCATTTATGAAAACTATCAAGACTTTTCATCGAAAAATCCGGGACAGTATTTCTTTTTAACCCGTTATGGCAAAAAGACATATTCTGAAATTGATTATACAAAAGTCGACCAACCCATCTATTTGATTTTTGGTAAAGAATCCACTGGGGTGGACAGAACCATTTTGGCTGCCCATATGGACACGTGTTACCGCATCCCAACCACCGACAAAATCAGATCGCTCAATTTATCCAATGCTGTTGCACTGGTCGCCTTTGAGGTGATGAGACAAGTGGATTTTGAAGGTTTACACAAATATGAGCCTGAAACACTTAAGGGCAAAGATTTCTTGGACCAATTCAAATGATCTTAGTCACTGCATTTGAACCGTTTGGTGGAAAAACTTGGAATGCTTCAAAAATGATATTGGACCGGATTCAATCCGATGTGTATAAACTAGAATTACCAGTATCTATAACAAAAGTAAAAGAAGTCATTACGCATTTGGATTTACACCAGTACCATTTCATCTTAATGCTCGGTGAAGCCAATCGCGATGTGTTATCATTAGAACAATTTGCTTATAATGAATTAGACATGCGGATCCCTGACAATCAAGGCATTCAACTATTAAAACAGCCCATCGATGATGGTGAAACATTTAAGACCCCCATCGATTTGACAAACTTATTGAAACCCGGGGTAGTTCAATCTGAAGACCCAGGTCGTTATTTATGTAATTATGCGTACTATCATATGGGAAAAATGCACCCAAACGTGTTATTTATTCATGTGTCAGCAACGCAAGATACCGTTGAGTCTCAAACTCAACTTATAGAGGAGATCATTCATGAAATTAAGACCATTTCAATCGCTCGGTGAAGAGATTGCGAATGCAGTAAGCCATGGACTTGGTGCTGTATTCGGTATTGTAGCACTCATATTAATGTTATTAAAGGCAAACCACAGTAATGAAGTTTTTGGTGCGTTGGTCTTCGGTTTTAGCATCATCATCTTGTATACCATGAGCACGCTTTATCACGCATTCAAACGTGATACCAAAGCGAAACGCCTATTTAAACGTTTTGACCACATTTCGATTTACATTTTGATTGGGGGCACATTCGCACCCATCTTCATCATAGTTGTCGAAAAACCCATGGGGTGGTATTTGTTGATTGGTCAATGGTTGTTGATTGCTTTAGGGGCAACCATGAAAGCCATCCACATCCACAAGTGGCAAATCCCTCATTTACTCCTATATATTATTTTAGGATGGAGTGGTTTGACATTGATTGGACCGTTATTTGAACTTTCACAAGGGGCATTTTACTTCATCTTAGCTGGTGGTATCGCCTATACCGTTGGTGTTATTTTCTATGCCTTATCTAAAGTCTTTAAATACAGTCACTTTGTTTGGCACATCTTCGTATTTTTAGGTACTTTATTACAATTTATCGCAATTTATGGGTATTTACTCTAAAAAACACCAGAAATAAATATTGTGAATAAATATTCATAATGAGTGGGAAAAATCTTGCAAAAGCAAGCGAATTATATTATCATAAAGGTGAACAAACAAGGAGATCATTATACTATGAAAATTATGGCAGTCAATGCGGGTAGCTCTTCGATTAAATTCCAATTGCTAGAAATGCCAGCTGAAAAACAAATCACGTCTGGGATTGTTGAAAGAATTGGGTCAGAAGAAGCCCTATTTACCATCAAATATAACGGGGAAAAGTTCGTAGAAACTTTACCAATCAAAGATCACGCTGTAGGTGTTGAACTGATTTTAGAAGGTTTAGTCAAACACAATGTCATTGCCAATATCAATGACATCGAAGGCGTTGGACACAGGGTAGTTCAAGGCGGCGAATTCTTTAAAGATTCAACCGTCATCACGGATGAAGTCTTACAAAAGATCATCGACTTGGGCGAAATGGCACCACTCCATAACCCAGCGAACGCAACAGGGATCAAAGCATTTAGAAAAGTATTACCGCATGTTACACAAGTGGCGGTATTCGATACCACATTCCATCAAACCATGCAAAAGGATGCGTATCTTTATGGTACCCCTTATGAATGGTATACCCAATACGGCATCCGTAAATATGGATTCCACGGCACGAGCCACCAATATGTATCAGAAAAAGCCAACCAATTGATGGGTTCAACTCAAACCAAAGTGGTTGTATGCCACATTGGTAACGGGGCTTCCTTATCAGCTGTTAAAAACGGGCATTGTGTGGAAACATCGATGGGATTCACACCACTTGAGGGCTTCCCGATGGGTACCCGTTCAGGTTCGATTGACCCAGCGATTACCGCTTATATGTCAAACAAACTCAACAAATCGGCTCAAGAAATCACAGATATTTTAAATAAGAAGTCAGGATACCTTGGTATTTCAGGCTTATCGAATGACGCTAGAGACATCGAAGCAGCCATCGAAAAAGGCAATGAAAGAGCACGCTTGGCTTTCGATATTCAAGCCAAACAAATTGCTGACTATATCGGCTCATATTATGTTTACATGGGTGGGTTAGACGCGATTTGCTTCACCGCTGGTATTGGTGAAAACTCACCAGTCTTAAGACAAATGATCATCGATCGTTTGGCAGTCCTTGGGGTTGAACTCAACAAAGACCTCAACAAACTTCGTGGCGAAAGACTCATTTCAACCGAAAACTCTAAGGTCAAAGTCTTCATCATCCCAACCGATGAAGAAGTCATGATTGCTAGAGACACGATGAGATTATCACACTAATTTAAACTCAAAAACGCTACCCCAGGGTGGCGTTTTTTTTCTATTCAAAAAGAAATATTGAAACATTTAAAAAAATCTTAAAATCGGTTACACAAACCACTTGAAATTATGTAAGCGCTTGTGATAAGATGAATATACAAATTGAAATGTTTCAATTCTTTTTATGGAAGGTTAGATATAAACCCATTCTATAGAATGTATCCGATACAAAAATTTAAGGGAGGTTCACATGGCCACAATCAAAGATGTCGCAAAACAAGCAGGGGTATCGATCGCAACCGTATCCTACGTCATGAACAATGACCCACGCATTAAAAAAGAAACCGCGGATAAGGTCCTCAAGGTTGCAGAAGAGATCAATTACTTACCAAACGGGATAGCGAGAAATTTTAAGAAGAATAAGACGAACAACGTTTTGGTATTGATTCACAACTTTGGTGGACCAATTTACCAAGAAATCTTAGAAGAAATCCACACCACATTAAAGGCACTATCTTATAAAATGATTGTTTGTAGTGGTGAACTCGCACACAATCTATTACAAGAAAAACAAGCCGATGGGGCGATTGTGTTAGATACTACAGTTGAACCAAACTTGTTAGAACGGATTGCGAAAAAGGGATTTCCAATCATCGATTTAAGAAAAATCTATGGACCGACTTCTGAAATCATTGTGAAGAGCATGGACGGGTTCACACCTGTGTATGAAGTGATCAAGCTGGCGATCCATTCGGGATTCACGAAGTTTGGATTCATGCACGGGAATGAAGATTCACCAGATAACATCAAACGTTATCGGGGATTCATCAAAGCGTTACAAGAAAACCAACTTCAACCGTTTTGTGAATTAAAAGGTCAATTTAGGGAACAATCAGGCTATCAAGCCATTAAGGATTATTTTGAAACAGGCAATATTTTGCCAGACGTACTATTTTGTGCCAACGATGAAATGGCGATTGGGGTCATCAATTACTTGAATGAAATGAAAGTAGATATCCCTAAAGCCATGAAAATCATTGGCTTCGATAACATTGAACTGGGCAAATATATCAAGCCACAGTTGACCACGATTGACGTCAATCGTGCCGAATGGGCAAGAAACTTGGCAGAGTCAATTGTCTCTGCGATTGAAGGTAGAACCGCTGAAATTCAAAAATACGACGCTAGATTCGCAATCATCCGTCGTGAAACATTTTAAAGAGGAGGATTTATATGAAAAAAGTATTAGTAATTATGGTTTTGATGTTTTCCGTTTCATTGCTTGTTGCATGTAACAATGGTGGCAACAATAATGATGGCAAAATCAAAATCACTTATGCCAACTGGAATTTAGGCGCACCAGACGCTGAAACCCCAAACATGGAACGTTTGATGATTGAAGCATTTGAAGAAGCCAATCCAGACATCGATGTGGTCATTGTTGAACGTCCAAAAATACCTGGCACAACCAATGACGTATCTTGGAGCGAATTCTTAGCTGCGAGAGCATCCACAGAAAGCTTACCTGACGTCTTTATGGCGGATGATATCCCATATTATGTCGTCAATGACTGGGCTTACAACATCAGTGACATCGCGAATGCAGACCCAGAATTTTTAAATGTATCTGAAGGCATCCGCGGCGCGGCTACATACAATGGTAAAGTCATGGCATTACCAAATGCTGTATTTTATGCGGGTTATGTAGTCAACAAGACCTTATATGATCAACGTGGTCAAGATTGGCCAACCACCACCACCACATTTGATCAGTTCATTCAAATGACCAAAGCTGCAGCAAACCATTCATCGACCACCAATACCGGTATTGTCGGTCTTGAAGGGATTGAACACATCATCCACTGGTACCCTGCACAACTCAATGCCAGCTACGGTTGGTTTACAATGAATCAAGATGGATTCAACTTAGATTCCACTGAATTTGCTACAACTGTTGATTTCTATCGCAGCTTACAAACAGACACATCCTTCGTATTAGAAGCACTCCAATATGAAGCCGCTAAAGAAGATTCTACCATCGATATCGAAGCGATATTCCAAGGTGGTAGTGCCGGTGCAGCATTCAACAATGGCGCTATTCTTGCGAAATGGTTCTATTCATGGGACTTCGGTTGGATGCAAGCCAACATCAATAACGGGACTTACACTTGGGATTTAGATTTCATTGGTACCCCTGTCGTCAATGGCAACAAGCGTGTACCAATCGTTGCAGATTTCTTTACGATCGCTTCCAATACCCAACAACCAGAAGCGGCTTATAAACTAGCTAAATGGATGGGTTTTGGGAAAGATGGTTACCTCAAACGTATTGAATTATCTCAAACCATTGAAGGTATTTCTCAAGTCAACTTCGCACCACTTCAAAACGATGCAGACTTACTCGATGCCTACTTCGAACTATACCCAGCATTCACAGGGTTAAGAGCGATTGTTGAAGCTGGTAATGTCGTTGTTGAACCACCAAAATTCTTGCCGGGTTATATCCAAGCCCGTTATCAAGGGACTTATGACGCTGAAAACAAGATGGGAGACATCATCAACAAATTACGATTTGGTGAAGTCTTGTATGCAGACGTACGCGTCAATTTAAACAACCGCGCAAACGCCATTTACAATGAAGCGAAAGCCGCGTTTGAACAAGCATTACAATCACGTTAAAAATAAATAGGGGAAATCTACGTCCAGATTTCCCCTTCTTCAAATGCTATGCTGTGGAGGGTATGTATGAATATATCGACTAAGATGCGAAAAATCATGATGTTATCATTGGGTGGACTTATCCTGATATGGGTAGTCAACCTCATTGTTCAAAACCTCAACCCTGAGGTAGCGAATCCCACGTTAATTGAATATACCACCACCGCACCATCAGGTACCTACGCGGCTTTTTTACAGTCGCACGATACGACTTACAACAATGATCAAAACCACTCATTCCCGGCATCATCGTTCATTTTAGAACCAGGTGAAGCCATTTCTGTGGGTGGTTTTTATGATTGGATAGACCCGACTCAAGTCCAAATTGAATTAAACGGCATGACGGCGGGATTGTATCAAGTATGGTTAACGTATCAAGCCAATTCGGATAACTATTTGCCAATCGTATTATCGATGACCATCGATGGGGTGTCACCTTACCAAGAAGCCACCCAAGGGTCATTGGATACGTATTGGGTTGAAGCCGATGATATCGTACGTCAAGACCGTTATGGTAATGACGTATCTGTTTTAAAAGCTACTTACAATGATTTTATACGTAAAACACTCAAAGACCCGAATCGTTTATATACCGAAGGGTTATTAGTGTATTTGACACCTGCGAATTTGACCCTTGAACTCGAAAAAATCTCTGGGGCGTTGAAGTTACAAGCCATTGAACTGACGCCACTTCAATCGTTACCATCGTATGCAGAATACTTGCCTAATGGCAGTATGGTAGAAGTCGGTAATCACCGTTTTGAAGCAGAAGATATGTTTTTGATGAACCACTCCAGCATCACGAGAGGCATTTCAAAAGACATTGGTGTATTGCCATTTTCAATTTCAAAATTAAAACTCAATGTGTTGGGCACTGAAAACTACCAAGAACCTGGTGACGCGGTATCTTGGGTGGTCGATATAGATCAACCTGGGTATTATATGCTCACATTTAAGGTTCAACAAAATAGACAAAAAACCACGTCGTATCGCACACTTTATATCAATGGCGAAATCCCATTTGAAGAAGCCAAACATTTACCATTTGGGTTCAGCCGTCGTTGGCAAAATGTGACTTTATCTAGTTTTGATGATGAACCGTATCTATTTTACTTAGAACCTGGAGACATCATCACTTTAGAAGTCGATAGCCGCTTATTCATCGATATTGCGAGAAAAATGCGTGTGATTTCGGATGAAATGACCCAATTTGGGTTAGAAGTGACCAAACTCACCAGAAACAATGTCGATAAATCCATCGACTGGGATATGATTGCGTATTTTCCAGACATTTATACTCGACTTGAATCCTGGACTGCTGGATTAACTGAAGTGATCGATGCTTTAGATCAATTGTATGGTTATAGAGGCGACTCAAAAACCGTTTCAGATTTAAAAGCAGCCCGTTCGAAAATTCAAACTTTAATCAAAGACATCGATGAAATACCAAGACGATTGACATTATTATCGACAGGGTCATCCTCGGCGGTAACTTTAATTTCAGGACAAATCGATGTCGTTTTACAACAACCGCTCGTCATGGATGCTTTCTTTTTACATGGCAACCATAAATTACCGAGAGCGAATGCGCGTTTCTTCCAATCGATGGTCATTGGGGTACAACGCTTTTTCGCTTCGTTTATTAACCCGTCCTATTCAGAAGGGGTAGACCCCGATGAAATCGAAGTTTGGGTCAACCGCTCAAGACAATATGTGGACCTCATTCAACGCATCACCGATGGTGTATTTACAGAAGAGACTGGTATCAAAGTTAAGGTATCCATCATGAATGATGATGGCAAACTCTTGCTCGCCAATTCAGCCGATAAACAACCCGATGTCGCTTTAGGGGTATCTGCGTGGATTCCAAACGATTACGGGATGAGGGGGATGTTGGTGGATTTATCTACCATGCCTGGATTTGAACAAACCCTCAAAGTATATAACCCTGAACAAGTGGTACCGATGATTTATGACAACCAATTGTTCGGTCTACCAGAAACAGAAAATTTCTATGTGTTGGTCTATCGTAAAGATATTTTAGATCAACTCGAATTATCGGTACCCAACACATGGGACGATGTTTTAAGCATGTTACCAATCCTTGAAAGATACGGTATGAGTTTTTATGTCCCACTGTCAAACAACAGCAGTTTGAAATCATTCGACACCACCGCCCCATTCATTTTCCAATTTGGCGGTCAATTATACGCTGAGGATGGGTTATCTGCCGCGATAGACAATGAAAATACCATCCAAGCGATGACATTCATGGCCGATTTGTACCGTGAATACAGCTTATCTTATCAAGTACCGAGCTTTTTCAATAGTTTTAGATATGGTAAAATCCCTGTCGGTATTGCCGATTTTGGGATGTATCTACAACTATTAAACGCAGCCTCTGAAATTAAAGGTTTATGGGACATTGCTTTGGTCCCTGGGGTTCTACGCGATGGTGAAATTCATCGAGACATGCCTGGGGCACAACAAGCCAGCATTTTGTTTAAGAAGAGTCAAAAACAAGACGATGCGTGGCAGTTCATGCAATGGTGGCACTCAACAGAAACCCAAGTACTCTTCTCCAATACCTTAATCAATACTTTGGGTACAAGATATTTGTGGAACACAGCGAATATAGAGGCTTTTGAACAACTCAATTGGAATAAAGCCCATCAAGCTGTGATTTTAGAACAATGGACCCATCTAAGAGAAGTACCGAAGATCCCAGGGTCATATATGGTTGAACGTGAACTATCGAACACCTTAAATAGTGTGGTCTTTTATGATGCTAACTTAAGAAGTACGATGACCGACAGCATCCTCAAGATGAATAAAGAAATCAGTCGAAAGATGCTGGAGTTTGGTTACATCAACCAAAGAGGAGAATCATTAAAACCATTCATCATACCAAGTCGTACCATCGTTGAAGGGTGGGTGAATGACCATGAGTAAGTTCAAAACCTTCATTGAAGTTGAAAAACGCAAGTTCAAACAAGACGATAAAGCGGCTTATTTATTCGCTTTACCGTATACCTTGCTTTTCATCACTTTCATCGTTGTTCCGATATTACTCGCGATTTTATTGAGTTTTACCACCTATGACTTGGTGAGCTCACCAAAACCGATTGGCATGAACAACTATATTTATTTATTAACAAGCGATGAAGAATTCATGAAATACATTCTCGCCAACACCATCAAATTTTCTATTTTGGTTGGACCTGGCGGTTATGTCTTATCCTTCATCTTGGCTTGGTGTTTGGCACAACTCCCACACCG
>JAEZHT010000061.1 GCA_023436805.1 Bacillota bacterium
GATCAGAGAAGCACAAACCAAGAAAGTGCCACTACAACTCGTCATTGGTGACAAAGAAGTGGAACAAGGCGGCGTTACTTACCGCTTATATGGTAAGGAAGAACAAATTTTCTTACCAATGGCTGAATTCGTGGCTTGGTTCAAGGCTTATAACGATTCAAAGAAGTAATTTATACCCTTAAATGAAGGCCCTTATTTGGGTCTTTTGTTTCGATATAATTAAATTCAAAAAAATTCATAAAAGTCTATTGAAAATTCTTAAAAAGGTGTATAATAGGGTTGAAATGGGATTTTGACGTTACAATGTAGGTTAAAAAATGAAAAGCCTAACCATTTAAAACCGTCATTTAAATCTCAAAGGTTTTGTTAAGAAAAAAAGGAGTGTTATTATGTTAGAAGTGAATCACGTTAAAAAGAACTACGGGTCACTGACTGCGGTCAATGATTTGTCCTTTTCGATTCAACCAGGTGAAATCTTTGGGCTACTGGGTACCAATGGCGCAGGGAAAACCACCACATTTAAAATGATTTTAGGTTTACTCGAACCCACCGAAGGGAACATTCGTTTCCACGGCAAAAAAATCAGTTATGACGATGTTGACCACATCGGTTACATGATTGAAGAGCGATCATTGTTGGTCAAATTGAGCGTTAAAGAATTGGTTTTACATTATGGGGCTTTGAAAGGCTTAGATAAAGATACCATCCTTGAACGTTTGAACTATTGGCTCAAACGTTTCAATATTGAATCCTATTTGGACAAGAAGATCAAAGAATTATCCAAAGGGAATCAACAAAAAATTCAATTCATCACAGCCATCATCAACAATCCAAAATTGCTCGTATTAGACGAACCATTCTCGGGATTAGACCCCATCAATACCAATAAGTTTGTTGAAGTCATCCGTGACTTCCAACAAAAAGGCACCATGATCATCTTCTCAACCCACCAAATCGACCACGTTGAATCCTTTTGTGAACAATTGATCGTTTTAGAAAAGGGTATCCCTGTATTACAAGGGAAAATCAGCGACATTAAAAAAGACTTCAAGCGTCACAACATCCGTTTGATCGGTGAAGTTGAAGAAGCAAAGCTCAGATCGATCGAAGGCGTTTTGGATGTCATCATTCAGCCGAATGAGTGGATTGTTAAAATCGCCGATGAATCGGTATCAGAAGCGGTATTTAATTACGTCAAAACATGTCAACATGTACGTAAGTTCGACGTTGAACAAGCGACTTTATCTGAAATCTTCATTGAGAAAGTAGGCGAAACTTATGAGCAAGTTTAAATATTTACTCAAATATGGCATCAAGCGCCGCATTGGAACCAAAGCATTTTATATCGCTAACATTGTTATCTTCATCGCGTTATTGGCATTGATGAATATCCCAAACATTGTCGCTTTCTTTGACGATGGTGAAACTTCTAAAGAAATTGTTTATGTGGTCGATGATACCAATAAAGGGATCGATTCAATTCTAATCTTGGACCAAAGTGCACAAGCCCTCTTAGGGATGATTCCTGGTGCGAATATCTCATTTGAACCACAAACCACGGTAGACCCAGACAATTTAGAATATGGTTCATCCAAAGCCATCGTTCATTTGACAACCAATGGGGATATCTTGGTGGTAGACATATATAAAAACGGTTTAGAAACACTGAATGAAACGGTTTTATTACAAGCGTTATCGGTTTTAAAAGTCCAAATTTGGGCTGCCGATAAAACACCAGCAGAATTAGAACTCATTTCAGATTTTAATCAACCATTGGTCTATGAGATTCATACACAAGAAGATGACCATACCACCAGAGATTTGATTTTATCGGCCATCAGTGTATTCATCGCCATCCCAATCTTCGTTATGCTCATCATGAGTGTACAATTTGTAGGTGTGGATATCATTGAAGAAAAATCAACCAAAGCGATTGAATTCGTGATGTCTACTGTACCACCACAAACCCACTTCATGACCAAGATTTTATCGTCATTTGTATTCTTAATCGTCCAATCAGGATTGATCTTCATTTATGGTATCATTGCTGGTTTTGTCTCAACCACTGTCCTTGGCGCAACCAATGGTCAAATGTCGATCAGTGAACTCATCGGGATGTTGACTGAAACCGATTCAGACATCATCGCCAGTGTATTAAGTGCATTACCAATGGCTTTATTCATTACATTAATCTTTATGATTATCGGTGGTTTATTCTTCATGATTTTCATGGCGACGCTCGCCTCCATGTCGACATCGATGGAAGATTTCCAATCGTTCCAATCCCCATTCATGTTCACGATGTTGATTGGCTTCTACGCATCGATCTTCTCGATGTACATGGGTGATTCTATCGTATTAAAGATTTTAGGCTACATCCCACTATTTTCGCCAATCGTGGTTCCAACCCTATATATGAGTGGGGTCTTGAATGTGGTGGATGTCATCATTTCATTTGTGATATTGATTGGGTCTACCGTAGGTATGTATTACTTGCTCGCCCCTGTGTACAAAGCATCCATCTTAAGTTATGACCAATCGCCATTTTTCCAAAGAATCAAAAAGATGTTAAAACGCAGTAAAGCACTATAAAAAAATCAAACTCCTCTAACTAAGGAGTTTTCTTTTTAATTAGATGGATGTCTAATAAAAACTGCCTTTATTCAGAATTCTAATTATAAAAGTAGATATTTGTCTAACATATTTATTGACAAAATTAGATGAACATCTTATAATTGGTGTGTATTCAGGGGGTACATATGAACACACACATCTTAAAAAACAAACCTTATAGAAGACTAATCTTCGGGAAATTGGTCTCATTACTGGGTTCCAATATCATGCAGTTTGCGTTATCTTTATACGTATTGAATACGACAGGGTCAGCGACACTATTCGCCAGTATGCTATCGATTTCGATTTTACCAAGATTGTTGCTTACACCTTTCGCCGGCGTTATCTCCGATCGCTGGCACCGAAAATATTTGATTGTTGGTCTCGACATGTTGAGTGGGATGTTTCTTTTCCTCATGGGATTTTATTGGTTGGCTCAACAAAATCAACTATCGATCCTAGCCATCTATGTCATCATCGTGGTGTTGGAAATGATTGAAATATTTTTCCACGCAGCGATGTCCGCAGTCTTGCCGACCATCGTGCCTAAGACACAATACCTAGAAGCCAATTCATTTCAAACGGTGGTTTTAAATATCGGTCAATTGTTAGCACCTGTACTCGGTGCGTTGTTATACATGTATACCGATATGTTATGGATTTTATGGATCAATGGCTTGAGTTTCATGTTATCGAGTTTGGCAGAAATGATGATTGCTTTACCGAAACATGTGAAGAAGGATGAGAAGATGTCTTTGAAGGTATTTTATGAGGATACGATGGCAGGGATCCATTTGATCCGTAAAGAAGCCTCGATTTCATCCATGATTTCACTCGCAACCATCATCAATTTTTGTATCGCACCGCTATTTTCTGTCGGTTTGATTTACATCATCAAATCGGTTTTATTGGTCAGTGATTTTGAATTTGGTTTTTATCAGATGGCGATTTCATTATCGATGATTGTTACGCCGTTATTCGCCGTTAAAATCATCAAACGATATTCATTATCTAAAGTCTTTTTCCAGTCATTTATGGGGTTGTCATTGGTGATATTTGCTTTAGCATTCATATTATCCCCGTGGGCAATCCAAGCGATTGGTACGCTAAAAATCACTTTCTACATCATTTTGATTTTAAGCTTCTTAACAGGGATGTTGGTCAGCATCGCCAACCTCGCGAACGCCACGATCTTTCAAAAGGTGGTCCCACTATCCATGATGGGTCGGGTATCCTCTGTGATGATGTTACTTGTCACCATTTTTGTCCCCATTGGACAAATGATTTTTGGGGTTTTATATGATATAATGGACCCAAGCATTGTGATCTTTTTTGCAGGTTTAATATTGATGGTTGCTGTGATTTTACACAAATCGAAATTGAACCAAGTCAACATCACAGAACAACCGAAGTTGAACAAAGGGGTTGAAGTCGTTGGAAGTTAATTTTTTAAGACAAGAATCACGTCTATTGGATTTATTGAAGTTTGGTAAACTACTATTTTTGACGGAAGCAGAGAAAGAATTCGATGACCAATATCAAACATGGATCAAAGATATTCAAACCAAATTGGAATCGTTTAGAACACAAATTCAAGCATTCTATTTAAAAGATGAGTACGCTACCCAAGACTTAAGTCATTTATTATTCAATGCTTTTCCAATTCAGGGTTTTGATCAAAAGGGATATTTTAAGCACTTGTTGAGTCAAAATGCAGAAACGCTTAAAGCTAAATTATATGAAGCTTTGGTGATATCAAATCAAGAAAAAGTAGAATCTCATCCCAATCCAATCGTATTTATCCAAGGGTTAGATTTGGATAACACCTATAAGTGGCAACTCTTATGGATGATTGAAAACCCACTTCAGACCATCCAATCGTTTACTCAATTGATTAATCAACTGGAACCACTGTTTAATACGTATTATGAAGTGGTCAAGAATTTGGTGGATACACTGGGCGAACAGATGACACACGAACTGAATAAGGAAGGCAGTTCAGTGATTGAATCGTGGAGCCAAGGGCGAATCAAAGGGGTGGCCATTGGGGACCAAACCATAAACTTACTGATTTCTGGGTTATTTCAATACGAAGTGATGATCAATCCGAAAAAAGAACACATCAATTTGGTTTGGGGACTCAAAATGAAACAAGCCTTTGACCACATGAACCAAGCGGTTGAGAATCAATTATCAGAACGTGTCACCGTATTTAAAAACCTCGGGGATAAAACCCGTTATGAAGTCATTAAGTGGATTTCTACTGGGCTCACTTCAGTCAAAGAAATCGCTGCGAATATCGGGGTATCTTCAGCCACCATTTCCTACCACATCAATGAACTATTGAAAAGCAAAATCATCACTTTGGGAAATCAAAACAAGAAATTTTCCTATGTGGTAGATTATGATTATTTGACTGAAATCATCGAAGATATGAAAATCGATTTGGATTTTCCAAAACCATAACACATAAGCCACCCCTTGGGGTGGTTTTTTTGCGTTTTTAACTATGTTGTGGGTGGGTTATGTTATAATCATTGTCGAGGTGTTAATTTATGGCTACATATGAAGAACTTAAAAAACGCATAGAAGAACTCGTTGACCCGGGGTATGAAAAACCATTAAAAGAAGTCAATGGGATCAAAAAACTGACGGTTGGTCCAACCGGTGTGGTGGAAGTAGAACTCTACTTTTCTAAACCGGGTACCCCAGAAGAACAAAAATTTAAAATCAATTTGATTAAACTCGTGAAAGTTGAATTGGGTTTCCCGGGCATCAAAGTCACTTTTGAACAAAATGAAGTCGTCAATGAAGGCGAAAAGAAAATCATTTATTTAGGTGTTGCATCCGGTAAGGGTGGCGTCGGTAAATCCACCGTGACAGCGAACTTAGCTGCCGCTTTAACCCGATTGGGTAAAAAAGTCGGCATCATCGATGCAGACATTTATGGCGCATCCATCCCACAAATCCTTAAAATCGACATCAAACCGTTATCCGGTACCGATGATGATATGATGATCCCTTTACAAAGTAACGGCATCGAAGTCATTTCAACCGAATTTTTCATGCCAGCAGATAAACCAATCATGTGGCGTGGCCCGATGTTAGGCAAAATGCTATCGCACTATTTTGGTGGGGTTGCTTGGCGTCCTGATACCGATTATGTATTGATCGATTTACCCCCAGGCACAGGCGATGTTGCCTTAGACATTCAAAAATTCGCACAACATACCAAGATGTTGATCGTTACGACCCCACATGTAAACGCCGCACACGTCGCGGTGAAAGCAGGGCTCGGTGCACAACAAATCGGTCACGCCGTGATTGGTGTGGTTGAGAACATGAGCTATTTTCTAAACCATTGTAATAAAAAACGTGAATTCATCTTTGGTCAAGGTGGTGGCGATAAAGTGGCTAAACAATTGGGTGTCGATGTATTGACTCAAATCCCGATTGGTCAACCAGTCGATGGCTATATCTTCCAAAGTGTTGAACCTGCAGGTTTAGCTTACGACCAACTCGCTTCAAAAGTCATCGATTTATTAGACGAATAATATGGTCCATTACCATCTATTTGAAACATCGCCTAAATCACCACTCATCATTTTTACCCACGGGATTGGTGAGTATGGGTTGTTGTATGAAGGGATTGCGCAAAGATTCAATGCTGCAGGTTACTCATTTCTTGTCTATGATGTGAGAGGCCATGGTCAAAGTGTACCGCTAGGTGTACTTAAAGATTATAAACATCTCATCGAGGATTTGGATGAGGTGCTTGCGAAAGAAAGAAAAGACCGTACAGTCTACTTGATGGGACATTCATTGGGGGCTTTGATCAGCCACTTGTATGTAACCTCAAGACCAAACATCCAAGGTGTCATTTCTATCGGGTATCATTACCACATCATTTCGATGGTGAAATGGTTGGGGTTCTTATTTCCTAAACGCAAACTCCACCTCAATTGGGCAGATGCGAAGAGTCGACATGAGAAAACAGAAGCAGAAATCAATGACCCTAATTTGTTGAAGTTTGTTACTTTTAAGATGTTATATGAAACCATGTATAAAGCCAACAAACAAATACATAAACAATTGGGTGTGTATGGACCTGACTTACTGGTTATACATGGGGGCAGCGATCAAATTGTTCAGTTAAGTAATGCGCATGCGTTATACGACAAAGCCAATAACAAGCATAAAGACATCATTATATATCCGAACAGCTATCACGATGTTTTACTCGATATTGACCAAGATTTGGTCATTGCCGATATCATCACCTGGCTAGATATGAAAAACTAATACGACTTTACAAGTTCTTTACAAACTGCTTACAAGAGTGTGATATATTCACATTCTTTTTTTTTGTACAATCGAGGTGAACAAAATAAAAAGGAGATTATATGAGAAAAATATTTCTAGTATTGGCTTTAGCATTGTCATTCAGTTTAGCCGCTTGTACCTCTGGGTCATCATTTGATGAAACAAAGAACATCACAGTTTACACCCGTGATACCACCTCTGGTACACGTGCAGGTTTTATGGAAGGGATCGGATTGGCAGAAGCTGTCAGTTCCGATGATGTCCTTGTCGATGGTTTTGTTATCAAAGACAACACAGGTATCATGACATCAATGGGAACCGATGAATATGGGATTGGCTATGTATCCCTATCCTCATTAAACAACACCATTAAAGGATTAAGTTTTGAAGGTGTCGCACCAACGGTTACGAATGTACTCAATAACACCTATGGATTAAAACGCCCATTCATGTGGATGGTTAGAGACGCAGGCGATTATGAATCGACAGAAATCGAACAATTGGTTAATGCGTTCGTCGCATTCTTAGGTACCACAGACGCAGCAGACATCATCAACAATAATGGCGCGATTGCTTTAGAAACCACAGTGACATGGGATTCAATCAAAGCACAACACGCAATCACAGCTCGTAATAATGCCAACGTCACCATTCGTTTTGGTGGGTCTGACTCCATTCAAAAAGTCGCACAAGCTTTGACACAAGCGTTCAGTGCGAAAGCCGGTAACTTTGTGGCTGAACACGATCATACCGGTTCTGGGGATGCGTACAAACGTACACAAACGATTGGTTTAAGTGATCCCGTTTCTAAACACGTTGGATTCTCTTCAAGATATTTCAAAAATACAGAAAAAGTTGGGGTTGCAACCTCGGATATGGGTCAATTGGCTTGGGACGCGATTGTTGCGATTGTCCATAAGAACAACCCAGTAACTAACATTACAGCTGCACAACTCAAAGCGATTTACGACGGTACATATTCTAAGTGGTCAGACGTCGTTTCTGAATAAACCTGAAATAGGCCCGTTTGGGTCTTTTCTTGCCTAATAAAGGAGTATCTGATGCAATCAAAAATACATTTAAAACAAACTCAAAAAAGACATAATCAATGGCTAGATAACGCCATTAAATACATCTTGATGGGTTTCGCTATATTATCATCCTCATTCATATTCATCATCGCAGGTGTCATCATGGTTAAAGGGGTTACCCCTTTTGTCACGAGTAATGGCGGATTGGGTCGTGTGAACCTTGCGGACTTTTTAACTGGAACCACGTGGTTGATTGGTGAATCGTTTAACTCCAATTTATACGCGGTAGGTTTTCTCATCATCTCCACGCTATTCATTGCATTTTTATCGCTAATGATTTCATTTCCTGTTGGGGTACTCACGGCTTTATTTATTGCTAAAATTGCCCCCAAAAAATTGGCTGAAACCTTAAGAACTGTCATTGAAATGCTTGCCTCCATCCCATCCATCATTTACGGTTTGTTTGGGGCGGGTATCATACTTAAATTGGTATACGATTTATCCATGTCTTTGGGTTTCCAATCCAAAGGTGGGAATTCTATTTTATCCTCGGTTTTGGTCTTAGCCATCATGACCATTCCAACCATCGCCTCCATCAGTGAAGTTGCGATTCGTAGCGTCGATAAGTCGATTGAACACGGGTCATTGGCTCTAGGTGCGTCCAAAACCCAAACCCATTTCAAAGTCGTATTGACCTCTGCTAAGAGCGGGATATTCACTTCAGCGATATTGGGTATTGGTCGTGTTTTAGGTGAAGCGACCGCTGTTTCCTTGGTTGCGGGTGGTCGACGTAGTGGGATCAATTTTAATATCCTAGATACGACATCGACCTTAACAACCATGATGTTAGAAGGCATGAAAGAAACCACAGGGTTAGATTATGATATTCGATTTTCAGTTGGGATTGTCCTTATGGTGGTCATCTTGATTACCAACTTCACCTTGAACTATATCAAACGAAAAGTGGGTAATGTCGATGTTAAATAGCCGTAAAAAGAAAGACCTCATCTTACAATCCATCACCTATGTCGCTTCATTCATCTCCTTGTTCGTTTTAATTTCGATTCTATTGTTTGTATTCCTCAATGGATTCAAACTGCTCAATATGGACCTCATCACACACAATTTTGAATCCCGTAGTTATATTGCAGATTTAAAAGATTTTACCGGTCCTGGGGTATTCAATACCAATAAAGATTTTGATGATAACACCTATTACTCAACCAAGTGGGGGATTGCCTTAAGTGATTCTGAAAACTTGATGGGGCATACGATTGTCTTAGTAACTTACGTTCATCCAGATTCACCATTTAAAGATTTGCGAAATAAGGGGGTAGCTACCCAAGATTTGAGGCTCGATATCGATTATGAAATCGTTAGAATCGCCTTTGACGATGGGCCATCGGCACTATCGATTCAAGGCGCACAACATATGATTCAAGTATTGGATACGAAAACAACGTTCCGTGAACTGGAATATTCAACTTCAGGTGGAGGGATTCGTGGTTCAATCATCACAACCCTTTATTTGATTGGCTTAACATTATTGATTGCGTTACCTGTCGGTGTCGGTGCTGCTTTGTATTTGAATGAATACGCACCAAACAATAAGTTTACCAAAATGTTGAGAAATTTGATTGAAACCTTAACCGGTGTCCCATCCATCATTTATGGTTTGATGGGGTTAGCCTTGTTTGTCCCACTCACCATCTCCCTCACCAGAGCCACAGGGGCTAACCTCATTTCAGGGGCACTTACATTATCCGTCATTTTGATGCCTGTCATCATCCGCACCACGGAAGAATCACTAAAAGTGGTCCCGGATGACTATAGACACGCCTCCCTCGCTTTGGGTGGAAATAAAACCCAAACCACATTTAAAATTGTCTTACCAAGTGCATTTTCAGGTATCCTAACCGCGACGTTACTCGCGATTGGCAGAATCATTGGAGAAAGTGCTGCCTTGGTATTCGCGATTGGTACTGCAATCAAAGACAACGTTTCGATCTTTGATAAGTCGACGTCATTGTCTGTCCACATTTGGGCGATGATGACCGATGAACCAGCCAACATTGAGTTATCGACCACCATCGCCATCATCATTTTGGTGATTGTGTTGTCGATGAATTTATCGATCAAATTGATCTCTAAAAGATTGTTAAGAAAGTATGGTGTCACCCATGAATAAAGTTTTTGAAGTTAAAGGACTTGACCTCTATTATGGTCAAAAACAAGCATTAAAGCACATTGAATTTTCGATTTATGAGAAGAAGGTAACCGCGTTGATTGGTCCTTCAGGCTGTGGAAAATCGACTTTTCTTCGTACCTTGAACCGAATGAATGACTTGATTGAAAATTGCGTGATTCAAGGTGAAATCCATTATAATAATCAACAAATTTATGATAAACAAACCGATGTGATTGGTTTGAGAATCAAAGTCGGGATGGTGTTTCAAAAACCCAACCCGTTCCCGATGAGTATTTATGACAACATCGTCTATGGTCCAAGATGCCAAGGCATTAAAAACAAAGCAGAACTGGATGAGATTGTGAAAACCTCACTAGAACAAGCCGCGCTTTGGGAAGAAGTCAAAGACCGTTTGAGAGAATCTGCATTATCTTTATCAGGTGGGCAACAACAGCGTTTGTGTATCGCTAGAGCGTTAGCGATGAAACCTGAAGTACTCTTGATGGATGAACCCACATCAGCACTAGATCCCATCGCCACCTCTAAAATCGAAGATTTGATTTTACAGCTCAAACAACATTACACGATTGTGATTGTCACACACAACATGCAACAAGCTGCACGAATTTCCGACTATACCGCATTTTTCCTCTTAGGTGAAATGGTTGAATATGAGGAAACTGAAAGATTATTCTCACACCCGAGGGACCAACGCACCGAAGATTACATCACCGGTCGTTTTGGATAATGATATAATGAAAGTAAAGGTGATTACCCATGAATCGTAATACATATCAAACC
>JAEZHT010000090.1 GCA_023436805.1 Bacillota bacterium
ATACGCAGGGATTTCATTGGATAAGCCTGATTTGATGGAGATTTGTCTTGCGATGTTTTGTCCAAGACCCGCTTGAATAACGTTACCAACAATCACTTCATCGATCTTGTCTTTAGGTACTTGGGTATCTGCTAAAAGTTGCTTCAATACTTGTGTACCAAGTTCGACCGGATGAAGGTCCTTCAAAGTGCCTAAGAACGCACCGATTGGGCTTCTTTTCGCACCGACGATAAATACTTTTTGATTCATAGTATCCTCCTAGATGTTTCTTAAAATTTATTTAATCGATTGAATCGTTGTTCATGGTTTTAATAAAAAACTACGTGAATAAAAATTCATATCACACCTTCATTCTACGTGATAAGAAAAGCGTTGTCAAGCGCTTACATAAAAATAATTATTCACCCACACAGATGAATTCGAGTTCACCCACCAATATACCTGAATCCCGAAAAATCATGAAATGTAATTTCATAATGCACATAAGGGCTTGATGGTGGTCTTAACGTTGGTCATTAAAATTCATAACATGAAAAAAGCATGACAAAAATGCTTGTAATTTAAAGCCTTGTGCTATACAATGAAATCGGTGATTACTATGAATAAAGAATCGTATCGTTATCCAAAGACTAACTCAGGCATCAAGACATTTAATAAGATTGTATCCACAGGGAAAAAGTTGTTTGCGAAAAATGGGTATCAATCGACTTCGATTAATGACATCATCGCGAAATCCAAAATCGCTGCTGGTACTTTTTATATTTACTTCGACAGTAAATTGGCTTTATATCTATATATTCTCGACTTATATCGCGTCTCTATCCGTAAAGCCAGTGCCGATGCTACCGTTGGTTTATCACACAGATATGACATTGAACGTGCCGGAATCAAAGCCTTCATCACTTATGCATTGAAGGACCCACTGGCGTATCGAATCATCTGGGAATCGCTCTTTGTCGATTTTGAAATATTTAAGAACTATTATGAAAGTTTCGCAGAATCCTACATCAAACACTTAAAAGATTATGTTGAAAAGAAAGAAATCCGAGCTGATTTGGACCTAGAAACTTTATCTTATACGCTCATGGGCATATCCAATTTCGTGGGGTTACAAATCATATTTAAAAAAGATGTTCAACCGTCTGAAATTGATCGTGTCATCGATGAAGCTATGAGTATTTTAGACCGTGGTATATTCGTCAAATAATTCTAATAATATGAGTTTTTATTCATTATAATTTAAAGCCAAATATTACACAAAATTATACAAAAAATACCGCCATTAATTGGCGGTATTATTTTTGTCTTTGTCAGCCTCACTACGGGCTTTCATCTCTGCTTCGAGTTCAAGTCTTAAGCGTTCTTTTTCTTCTTTGATCCAAATCTCTATTTCAGTTTCATGTTTGAGTAACATTTTTTCTTCTTGTGCAGCCCTGATCATTTTCAAGAAATTGATGAGTTCATGCATCAAGATGAAGAGTAATAATACAATGATTACAAGGAATACAACGTTTTTGTAATTGAGTGTAATATTGCCAATATCGAGTAACATAAAGTGGGAAACTACAACACCAATGAAGTTTTCTTCAGTGACGAATCCTGCATCCACGGATGGATTGTTATCGCCCTTGGTGATTAAACCATCACTGGTGGCTTCTATGGCCCTGTGGACGATGTTTTTATCGGTTCTAAAAGCGATGATTGGTTCTTCACCATTTTGTACACTTTCATATACCGAATCATAGGAAACGTAACGAATGATGATGAATTCACCTGTCATGATGGTGGGTTCCATCGAACCTGATCCAACCACTGAATAGGTATGATTGAATATCTTCAAGTATCTATTTTCTTGTAAAGCCAACGTGCCTAGTAATAATAAAAGGACGGATGCTAGGAAGAAAAATACAGTAAATACCGTCATCGATATTTTTATGATTTTTTTCATCCAGATCCCCCCTTTATTTATTCGGATTCAACGTCACCTTTAGGTGTTTTGGTCTCTTTTGGTAGGCCTTCTTTTTTGAGTTTCTCAATGTCTTTTTCAGACTGCTTTTGAATGTCCAAAAGGGCTTTTTCTTGACGCTTTGACATCGTCAATTTGAGTTTTTCGAACTCTTTCAATAGTTTTTCTTGTTCCTTTTGACGTTGAAGTTTAAGTTTCTTCATCATACGGTCATGTTCAATCTTAGCTTTCTTACGCAAGTTTTGAACCACCAAACGATACTCAGCTTTGGCTTTCTTTTGAGCTTCAGCTATGGCTGCTTTTTCTTCACGTTCCAGCTTCTTCATTTGTTTCGCCTGTTCTTTTTCAATGGCTTCACGTTCAGCTTGGAAGTGACGATCTAACGTAGCAATCTTTTGATCCAATTGGTTTTGTAAGGTTTGTTTTAAGTTGTTGATGAGTGTGTTATTTTCTTCAATTGCCTTTTGGGTTTCTGAAGCGATATTATCATCGACTTGTTTCTTTTCAGCAGATAAAATTTCACGGTTTTGATTCACCAGGTCAAGGTTATCTGTTAACATTTGTGCCTCTTTGGCAGCAATGTCTTTTTGTTCTTTTAATGCAGCTTCAATCTTAATGCGTTCAGCTTCATCTTCGGTTTTCTTTCGATTCATTAAAATCAATCGTTGATTCGCTGCTTCGATGTCTTTCATCAATTTGCGTTCTAAACGAATGGCGTTGTTGTAATCGACTTCTTTGGTTTCACGAATAATTCTCGCAATTTTAGCTTTTTCTTTGGATACTTCAAGGTTTTTCTCAACGTCATCGTCTTTGACCATGCGGGCAAAGTAGTCGTCGTTTTCTTCAAGTTCAAAGTGGTGTTTGAAGATTGCATTAGAAATCGAGATGGTATCGCGTAGGGCACGTTTTAAACCAACTTCATAGGTAGAACTGCGTTCAACCTCTTCTTCGACACGTTTCTTGAATATCTTGATATTTTCCTGTAAGAAGTATTGGTTGATGCGTTCATCTTCGACGACAATCGGTTCTGGTGTATCGACGATGTCATTGACATGGATGTTGGCAATCTTGAATGCTTTTTTAATGATTTCTTTTTCTACGATTTCATCATAGGATGGCTTTCGGACGCCTTGATTAAAAGCAACCATCGTGAATGTGTTTAAGGCCAAACGTTCTACTGCATCCTGATATGATTTATCAAAAGTCATGTCTTTTTCTTTGACAGTAACGTCATAAGCTAATGTGTTATATCTATCTAAGAATAACCATAAAACATAACAGTTTCTAAAGTCAACGTTCTTTAAAATGACGTTGGTTTGCATGATTGGTGGCAATACTTTCTTTTCACCAGCCATCAAAGTCATGAATGGTGAATTACGGATGGATGTCACACGCTTAGACAAGTATTCAACACGTTCTAGAATACCTTTGTTATAGATATTGATGGATTTATCTTCTAAGTCTTCTTTGAATACCACATCGAGGTTCAAATCGACTTCAAGGTCACTGATGTGGAATGTTGATGTATAGTTAAAATGCTTCTTTTGATATGAAATGATGTTGTCTTTAATCAACTCATGGCGGCTTCTGACGAAGTTAAAAAGCCGTTCTATGAGGGTCATCACAAATCGGTTTTCATAAGTACCATAATCGATGTCGGTTTCGGTCGTCATAATCTTCTTCGGCATGACGACTTCATCACGAATTTCGCGGATAAAGTGGGTATGCGAAGCTAAGTGACGAATCGAATTACTACGAATCTTTTTGGCTTTCTCGATGGGTACAATTTCTTCTAAGTATTTTAAACCCGATTTCGGGTTCAAGATGATTTTTTCAATGCTTGGAAAATACGATTCGATGGTCTTGATCCACGTTTCATCAAATGTCTTGGTTTCAGACATGCTCTTTTGATAAAGCGTATTTTTACCAGCCATCAAAGCGGTATAAAAAGTCTTTGGAAAAGTATGGGACTTTTCCAAATCTTTGAATGTTTGATCGTATGAATAATAGAACTGACTTAATTTGTCGGTTTGTCTTTTTTTCATTTAAAAACTCACCTAGTTCATCTTCTTAAGATCTGTTAAGAATCCGATACATCCTTTGAACACGTTCTTACCGAACAACTTATCGAGCAATACGATCAGTTCGCTCAGTTCATCTTGTAAGAATGGTAAGTTCAACACTTCGAACTTTCTTAAGATCTTTCTCGCAACCATATAATCGAGTGCTTCATATTCTGAACCACCACAACCAACATAGATTGGTGTGAACAGTTTAATTTGTTTCATAATACGGTTACCAAAGGTGATTTTGAATTTTTGTGCGATGAAATCATCGAGTTTGCCTAAGTTATCAAGTGCTTTTGGAGAGATTGGGTGTGCTTTCCATGCAGCATCAAACAATGTCTTTAAGTATTCATAGCTCATCGTCACTCCCTCTGTATAAGGGGCATCTACGAATTCAGCTTTTGTATTCATAATAATGGAGGATGCACGGTCATAAACTTTATCGGTAATGGTGAATGTGGAGTCATCCTTATTCGCTGTACCGACGAACCATACATTTTGTGGCACTAAAATCTTACCATCCATGAAGTGCTTAGGGTCGGTTGGTTGACGGTCTGAAACAACGTCAATCTTCCATTCAGATTCGTTCGGCATTTCCATGATGGATAGGAATTCTGCGAAATAGTACTCGATACGAGCTAAGTTCAATTCATCCAGGACGATGAAGTTTAAGTCTTCACGGTAGGTAGTTTCGTAGAGTTCTTTTAAGAAGTCAGTTTCATTAAACTTCTTGGTAAATTCGTTTAGATAACCGATCATTTCGGCTCTATCACGCCAAGAAGGTTGGACGGAAATAATCGCGGAATCGTGTCCGAAGAATTTCCCCATCGCGTAAGGTAAACTGGTTTTACCTGTACCGGAAATACCTTCTAGGATTAAGATCTTAGAAGATGCCATACCAGCAAAGAATGTGCGTATGATTTTTTCATTGTAATAAAGGTTGAGTCTAGATGCTGAGTAGTTGATGAAACGGTTGACGAGTTCTGGTAGACCAATCGTATCTTCAGGGGTCATTTGAATCGATGTGATGACATTTCTATAAGCTTCATCGACTTGTGTTAATTTAGCAAATCTGGTTGGTCCAATGGCTTGTGGTGTATTCTTATCCGGTTTATCTTGTTCTTTACCAGGTAATGATGATGAAGCTGAGGCACCACCGAGTTTTAACATTAAAATTTTATTCTTTTCATCAGCAAGTTCAACGGTTTTTTGTGTTAGTAACGCGACTTCCTCGAGTAATTCATCCTTATCCATTTCGGTTTTAACAAAACGAATATAGACTCTAAGTAATTGATATATTTTCAGTGTGAAGAAAACGCCAAAAACCAGATTGATCCCAAGGACCAATATGGCGATTAACCAGTCTAGAAAATCAAATAAAGTACTGGCAGTGACTAATTTATCAAAATATCCGGCAACGTCATTAAAAAATAAATCCGCAAATGCACCAATGATTGCATTGAAAAATTTGCGGATATTATCGAATAAATCTCTAATGAAGTCGATGTAATAACGAGCAAAATTAACCATCGTTTTACCTCACTAATAGGAAAAACTACTTGTTGGATTCTTCCTTCTTGAGTTCTTCTAATAATTCTTTACGAATTCTTTCCTTTTCAGCTTCAAGTAGTTGTTCTTTATCAACTGCGTGTTTAGCTTCAATCTTTTCTTTGTTTACTGCGAGTAATGTTTTAGTTAAGACATATCCTTGATATGCTAATAATAATACTACAGGTGCGATCACGAAGATTGCGAAACCTGTTGGGGTTTGAAGATATGTAATAGCAGATCCAACACCTGGTAATGTCCCAGTATGAACAGCCTTAATGTTTACAAATGTAACAACCTGATAATCTTTATTAGTATTGTTGCCGCCTGGAACATATGGGTTTAAATCATATGCCTTATCACCTTGAGTAACAATGTATTGCGAAGTGATTTCAACAACTCTATGTGTATTCAGAGCGCTAATGCTTAAATCAAAAAAAGTAATTATATCGCCAACTTCAATTTCTTGTTTATCTTCTTCATTTAAAAGTTTAACAAATAATAGATCACCTTTATTAAAGGAATCTGGGTTGTCACCTTCCATTGAATCTGATAATACAGGTAAGAATCCACGACCTAAAACATTTGCTATATCTGCATCTGTTCTCATTTGAAGGTTAGCTACAGAAAATAATAATAACAAAAAAATCAAAGTATAAAATACAACATTACCTACTATTTTCAATATTGATATGAAGCTAGTCTTTTTTTTATTACTCATCGATTACATCTCCTCAATAATTACGCAATTTAACTAATACCATTATATTACATAATTATCGTAAAATCTAGTATCTATGAGATTTAACATTTTTTTAGATTAAAGATAAGGTTTGCATGTTGCCATGCAAACCTTATTGTAATTTATCAACTATTGTCTTTTAAATTGAAGCATAACTGTTAATGCCGCATCGAAAATCGAGTTATATGCATCAGCATCCCAACCTTCAATCCAAACTCTTACTCTTACAGCACCTTTATAAATGCCAGTACTGCTTCCTGTTTCTGTTAGTGTTATTACTTGGTCTGCTAGTCCACTTGCACCTGTATTCTTCGCTGCAATTGCTGCTGCGAAATCGGTTGTATTAGGACCTGTTGTTATATCGGTTGATGTTCCAGTATTAACTGCGTTCCAGTAAGCAACTGCACCTTTAGTCAAATCACCAAAAGTTTCAGTTTGAGAAGTTTTGTAAATAAAAGTAGTTGATGAACCACTTTCAGGTGCTGCATCTAATGCATTACCATCCATAAGTAAGCCTGTAACACTGACTCTTGCAGCATCATAAGCATTTACAGTAATTGGAGTTCCTGCTACAACGCCAGAACCTGAAGCACCAACAAAGTCAACGTCAGGTGTCCAAGACTTAGTACCACCAGAAAGGACTACTCCGTCAACATTAATATTCAAAGCCGAGTCTGATCTAAAGAATAAATCAAATTCAATGTAACCATCAGTTACAGGTGTATTTATTCTATCCAAGAATATTCTTCCTTCTTTTGATGTTCTATCTTTAAGGTTGAATTGTGTGCCATTTACACCATATTTTGAAACTAAAAATGCATTCATTGTGGTTGAATCAATCACTGTGTAGAAGTTCACGTTATCAAGTGATACTAAGATACCGTTACCTGCTTGAACTTCTGCATTAAATGTGTCTACTTTTGCTGTGTCGGTTAAAGTAAACCAAGCGAATGTTGATGTACCAAGTGCGATTACGACTAGTGCCATCGTTACTACTGATAATACTAATTTTTGAGTTAATTTTCTCATTTTGTTTTTCCCCTTTTTCCTTTTTTTATTTTTTACGACTACTATTGTAATCGATAAAACCATTTTAATCAACTGGTAGTGCGCTTCTAAACTCTAATTGAAACTTCAATGTATCCCTGTAAATGGCATCAAACATATCTGCATCAAATCCTTCTAACCAAATATTTATTTGAAATTTACCTTCGTAATAGAATCTGTTTTGATTATCAAGATTGTCAGTTTTAATCAATCGCATAATTTTCGAATTAGGATTTAATGGCATATACGGATTATACTCATCAAATTTACTTAATTCATACCTTGTTTCTGGTACGACTGTGGGTACTGGAACAATGAAAACTTTTGTATTGTTAACGAAACTGATTGCTCCGTATGGTTTTCCATAACCTCTGTCAGGGTTCCCACTCGGGTCAAATATGAAGTTAATCAATTGATTTTCATTTCGCTCATCATTGGGATTCTCCAATTTTATTTCTTTAAATGAAATTCTTATTGCATCTTTCGCATAGTATTTATAAGGTACATCACTATTCCTAAAAATACCCGGTGCATATTCGAAATCTACTGGAGATCGATACTCAACACCCTTTGATGTAACAAATGTACCATTTTTTGGAGTGCTATCAAATTCTACTGATGATGTGACATTATCTACAAGGTACACATCTCGATAGCGAGTATTAGTTCTAACATATATTTCTAAAGAAATGTAGTTAATATTAGGATAAACGTATTTTTCTGACATTGCATAGTTAGAGAAAAATTCATAACCATTAAGAGAAGTCACGTCCTCCATTCTTAAATCTTTAAATAAAATTTGCAATTGTTCATTGTTGATTGAGGAATTATAATTTATTCCATCTAATGAAAACTCAAGATTGCTGTCTGTTGATGCTGTTAAACTTAACCCATCAACTCTGTTGGTTTCCCCCATACTAACCCACGCGAAGGTGGCTGTTGTGAAGGTCAATGTGAGC
>JAEZHT010000008.1 GCA_023436805.1 Bacillota bacterium
CCTTATAATATCACTTTACTATATATTTATATATAGTAAAATTCATGAAATATCAAAAAAATAAATAAAATGACTTAAAACGACAAAAAAAGTACCTCAAAATGAGATACTTTGTCTACAGCCTGAAGCGGGCAACCGCTTTTTCTTTTGAAATAATGGTTTATAATGAAGGTATGACAAAATCAATCAAGCATTTAGGAGACTGAATCTCTATAATGAAGGTGGTGATGAGATGGATGACCAAATAAAAGAAGTTGCGAAACTCCAAAATTATATCGAAACACACCTGATGGATGAAATTACTTTGCTAGAGCTCGCAAAAGTATCTCACTATTCACCGTGGTATGTGGACAAACTCTTTAGAAAACACTTGGATAAAACCCCGATGCAATACATTAAGGAAAGACGTTTGACATTGGCAGCGCTCAAGCTACGTGATGAAAACATCAAAGTCTTGGATGTCGCGCTTGAGTTTCTATTTGATTCTCATGAAGGCTTTACACGGGCTTTTTCGAAGCAGTTTGGGGTAAGTCCTTATCGCTATAAGAAAGATACCCCCGCAATAAAACTCTTTTTACCTTACATCGTCTCAGATTACCAATCATTCTTACAAAGGAGAAAAACACCGATGCATTATCAAGCCATACCAATTTTTACACAAGTGATTGAAAGACCAAAACGCAAACTAATCGTGAAACGTGGGGTCAAAGCCGAACACTACTTTGCCTATTGTGAAGAAGTGGGTTGTGACATTTGGGGGATATTAACCTCCGTGAAAGAAGCTTTGTATGAACCCGTGGGATTGTGGTTACCGAAAAAACTAAAAGCGGGGAAATCGACCTATGTTCAAGGGGCTGAAGTCCCTGAAACATTTGATAAACCAATCCCTTCAGGATTTGAAATCATCACGTTAGAACCGCAACTCTACATGGTGTTTCAAGGCCCTAAATATGAGGATGTGGATTTTATGGAAGCGATCGAAGCTTTCAATCATGCTTTAGCATCTTTTGACCCAACCTTATATGGCTATGAATTCGATTTAGAAAACGCGCCAATCTTTCAGTTAGAACCACGCGGTGAACGTGGATACATCGAAGCGAAACCCATTCGAAAGATTACACTCAAATAGTCACCAATTCGATTGACATTCTACGAATAGATTGATAGAATACACATTGAAGGGGAGTAGTTTCCCAAGAATCCATCGTCAGGACGGTTAATCTTAACCCGGTGCATTCCAAGCTGAGCTTGTAACAAGACCTTCAAGACTTTTTGTCTTGGGGGTTTTTCTTTTTCCAAGACAAACCAACGAAAGGAGACGTCATGGAACACGTCATCAATGTTTTGCTACTATTAGTAGGCTTTGTTTTTTTGGTTAAAGGGGCAGATTTCTTCGTGGCTTCATCTGCATCCATTGCACGTCGTTTTAAAATCTCATCTTTAGTGATTGGGTTGACTTTAGTCGCTTTCGGGACGTCATTGCCTGAACTCGCGGTCAGCTTTATCGCATCCCTTACGGTTGAACCAGGTCAAACTGCAGACATCGCGATGGGCAATGTCATCGGTTCGAATATCGTCAACATCACCCTCATATTGGGGTTAACTGCGTTAGCCAGACCAATCCATGTATCTAAAACGATGCATAAAAAAGAATTCCCTTATTTGATTTTTACCTCTTTGTTGATTGCTTTATTTGCTTTTGCATTCCAAGCAGATGCTCAAATCGTTTGGTGGGAAGCTTTGATCTTACTCGTGGTCTTCGCGGGCTATGTGTACTTAATGCTTAATACATCCAAGGGTGCCGATTCCAATGAAGAATACGCCATCATGGATATGAAGAAATCCATCCTTTGGGTCATTGTGGGTTTGATTGGTGTCACCGCTGGGGGCTGGATGGTCACCAAAGGTGCAGAAAATATCGCTATCGATGTGCTTGTGAATTTATTCAACATGAATACGTCAAAAGCAGTGACATTGGTGGGCTTATCAATCGTCGCTGTTGGGACATCATTACCTGAAATGGTTACATCTATTGTCGCTGCTAAAAAAGGCGAAAACGAGATTGCTTTTGGTAACTTGGTTGGTTCGAATATCTTCAACATACTATTCATCCTTGGTTTATCTGGATTGGTTACCCCACTCGGTATCAATGGCGATGTACTCATCGATATTTGGGTCATGATTGGTGTCACTGTATTCGCATTAGGTGCTGCAGTTACATTTGGAAAAGTATCCAAAAAAGAAGGTTTTGTGCTAGTAACCCTGTATGCTTCATATCTTATTCATATCGTATTAAGGGCATTATCCATTTTCTAATCATGACAAGATCACCATTTTTGGTGGTCTTTTCTTTTGGATATGATATAGTAAAATTGAGGTGATACGATGCAATATCAAATTAAAACCACGTTCAATCAAACCATAGATCGAGTGATTCAAGGGTTCATTGACCTTGAAATGATGAAGCAGTGGCAACCCCACTTAGTTGAAGTACAATCGGAATCTGGTGTTTGGCCAAATACGGGTTTTATTGGGTATTTGATGTATGATGTCACAGGCATGAAGTCAAAAATGAAAGTCATTATTGAATCCAATAAACTGCCCAATCAATTGGTATTCATTTATGAAATCCCGGGTGTATATAACCGTTGTGCCTATTATTTTGAAGAAAATGGATTACAAACTGAGTATCGAATGGATGTGATTTTCACATTTGAAGATGGTGTAGAAAGACCAGAAGCCGTATTCAAAGCTGAGACCGTACGCATCATGCATGTATTCAAACAATATATCGAAGGTATATAATATGGAAATCTTATCATACAACCACAATTACGATGAGCAGTTATTTGACTTAATTCAAAGTGATCCTGAATGGTTAGAGTACATTCAGTTCAAACAAAAATATGTGCAAGCATTGGATCAATCCATCGTTTTTATCCTGATGGAAAAGGATGCATGTATTGGATTCATCCGCGGTAAAGATGATGCAGGATTTGGCTTTTATGTGTATGATTTACTCGTTAGAAAAGACAAACGCGGTCATGGTTATGGTAAAACGCTGATCGATCATGTTAGAAGCCTTTACCATCCAGTGTATGTGATGTCGGATGTTGACCCCTATTATGAAAAGATTGGTATGACAAAAATCGGTTCTATTTTTGAATGAAATCACCCATTTGGTGATTTTTTCTTATTTTAGGGGTTTTTTCTGTCTTTTATATCCTTTATAATAATCTTAGAAACCTTAGAGGTATTAAAAAATATGAATGCATTCAAATCATTGAACCGAAGCTACACCAACTCACGTAAATGGGACCTAGAACGTGGGTCTTTTGATGACGACTTTTTACCCTTTTCCATCGCAGACTCCGATTATAAATCACCGAAACCCATCATTGATGCTTTAAAAAGACGTGTTGAACATGGGGCATTTGGTTATAACTACATCGATGAATCCTATGAAAAGGCAGTTTCGAATTGGTTTGAAAGAAGATACCAGTTCAAAGTTCAAAAAGGTGAATTTTTCCCAGCCCCAGGGGTGGTGGCTGCTTTATATTTAGCGGTCAAAGGATTGACGAGAAAACAAGACAAAGTGGTCATTCAAACCCCTGTGTATCCAAGATTTTTTGATGTTATTTTTGATAATCACCGTGAACTCATTGACAACAAACTAGTGAATATCGATGGCCATTATACGATGGATTTCTTCGGTCTTGAACAAGCATTCAAACAAGGTGCGAAGATGTTTATTTTGTGTAACCCGCACAACCCAGTGGGTAGGGTATGGACCAAACATGAAATTGAACAAGTATTGAATTTGTGTAAGAAATATCGAGTCACGTTAGTTTCCGATGAAATCCACGCAGACATCATCTTAAAAGGTCATGAATTCACATCATTAGGTCATTATTTAGATGACTACGATCAATTGATGGTATGTACCTCACCGAATAAAACATTCAATATTGCGGGCTTACATTTATCGAACATCATCATTCGTAATCCAAAGATGAGAGAAGCCATTCACCATGAATTACGTGTGTCTCATAACTGTACACCAAACCTATTCGCAACCCTCGCATGCCAAGTCGCCTATACCGAATGTGACGATTGGGTCGATGCTCAAAACAAACACATCGAACAAAACTTCAAACGTCTCTATGCCTTTTTTAAAGAACACGTCCCACAGATGAAAATCTCTAAAGCAGAAGGCACTTACTTGGCTTGGTTGGATATGTCCTTTTTAAAGAAAGATTCCAGCTATATTACACAAAAAGTACTGGACTATGGCATCACCTTATCCGATGGGAACAAGTTTGACCCGGATTTAAAACAATTTGTCAGAATGAATTTAGCTTGTTCAAAGGACCAGCTTCAAGCCGGTCTTGAACGATTCTTAAACTTTATACTCGATGAACTCCAAGCCTAAATCGCTTGGTTTTTTTCTTTATTGGAAATATGATAAAATCTTTTCAAAAGAGGTGTCTTATGAAACTTTGGAAATCTGGCAACATTCATACGTTAACTGAACAAAATGACATTTATAACATACTAACCGACCAGGGACACATTGTCGGCTTGAATGTCGATGAAACGAAACCTTATGATGAAGTGATCGATTTGGGTAAAAAGCACCTTTACCCAGGGTTTGTTGATGCCCATCTCCATTTAATCGGCTATGGGCAGTTTCTAAGTCGCCTGGATTTAACCCACATGCATAACAAAACAACGATACTGGATTTACTTAAGAAACAAAACATCGAAGCATATATCATCTTGGATGGCTATCATGAATGGGTGGGGATAACGAAGTTGGATTTGAATGACGTAAATCCGAATAAACCCATCATATTAAGACACCATGATTTTCACGCCGTGACCGTAAATGACGTCGTATTAAACGCACTTAATCTCAAGAGTGAAACAGGGATCCTCAGGGAAGAAGATGCGAGACTTGTCTTAAATCACTATACCCATGTCAGCAATCAAACGTTAGAAACCTATCTTGAAAACGCGTTAAGAAGTCTTTATAAATTCGGTATCACAGGCGGACACAGCGATGATTTGTTCTATTTTAATGGGTATAAAGATACCTTACAAGTCTTTTTAAACGTCTTAAAGAGAATGCCATTTAGAGCCCATTTATTGGTCCACCACGAGGTTCTCGATGACTATATACAATCGCCTTATTTCAATCATCACAGTCCATATTTAGAGCTCAAAGGGGTCAAAGTATTCTATGATGGTACGATGTCATCTAAGACAGCTTTGATGCACGATGGGTATCAGAATACGACCTCGAAAGGGCTTAGAATGACCCCGAATTTTATCGAAATAGTGAAAAAAGTAAGGCAAATTGGTTTGACGTTGGCCATCCACGTGATTGGTGATGCAGGGCTCGATGAACTCATCGATATTTTATTAAAATACCCACCAAAGAATCATCAAAAGGATCGGATTATTCACGCCCCATGGGTGTCTGAATATGGCATGAATAAGCTAAAATCCACGCCTGTGACCATTGACATCCAACCACAGTTTTTATCGAGTGATTTTCCAGAAGCCTTATCTATTTTTAAGTCATTACCACCTTATGTTTTTCCTTGGAAAACCATGTTGGAAAATGGATTAATCTTATCTTTCAGCAGTGACGCTCCGGTAGAGACCCCAAACCCACTATTGGGTATACTTGACGCTACCGAACGGGTTGCGAAAGATGGGAAGATATATCAGCTAGAAGAAAAGATTTCTAGGCAGGAAGCTATCCAAGGCTATACGGTTTTCGCTAACGCTCAAAACCAACTTCAAAATCGTGGCTTAATTGCCATCGGTCAAGTCGCTGATTTCACTATATTTGATGTGGATTTAGAAACAGCCGATTCAACGACACTAAAATCAGACATCGTCGCGATGACGGTCATCGATGAACACATCGTCTATCAAAAATAGGCCTTGTGTTTTTCTTTTGTGGGAATTGGCACTTAATACTTGACATTGCCAAAACCTTGGATAAAATAGTATTTGGAGGCGATAATTATGTCAAAGACACAAGCATTCAAAACAGAATCACAAAAGCTTTTACATTTGATGACACACTCAATTTATACACAAAAAGAAATCTTCTTAAGAGAACTCATATCCAACGCGAGTGACGCGATCGATAAGAGACACTTTTTATCTTTAACCGATGAAAAGGTACCCAATGATTCGTATAAAATTACCATCACACCCAATAAAGACGCACGCACACTCACCATTACGGACAATGGGATTGGTTTTACAGAAGACGAACTCATCACGAATTTAGGGACCATCGCTCAAAGTGGTTCTAAAGCATTCATTGAAAAACTCGATCAAAACGATACCAACATCATTGGTCAATTTGGTGTAGGGTTCTATAGCGCATTCATGGTTTCAGATAAAGTCGAAGTCCGTACCAAATCACCTTATGCAGACAAAGGGTATTTATGGGCATCCGATGGGGTATCCGAATTTACGATCGATGAATTGGATAAAGATGTCATTGGTACTGAAATCACTTTATATTTAAAACAAGACATTGAAGATGAAGAAGCCAAAGAAAACTTCAGTGACTATTTAGAAGTATATGAACTTAGATCTCTTATTAAGAAATACAGCGATTATGTACGTTACCCAATTCATCTATCGGATGATATGGAAAAACCAGTCAACCAAATGACCCCACTGTGGCAACGTTCTAAGGCTGACATCACCGATGAAGCGCTGAATGGTTTTTACAAGCACCAATTCAATGATTTTGAAGAACCAATGAAAGTCATCCACATGTCTGTGGAGGGCATGCTCACATTCAATGCGTTGTTATTCATACCTAAGAAACCAGCCTATAATTTCTATAGTGAAACCTATGAAAAAGGGTTACAACTATATTCTAAAGGCGTATTCATTCAAGATAAGAACAAAGACTTGGTTGGGGACCATTTCAAGTTTGTCAAAGGGGTCGTTGATTCCTCTGATTTATCCTTAAACATTTCTCGTGAGCTTTTACAACAAGACAGACAATTGAAGAAGATTGCGGGATCGATTGAAAAGAAGATCAAGAATGAACTTCAAAACTGGTTGGAAAACGATCGAGGCAAGTACATTGAATTCTACGATGTCTATAAGACTTCACTCAAATATGGTATTTATCAAAACTTTGGTTTACACAAAGAACTTTTACAAGACTTGATTCTTTTTAAGACCAACCTTTCCGATGACTACATCACATTCAAAGAATACCTAGACCGTAAGAAAACCGATCAAAAAGACATTTATTACGCCACAGGTAAATCCAAACAAGCCATCTTAAACTTACCTCAAATGGGTATCTTAAAAGACAAAGGTTATGAAGTCTTATTATTAACCGAAGAAGTCGATGAATTTATGATTCAAATCATGGGTTCATACAATGAAGTCCCATTCAAATCCATTCAATCAAAAGATTTGGACTTGGTGGATGAAGAAAAGAAAAAAGACATCAAGAAGAAAGAAAAATCCAACAAATCCTTATTAGAGGCGATGAAAGAAGCCCTTGGTGATAAAGTATCGGATGTGAAGCTTTCACAACGACTCAAAGACGCCCCAGTCTGCTTGGTTTCAGGTGAAGGGGTATCGCTTGAAATGGAAAAGGTATTAAAGAATGTACCAAATGGCGAAAACGTCAAAGCGGAACGCATTTTGGAACTCAACCCAGACCATGACATCTTCCAAGTACTACAAAGCCTAACTGAAGACAAAGCAGCGCTTAAATCTTACGCAACCCTCTTGTATCATCAAGCATTGTTGATTGAAGGGTTACCAATCGAAGACCCAACCGAATACATCCAAGTCTTGAATGACTGGATGCTTCATAAAAAGTAATTATAAGCTCACTACGGTGGGCTTTTATTCTCATAATCTTATTTTTCCCTTATTTTAGTTTCTATCGCACTTGGACGGGATGGATTGTTATATAATAAAGTAAAGGTGAGTGATGGTATGCGGTGGATTATGTTCATCCGATTATTCAAACAAATATTTTCAAAAAAGAAACTACCCGATTTGGACTTTATCCAAAAACAAGGGTTACTCGCAGTGAAAATTGCACAAACTTTCGCATTGAGAATCGATTTTCTAAATGAAGCGACTTGTACACATTTAGCGAAACTTTATACGAGAACCACCCCCATTCAAGGGGAGGATTTTAAGGTTTTACTCAAACAATATACGAATGAAGCATGGTTAAAACAGTTTAAATACATCGAAGAAACGCCGATTGGCAGTGCATCGGTTGGACAAGTCCACCGTGCTACTTTACAATCGGGGGAAGATGTCGTCATCAAGTTCATCAAAAAAGATTTCAAAAAGAAGTTTGAGAAAGATGTACGTTCTTTAAGACGATTCATTAAATTCATCATATTTTTCTATCCTAAGTTGGCGAAAGTGGCTGATCCAGTGGGCATTCTTGAACACATTGAAGAATATACATTGGCAGAGTTAGATTTAAGAAACGAAATCAGTCATGGTGAAGTGCTCAAACAAATCTATGAAAACAATAAAGATAAATTTGATTTATCCCGATTGAAATTTCCTATAATATACAAAGCATTATCCAACGAACATGTTTTAGTCTCTGAGTACATTGAAGGCAAAACCATCGATGATTTGTTAGAAGAAAAAGCCATGCCATTTGAAGACATTCTTGAAATATTCCACATCCATGGATTCTATATCTTCATTGTCGGGACATTCCATGGGGATTTACATCCAGGCAACCTCATCAAGAAAGGCAACGATTTCTATTTCATCGATACCGGTGCGATTTCAGAAGTGGGTAAAAAAATCCAAATGGGCTTATTTGAGTTCATGGAAAAACTCGCGTATTATGACTTCCCTGGGTGCGCACTCGCTTTAAACCACATGGCGTATAAAGAAATTCATGGTAAGACTTACGATGCTTACTATGTGAAACTACTCGATTTGTATAAAGATTTTTCAGGCAAATCGGTATCGGAAGTATCCTTAACACGAAAAATGATGGAAACCATCAAACTCGGTGTCAATTCCGGGATGGTGTTTGAAAAAGGGATGTTCCCCATCATCAAGAGTATGATGTATCTCGATGGTATGGTATTAAAAGGCGCACCGGATACGGTATTGATGATTGAAATGAGACGTTTCTTAGAAGAATTCCATAAAGCAAATGAGGCGATCAACGCATGAGAAAAATAGCGATTATTGGTGCAGGACCAGGTGGTCTTGCAGCAGGGATGGTCTTATCTAAAAAGGGGTATGACATCCATATCTTTGAAAAAGATGATCGGGTTGGCGGTCGTTCCAAACAACTCACTTTGGGAGACTACCGATTTGATGTGGGTCCTACCTTCTTAATGTATCTAGAAATACTAGAAGAAGTTTTTAAAGAAGCTGGTTATGATCTACATAAAGAGTTAGACCTCATCCGTCTCGATGAACTTTACACACTGAGATTTAAAGATGTCACATTCCACATGAGTAAAGACACAGCTGAGAATGCGAAAATGTATGATAAATATCAACCAGGGATGGGGGAAAGCTATTTGAAATGGCTCAAGGCTCAAGAAAAGAAACTAAACGCCATCTCGCCTATCCTTAAAAAACCATTTCCAAATGTGCTTCATTTCTTAAGACCTGACGTCCTCAAAGCGGCACCGTATGCCCATGTGTCTCAATCGGTTTATACCCATTTATCAACATTCAATAAAAATGAAAACTTCATCCATTCCTTATCTTTTCAAGCCAAATATTTAGGCATGGCTTCCTATCAAGCCCCATCGATCTTTACCATATTGCCGTATTTAGAACACGCGATGGGTCTATACCATGTTAAAGGCGGACTCAACCAAATCAACCACAAGATGGCTGAATTGATTGAGAAAAATGGTGGACAGATTCACTTAAACCGACCTGTAGAAGAAATCATTGTCGATAAAGGGTGTGCAAAAGGGTTAAGGGTGAACGGAGAAGCGATTTTGTTTGATGATATCATCCTCAATGCAGACTTTGCTTACGCGATGAATCATTTGATTAAGCCTGAGCATTTAAAAAAGTACACACCTGAAAAACTTCAAAAGAAAAAATACAGTGTGTCTACCTTCATGCTCTATATAGGGCTAGATAAAGAATATGATTTTGCACACCATGAAATTTTGTTTTCCAATGACTATGAATCGTATTTGAAAGGGTTAACCAATCATCAGTTCACAGATGATTTTAGCGTATATATTCATAACCCAGGTAGAACAGACGATACATACGCTCCAAAAGGCCATACCAGCTTGTTTGTCTTGGTTCCTGTACCAAACACACAAGCCAAACAAGATTGGGCAACTTATAAAGAATTACTTAAAGAACAAACCTTAGACCTCATTGAATCCAAACATGGTGTAGATTTGAGAAATCATATCCAAGTTATGCAAATATTAGACCCAACCGATTGGGAAAAATCATATCATGTTCACTATGGTGCAGTGTTTAATTTGGCACATAACTTACCTCAAATGTTGCATCGAAGACCACACAATCAGTTTGAAGACATCCGTCATATGTATTTGGTCGGTGGTGGCACCCACCCAGGTAGTGGGTTACCAACCATCTATCAATCCGCACTGATATTAAAACACTACTTGTAAATAGAAATGATAGTAAGCACTCCAATTTGGGTGCTTTATTATCTATAAAAAGTCATATTCAGGATACAAAAAACAATAGATTTTAGAAATAGTATAAAAAAATGCTCCCATTTGTGTTATTATTAAGATAAAGAAATGCACTCAAAAGAGTGGAAGGGAGAAAACAATGAAACAAAGAAGTATCGGCATGATGATTTTGTTATTTTTATTCACCTTTGGTATTTACCCGATTTATTGGAACATTATGTTCCAAGTCGAACTAAAGAAACAAACAGGTGAAGGCTTTGGTGGATTAGGCCATTTCTTAATGTTACTAGTTACCTTTGGTATTTATGGCATCTACTGGCAATATGCAGCCGGCAAACGTTTAGCCAAACAAGGTGCTGAAGATATGTCTATCATCTATTTGATTCTTGCCATCGTCATCGGTGGGTTCCTTAACCCATTCTTGATGCAAAATCAAGCAAACAAACTAGCATAAAAAAATAAAGGACAGCGCGGCTGTCCTTTTTCTTTCTACTTAATTTGTTCCGTAGGTTTCTTTAGGGCTCTGATGAGTAGTGTGATTAAACCAACCACTAAACCCACAAAGAAGAAGAATAATCCAAATAAAACATACATCAAATCATTCCAAGAACCTGCAGGTTGCGGCATTTGAGATAACCAAATGAACACCAAACCCAAAGCGAGTAAAATCAAGGTTGGAATGAAAGAGAATTTTTGTTTTACGAAGGAAAATCCGAGACCAACTGCGATAGCGAGTAGTCCAAAACCAGCGATATAAGGGATAAATGGTACCATAGAATCTCTCCTTTTTAATCATCATACTTGAAATATTAGCCTTTGTCAAATATAGTTGTTATACGCCATATTAAGCCAAGAAATGTGATGATTTGACAGTCAAATCGATTGAAAATAGCCTAAGCTTTCTATACAATGGTGTTATGTAAGAGGAAGTGTGCCCATGTTTAATGATATAAAAGCATCATTTATATACAAAAGCATCTATTTGATGATTGGTTTTATCGGATTATTTTTAGCCACGGAAATCATCACCGGTAAGTTCAACGATGGATTTTTTGTATACTATACGAATCTATCAAATCTGATTGCGTATGGATTGATGGTTGTTTTGTGGTGGTGTGACTACCAAACTTTAAAAGGCAATCCTAAAACATTCAAATACCCAAGTGTTCGATTTGTCATCACCATTATGATTTTAGTGACTTTGATCATCTATAATACATTGCTTGGCAATATGTTTGATCCTAGTTATTGGCGTGTTCGTAACGTCATTATGCATCTATTGGGTCCCATTATGGTGGTTTTAGACTTCTTATTATTCAATCCATCCAATAACCTAAAATGGCGTGCGATTTTGGATAGTTTGTTCTTACCTTATACATATGTCATCGTTACATTAATCATTGGGTTATTCACAAATTCATATCCTTATTTCTTTTTGGATGTGAATGACATTGGCTATGGTGGGGTACTGGGGTGGGTATTCTTATTAACCTTAGGATTTCTCGTATTGAGTTTAGGTTTGGTAGGTTACAACAAAATAATATTAAAAAATAGAAAATAGTGTGATTTTGGTTCACATTATTTTTTTAGATGATACAATGGAAAGTGAAGTGGTGATTTTATGCGCGTTGGTTTTATTTACAACCCCGAAAGTGGCAGTGGCAAAATTGAACGAAATTCACAGTATATCATCGACGCATTTACCGCTAAGGGTCATGTGATTGATGTTTTGAAGACGAAAAAATCATTGGATGCTAAAAACTATGCCATTGAAAGTGATCACGATATGTTGTTGGTTGCAGGTGGTGACGGGACTTTAAACGAAGTTGTGAATGGTTTAATGACCAAAGAAAAAAGACCTAAAATTGCATATATTCCTACCGGAACCGTCAACGATGTCGCCCACATGTTGGGGATATCCATGAATGTGAAAAAAGCGGTTAAATTGATTTTAGAAACCGGTGAACTTAAAAAGATGGACATCTCTAAAATCAACGATACTTACTTTACATACGCTGCAGCCACCGGTCGCTTCACGAAAGCCAGTTACGATGTGAAACGTAAAGATAAAAAAAGATTTGGTGTACTTGCCTACGTTGTTAGAGGTATAACCGATTTACTATTCGATTACAAAATGCCAATGAAAATCACATACGAAGGTGGGGTTATAGAAAAAACCTTCACACTCTTGTTATTCTTAAATGGCCCTCGTGTCGGTGGAAGAAACCTCTACTTAATGAAAAAATCCAAACTCAATGACGGTAAAATCGAAGCCCGTATCTTTGAACACAGACGCTTCTGGATGTTGATTAAAATTTTAACATTCTTCGCGATTGGCGGCTTAGTGATGCGCGGTGGTCACCGTCTAAAATCCTCATTTTATGAGATTGAGGTGGAGCATGACCAAGCAGACATTGATTGGAACACCGATGGTGAAAAGACAGAAAAAAACAGTGTTCGTATCGATGTGATCAAAGAAGCCATTGAAATTTATGTTTCAAAAAGAGCAGCTAAATACATATTCTAAAGCCACCTCAGGGTGGTTTTCTTTTTGTGAAAAATAATACTTTTTATTTTTTTACGCAAAATCATTGAATGCATGTATGCGTAGTGGTATACTTTCAAGTAGCCGACCGACCGTTCGGTCGGATTTATATGGAGGATTATACATGAGCGGATATAGCGTTAAAAAACCAATCACAGTGATCATGGGTGTACTCATCGTCATCGTGCTTGGGATATTCTCAATTACTAGATTACCTTTAACCTTGTTTCCAGACATTGAGTTACCATTTGTCGTAACCATCACGGAATATCAAGGGGCATCACCAGAAGAAGTGGAAGCAGAGGTTTCAAATAAAATTGAATCCACTGTCGCGACCATTTCAAACTTTTCCGAAGTATCCTCGATGTCGAATGAACATTTCGCCATTTCCATCGTGACATTCGCCGATGGGGCGAACATGGATTCGGTTGTCATCGAGTTACGTGAATTACTCAACAACATTCAGTTTGCGGATGGGGTTGGTAATACCCGTATTTTAAGAATCAGTCCAGATATGTTACCGGTTATGACGGTTACATTATTTAGAGATTACGAAGAAACCCTTACCGATGAAGAAATATTGATTCGTAACACCGAATGGATTCAAAGGGATTTACTGATTGATTTACAAAGTATCCCTGGGGTCGCAGAAGTTTCGATTTCTGGTCAAGCAGATGTTGTGTTACAAATTAATTTAGATAACACGAAACTCACCACCTTCGGGCTAGACCACGCGACGGTCTTACAAACCATTGAAGATCAAAACGAAGGTGGTTTGATTGGGGTAGCTCTAGATTCAGGCGAACTACGCATGCTTTATTTAGGTAACAAGATTACCCAATTGGATGAAATCGCAGCCTTACCTATTCATTTTGATGGCGCTGAAGTCATTTATTTAAGTGATTTAATTGTCACTGATGGTATCAAATACATCAATGCGAATACCGATACCTATTCAAAAATCAATAATACTCAAGGGATTCAAGTGTCTTTTACCAAACAATCCAATTACGGTATCACAGAAGTTTCAAACGCCATTTCCAATCGTTTGAATGACATCATGGACCGTGAAGGTGAAAGTGCACATTATGAAATTCTCCTTGACCAAGGCGAATACATTACACAATCGATTGGTTCTGTTCTCAATAACCTCATTGTAGGTGGGTTACTCGCGATTGTCATCTTATTCTTATTCTTAAGAAATATCAAACCAACCATCATTGTTGGATTAGCTATACCAACCTCAGTCGTTGGTGCATTCATGTTGATGTATTTCACAGGTGTTACCTTGAACCTCATTTCTATGGGTGGTCTCGCTCTAGGGATTGGGATGCTGGTCGATAACGCGGTCGTTGTTATTGAAAACATCTACCGTATGATATCTGAAGGCAAATCCAAACGTGAAGCAGCCATTCAAGGGGCGAAAGAAGTCGCTGGAGCGATTACGTCATCGACCATCACTACAGTCGCTGTATTCTTACCAATCGTCTTCATTGAAGGCATCATCGCGGATGTATTCATCTCGATGGCACTTACCATTGCTTATTCCCTAGGTGCGTCTTTAGTCATCGCTTTAACATTGGTGCCGATGATGGCGTCCCGCATGTTAGATGATCACAAACCTCAAAAAGATGGTAAATGGATGACATCGATGAAACGTGCGTATGAACGTTCAGTTTTATTCACATTAAACCACAAAATTTCTACATTACTCGCTGTTTTAGGCTTGCTAATTGTTTCTGTATGGATTGTCGCTTCTAAAGGCTTCATCCTATTACCAGAATCGGATGAAGGTGTGATCGACATCACTGTCATTACAACCTCACAAACCACATTCCAATCCAAAGCCGCTTTCACCGATTTGTTAACGTCAGAGTTACTAGAAATCGGTGATATCGAAACCGTATCTGCCTCGATTGGTGGGTCTGGTGGTTTCGGTGGATTTGGTGGATTTATGGGTGGGGGTTCAGACATTCAACTCACCATCAATTTAAAAGAAAATCGTCGTCAATCCACACAAGAAAATGAAGACTTAATTAAAAACTTATTGGCAGATTTTGATTATTCAAGTCTCACTGGTTTTGATACAACCAACATCATTGAAACCGCGGTATCTGCTCAAAACTCAACCGGTGCTTTGGGTGGCGCATCCGGTATATCCATCAAAGTCTCGGGGTATGATTTACAAACCCTAGAAGCCATCGCCAATGACATCACCGCCATTCTAGAAAATACGCCAGGTGTCGTTAAACCAGACAATGGGGTATCTCAAGGTGCGGATAATGTCAAAATTACGATCAATAAAGACAATGCCATGGTATATGGTTTAACATCTGCCGATGTGAATGCCAATATTGCTTATTTATATCAAGGGTTGGAAGGTTTAGGTCAAACCCAAACCCTCACACTCACGATTGAAGGTGTCACTTACGACATTACACTTCCAAATGACGCCATTTCTGGGGGATTAACCTTGGATTTGTTTGGCGATTATTTGAATTTCTTATCGGGTATTATGTTATTCAGTGATGCAGACCGCGCCATGATTGATCGATACACAGCAGCCTCAGGTCAAGGTATATACACGATTGACCCAAGTGCATTAGCAACAGGTGGATACCTCAAATTCATGGTCAACCCATTCCTACGTGTGGTTGGTGGCGAAATTGTCTTTAATCCAGACATCATGAGCGCTGATCCAATGCTACTCTCTTCTGCCTTGACGCCACTGTATGTCAATAACGCGAATTCAGTCGCATCCATCGACTATATTACCGGTTTTACTACCATCAATACCGATGGTTCTAACCGTTACGTCACGGTCACTGCTGAAATTGAAGATGGTAAAAACGTCACATTGGTATCTCAAGAAGCGACCAGAAAAGTCAATGATTACTTAAATTCTAGCGACTTCACACAGTACGGTAATGGTTATTATGTATCTTTTGAAGGTGAATCTGAAGAAATCCTTCAAGCGGTCAATGACTTGGTGCTCGCGGCGTTGGTTGCGATCCTATTGGTATACATGGTCATGGCCATTCAGTTCCAATCCTTAGTATACCCATTCATCATTCTATTCACCATCCCACTCGCATTCACTGGTGGTATGTTGGCACTATTGATTACCAATTCATATTTAAGCTTGGTATCCATTATGGGCTTGGTCATCCTCGTGGGTATCGTTGTCAATAACGGTATCGTGTTGGTAGACTATATCAATCAATTGAGAAATGAAGGTATGACCATTAAAGATGCGATTGTCGTGGCAGGTAAAACCCGCTTAAGACCGATTTTCATGACATCGTTGACCACCATTTTAGGCTTAGCTGCTTTGGCTTTAGGCTTTGGTGAAGGTTCGGAACTCCTACAACCGATGGCGATCACAACCATTGGTGGGTTGATCTACTCTACCATTTTGACCTTGGTTGTTGTCCCAACCATCTATGCATTACTCAACCGTAAAACGATGAAAAAAGAGGCAACTGCACATGTCACAGACCAAAGATAAAATCATCCAAGTTTTGGTTGAACACATCAAACAAGGGACGAATTTAAACGAGATATCGTTATCTAAAGTGGCTCAAGAGGCAGAAATTGGTAAGAGCACAGTCTACGAACATTTCAAGAACAAAGAAGAAATGATATCCAGTACGTATGCATATTTACTCCATAAGTATCAACAAATCTTATTAGAACCGATTGTTATGGCATCATTTAAATCAGCCTTCATCGCACAAATCAAGCGCATTTTATGCGTGATGAGTGATGCGAAAAGTGTGATGGACGCCATCATGAATACCCAATTAGATGGGATCCCATCGCTCAGTTTAGAACACCAAAAATTGATGGAAAATATCCAACAACAAATGAATTTAAGATTCACAGAAATCATGACTCTTGGGATTCAATCGAACGAAATCCAAGTTCAAAATATTAACCCTTTCACCAGGAATATCATCCAAGCATTGATATCTGGATTACTTCTACAATATGTTAAAGGTGAAATAGAATTAGACGATGATGGTATTTGTGAACTCGTATATCAACAAGTTTTAAAAGCAATATCGTAAAAACAAAAGGACATCCGTGAGGGTGTCCTTTGTCTTTAGATGGATTTTTTGTAACAGCGTCTACGTTTATGATTGATGTAATCGAAATCTTTCCATTGGGCTTGAATCGCGATGTTGTTTTCAAGTTCAGGTCCTGTTTCAGCGAATTGAATGTTTCGCTTCATGGCTTTTTGAATACCATCATTCAACATGAGTGCTGGTAAACCTTTACCATGGTGTTTAGGGTCTACTGCGATGAAATATAAATCAACCACATCATGCTTCTTTAAAGCCCTTAGAATTCTAAAAAGACCGAATGGGAATAAATGACCATTGCTTTTTTTGTTCGCCATCGCGAGCGAAGGCATCATCAATCCAAATCCAGCAACATTGTCTTCATTGTCTAGCACAAACCATAAATAATCGAGTTTAACGATGGTGATCATTTGCTTGATGTAATAATCCATGACTTTATCACTGATGGGGTGAAAACCATATAGTTCATTAAAAGCAATGTTATACATCTTAAAAGCAGGATAGATGTATTTGAAAACCTCTTTCTTATTCTTACATACGACCAGTTTGAAACCATATCGACGTTGAGTGATGTCTGCTACTTTACTGATCTTTTCTGGGATAGAAGTCATCATAATGCGTTTTTCAATCCAGTCGACATCTTTGATGAATCCCAGTTGTTCTAAATGTTCACTGTAGTATTTTGGGTTCCAAATGGTGATGAACATGTTTAAGTATTCAAAACCGTCAACCAACATACCCATACGGTCCAAATCGGTAAATCCGATGGGACCGATGAGCGTATCCATGCCTTTGGATTTATTCCATTCACTGACAGCATCCATTAATGCTTTTGTAACTTCAATGTCATCAATCATATCGATTCTAGAGAAACGACCAATCTTCGTTTGTTTAGCTTCATTCCACTGATGGTTGATGATTCCAGCCACACGTCCAACAATCCTGTTGTCTTTATAGGCTAAAAAGCACTGTGAATCACAGTATTCATGGGCCGGGTTTTTCTTTTTGTCAAAGACATGCATCTCATCTATAGATAATGCAGGGACGAAGCTAGGCTCATTTTTAAAGAGTTTGTTTGGAAATTCTGTAAAGCGTCTTAAGTCTCTTTTATTCTGTACTTGCTTAATCGTAATCATAGGGTTACCTCGCACGCAATTACCCTTATTTTAGCACAAATCAAATTGCGGGAATCATTTTTTTGTGCTATTATAATGTCGCGTGCCGAAATAGCTCAGTCGGTAGAGCAGCTGTCTCGTAATCAGCAGGTCGTAGGTTCGATTCCTATTTTCGGCACCATTTTACAATAATATACATTTTGATAAAGACCATTGTTGTTCAGTGGTCTTTTGTTTTTATGGTGATGTAGAAGGGTCACTTTTTGATGTGATAGAAATAAATGCAAAATATGAACTTCTAGGATCAAAAGGGTTGAGTTGAATTCTGATGGGGTTCTTGGAATTTCTTGAGATACTTTATTGAAATCTACAACTCGATTTTTTATAATTCTCTATCTGAAAATGTGTTATACTGAACTAAATTAGATTGTGTATTTGGGGGTATCAAGATGATTTATGACATTATTTTCAATATTGTTGCTTCAATAATTTTGATTTACATTCTTTTTTTGCTATGTTCACTTATATTTAATTCGATTTTTGCGTTTAAAAACAAAAAAATACTACAAGAGCTAAAAAGTGAAGATCGTCTCGAAGAAATTGAAAAAATTAAAAGAGATTATAGTAAATACACCTCCTGGTTAATAAGCAAAAGAATTCTATTAAGTTGCTTCACTTTTGCAGATTATAAAAAAACAGTCATTGAATCGCAAGAGGGCAAAGAAAAACCATTATCTAAAAAGCCTGGTGTTGATAGTATAATTTTCTCGATATTCATCTTAATGTTCACTTTTCTTATTATAGGTTCGAGTATCAACACAGATTTATTTATGATGGAAATATTAACAAATACCATTAGACTAATCAGTGTTGTTATAGGTTTATTTTTGATTTTTAGAAACATTCAAATAAACTATCTTCAGTTCAAAAATAATAATAAACTTCTAACTTTATTTGCCATGCTTTTTAATGTCTTGTCTATATTCTATTTTGGCTTTGTTACATTTCATACAATAATAGAAATATTCGGGTAAAAATTTAATGTTTGTTCTGTTTACATAAAGAAGCTCGATAAGTGATACCCTATTTTTTGCTTAACTAATTATCATATTGTGCTAAAAAAGTAATTATTAAGAAAGGAAATGATTCCTTAATGTCTAAGCTATTAAAAAATGAAAAAAATATAAACATAATCATGCTTATTATTGGTATTCTTATTTACCCGTTAGGTCTATGGGGAACTAATATTCCTGGCAATATTTTGTATCAAATGGGACTAGATGATATCATGCTGTTATCTATCTTGTTTGCTTGGATTATTTCTTTGATTGTAATAATTTTTAATACTTTTCGAATGAAAAACAACTATAAGAGTAAGATATATTGGATTGGTTTTGCTTTAAACCTTGTTTATCTAGTTGCTCCAGGTATCATCTTGATATGGGCATTTTTACGATTAATCATCTTTGGTATTGGTCATTAGTTATATTATGCGTATTAGAAAAGATTGAAATCCCCCAAATTACACAGAATAGACTGTATTAAGGTATTTTCATATACCTTTTATTTTTTACACTGGCTACATTTTTATGGGATTCCAATATGAATCAAAATGTGTAATTTCGCACAACAGATTAAGGGGAATCTAAACTCTTGAGCACTCATATCATCTAATGAAAAAGATGGCTCCATAGAGCGATAAATTACCAAAATTATATGTATAAACTTCGGGTCATCTTTTCGGCACCACTATTTGAATAATTAGTTTCTAGAGAAAGATCATTGAAGTTCAATGGTCTTTTGTTTTTATGGTTTATAGGAACCGTTACTTTTTGATTGGATAATATGAATTGAGAATTATGGATTTCTAAGGTAAAAACGGGTAATTTGAATTTCAATAATCTCTTGAAATTCAATATTTGAGATATGTAAAAAGGCGTATACATTTATGACTAGTATCAATATAACAAATTATATTAATAAAATGAGATGGATTGGCATCACGATTTTTATTTCTGTTGAAGATCCAGTTTGAAATATCGTAAACCTTACTGTAAACTGCGTGAGCACATTGACGTAAACAATATCGTAAACACGATCGTTGACATAACGTAAACAATATTGTAAACTATAATTGAGGTGTTATTATGAGTGTTTATGAGAATTTTAAGCAATTATGCAAAAAACTAGATCATTATCCTACTCAGTCAGAGCTAATCTATAAGTTTAGCCTGAATAGAGAAGATTTGAAAGAAATATCATTGAAAAAATATCTGGATGATGAGTATCAAAAAATTCCATTGGAAAGTCCATCGGGAACTCACATACTATATTGGAACAATGAAAAAATTGTGATGCATTTTAAAGGTAGTCAAGACCTTATTAGAAACTCGGAGATGAACCAATTCTCCGATTTTCGTAATTCGGAAATCCTCAATGGATTCGTTTTTTCTGAAATTGAGTCAAGCTTGGCAATTGAAGGTATCAGAAGTACAAGAGCACAAATAGAAAAATTGGATAGAACAGATTATGATGATTTGAATCAACTAAATGATATCATCGTAAAAAATATGCTTTTAGGATATGAGTTTGTAAAAAGACATGACATCACTGAAGAAAACATCTTTCAGCTCTATCAGATATTATCAAAGAAGTGTTTAAAAGATAATGAGCAATTAAATCCTGGTGCTTATTATCGTCACGATGAAGTGGATATTGTAGATGGTACCAATGCGGTTGTAGATCGAGGTGTCAATTGGCAGTTATTACCATCATTAATGAAACAATTAATTGACTTTATGAACCTAGATAAAACGTATGAAGAACACTTAATGGCCTCTCATATTATTCATTATTATTTTGTGTATCTGCATCCATATTTTGATTACAATGGACGTATGGCAAGAGTTTTATCATTTTGGTATAATCTCAAACATGCGCCATCATTGAGTTTGTTATTGGTAAGTGAAGCCATCAATAATAAAATTCATAAACAAGGATATTATAATGCCATTATGAATTCAAGAAATTCAGGAAATGATATCACATATTTCTTGGAATATATGGGAAATATTGTGCTTAGATATTCGAAGGTATATATCAATTTTTATAGCATAAAAGCTCAACTCAAAGGAAAAGGACTACTTTTAACTAGAGCGTTAGAAATTGCTTTAAAATATGTGTTAGCGATACCTGTCATAGGAGATGGTTTTTTTGATTGGCAAGACTATAAAGATTTTACTCATGATTCTTTTAGTAAACAGTATTATCTAAGACTATTAAATGAATTAACAGAGCTTCAAATTTTAAAAGTTATAGAACATAAAAAAACGAATCTTTATCAATTAAATGCAGATCTTTGGGATCTGATACGATAATACAGATTGATATAATCAAGTTAATTTATGTAGCTTTTTTCAGCTAAAATAAGACAAAATGCTGAGGTTAGCCCAAAATTATTTACTAATTGAAATGATGGACTTATAGAGCAAAAAAAGGAAACCAGGCCGGTTTCCTTTTATGGTTATTGTATGATATTATCACCTATTAAAGGATGGCTATGAACAAATCAAATCCCCTATCGAATATGATATTATTGAGTACACTCGACTTTACTATATGGGGATTGTGTGCTATATTGAGCCTAAAGGTGAAATATTTACTCACAATTTATCGTTATATAAAATCGAATAAAAAACCGTATTATGTTTGACATGATTGTATTCAAAGGGGGAGAACATCATGAAATCAATGAAACGTTTTTGGAGTATTGCGAGAGAAAAGCATACACGTGCACTCATCTTGATGGTGATTGTGGTTTTCAATGTGCTATTATGGTTTTTATCCTCTCTACTCGCTTATGCTTTATCGCCGGGTCATTATGGCGATGTTTTATCCGCGCTCTGGCAATCTGGGATCACTTGGATGTTAGAACCTGGTTTTTATGACCCGACGGTTGATTACGCCATTCGTATTCTTTCGATTGTTGTCATCCTAACCTCTATGATTACTTTTTCTGGGGGCATCATCGGTTATGTAGCGAGTTTATTTTCATCCATCATTGAAGAAGCTGAAACCGGTCAAAGCAAGCTCTTTATCTACGACCACATTTTGATATTAAACTGGAACCCCAAAGCCTTAGAACTCATTGTGGACTATTGTTTTGACGATGAAACGACACACATCGTCGTGTTATCCAATCATGATAAAAAAGAGATTGAAACAGAGATTGCTAAAAAACTATACGATTTAAAAGGTCAAAAACACCAAAAGATACAAGTCATTGTCAGACAAGGCGATGTCTTATCCAAAAAAGATTTATCGGATAACCATATCGAAACAGCCAAAACAATCATCATATTAGACGATGAAGAAAATGATGTCAGTCATCAAAACCATCAAGACATTTTCGCCATAAAATCTTTAATGTTATTGAATCAATTTGATATCCAACCAGAACAAACCATCATCGTTGAAATTAAGTCACCATTATCCAAACACATGATTGATACCTATATCTCTAAAAACATGAAGTTATCCAATCAATTGGTCACCATCTTACCCGATGAATTGATGGGACGTTTGATTGCTCAAACCATCTTAATGCCAGCACTCAATGACGTATATGCAGAACTCTTTTCCTTTAAGGGGGCTGAATTTTATACCATACCTAAGATAGACCCACTAGAATTCCTCCAAACCCGTTCAAAAGCCATTCCGATTTACGCTTTAGATGACCAATTGTTTGTACTGGCTGAATCGTTAGAAGCGGTTAACCAAAAAAGAAATGAACCGCTGACAGGCTACCCTAAAATAACATTTAAAAAGGGAAGTAGATATAAAGACAGACACTTGGTAGTGATCGGAAGAAACAATAAACTCAGTTATATTTTAGATTCTATTCAATTCTACGAAAGAGAAAACAACACCAAAGTTTATGTCACGATTATTGAAGAAATCAGTGTCAAAGACATATTTAAGGCGTTAGATCAAATCGATCAAATCGACACCATCCTCATTCTTTCAGATGACGCCTTAGAAGCTAAAGATTATGACTCTGATGTCCTCATCACACTCTTACTCACTCAAGATATTGTCGCGAAACATAAAGCCGAAGTGGTCATTGAGTTGTTGAATCCGAAGCATTATGATATTGCGAAATGTTATAACGTCACCAACACCATCATCTCGAATGAATACATCAGTAGAATCATCACCCAACTCAGTAAGAACCGTTCGTTATACCCTCTATATATGGATTTATTAACGTATGATGCAGAAGATGCACAAGAAGAAACGTATGAAGTCTATGCCTATAAAGCTAGCGACATCTTTGAAGGACCTTATCCAAAGCAGTTTACATCGGCGGCTGAGCTGATTTATGCGTGCTATCAATCCTCTAATCAAGAATTTGTCGTGATTGGTTTGTATCAAGGGACAACCAAAACCATATTCAAAGGCGATTTGGATGTAAAACAAAATTTAGTGATTGAACCGAATGATACCATCATCGCGATTTGTAAGTAAGCAAAAGTGCACCAACCCAGGTGCATTTTTTCTTCTAATAATGACGTTGTAAGATGTTATAATGAAGACAAGTCATGTGGAGGTATCTATGTTATATCCTAAAGAAAATCAAAGACGTTTGGTCATATCACTGAATGGGTTATGGGCATTTGATTTCACACCCAACCCACAACCAGAAATGCCTTTAAAGTCCAACCTAATGATGGGTGTTCCGGGTAGTTTTAATGATGTTTTCACCGAAATCAAAGCCCGAGATTATGTTGGAAAAGTTTGTTATGAACGGCAGATATTTATCCCTGAACACGCACTTAATGATACTTGGATGATTCGATTTGGGGCAGCACCACATCACGCCAAAGTGTATTTGGATGGCGTATTGGTTACAAGTCAAGAAGGCGGGTTTTTACCGTTTGATGTAAAGATTGAACAACCCAAACCGAAGATGAGATTGACAGTTATTTTAGATAACAGACTCAATTTTCAATCGTTACCTATGGGAGAATGCATAGAAACCCCTCAAGGCGACAAACAACTCATCTATTTTGACTTTTTTAATTATGGTGGATTACACCGCGATGTGTGGTTATATCGATTACCGAAAGACCCAATCGAAGATATCTTTATTCAAACCAAACACCAATTTGATCAAGCTCAAGTATTCTACGACATAACTACCCAAGATACTACAGTCCACATTGAAGTGATTGACCCTGATGGCCAAATCATTCAAACCAAAGCAGGTGCCAAAGGCGTCATCGAAATTATGAATCCACGCATTTGGGACATATATCAGGGGAACCTCTATACGTTAAGGGTGACCACCACAGGGGATTTATATGAACAAACGTTTGGTATCCGTGAAATTGAAGTGAAGGACCAACAATTGTTTTTAAACCACAGACCGATATTTTTAAAAGGGTTTGGGATGCATGAAGATCATGAAATTATGGGCAAAGGCAACCACCCCATCATGAATGTCCGTGATTTTGAACTCCTCAAATGGATTGGTGCGAACTCATTTAGAACCAGTCATTACCCATACGATGAACAAATGTATGACATGGCAGACCACTATGGCATTTTAGTCATCGATGAAATACCCGCTGTAGGGATGAATTTCTGGGGCCCAAGAGAAGTATTTATCGAATCACGTGTTAATGAAGAAACCTTAATGAACTATCAAAAACAATTTGAAACATTGATCCATAGAGACAAAAATCACCCATCCGTCATCATGTATTCGCTTGCGAATGAAGCGAACACACATGAAACAGGGGCGTATCCATTTTTCAAGCAAGCATTTGATTTTGTCCGTTCGAAAACAGATTTACCACTCATGATCGTTGAAAATGTGACCGCTGAAGTGAATTTGGTCGCACAGTTTGCCGATGTCATCGGCATCAATCGATACCATGGTTGGTATACCGATTTTGCGGATTTATCGGTGATAGAAGCTCAAATCAAACACTCAATCAGCTCGTATGTAACCAAATTCAATAAACCTGTGGTGTTGACTGAGTTTGGTGCAGACACCCTTGCAGGGTTACACACACTCCCAGCGCTGGCATTTTCAGAAGAGTTTCAACATGAGTTTATTGAAACCTATTTAAGTGCCATTGAAGGGATGCCTGGGTTGGTAGGTACCCATGTTTGGAATTTCGCTGATTTCCAAACCAAACAAGGATTGACCCGCTTTCATGGCAATAAAAAGGGCGTGTTTACGAGAAATCGTCAACCAAAAATGGTTGCGCATACCTTGAGAAGACATTGGCATAAATGATTGTTAAAACCAATTCGATTTAAACTTAGTGTACCCTATAAAGTCATGGAAAACCATGACTTTTCTTTTTCAAAAAGATATGTTAAGTGCCTTAATTTAAAAGCATTTTTTTTGGTGTCTATTTGCTTTTTATGGTATCTTTGGGTTACATGAGAGGTATTCAAAAGATGTCTACATTGAAGAAAGAAATTGGCCTGTTTGGTGGGATATCGATCCTTGCAGGCATCATGATTGGTTCTGGTATATTTGTTTTTGGCAGTTCGATTTTACAACGTACAGGTTATTTGTTAGGATTATCCTTACTCGCTTGGATATTGGGGGGGCTATTAACCTTGGTATCCGCCCTGACTTACGCTGAACTCGGTACGATGTTCCCTGAAACCGGGGGCTACTATGTATATCTAAAAAGGGCTTATGGGAAGAAAGTGGCCTTCTTAAGTGGATTGATGAACTTTGTATTATCTTCTAGTGGGTCAATCGCTTTACTCGCTTTAGCCTTCTCGGAAGTATTGAATTATATCGTGCCTTTGGGCGTGTTTTATAAATGGGTCGCTGCTTTGGTGATTGTATTGTTATCGGTGATTAACTATGTCGGACTCAAAGCAGGTACTTGGGTTCAAAAAGTATTTTTGATTGCGAAAATCATCCCGATTATCGGTATCATCATTGTAGGGATATTCATGGGAACCGCATTCCCAGACTTATCCTTTACTACAAGTGAACCCGTGGGATTTTTCCAATTACTAACGATGATTGGATTTGGTGTGGTCGGTACGTTATGGGCGTATGAAGGTTGGACCAACCTCAATACCGTAGCAGGCGAGATGAAGGATGTCAAAAAAGACTTACCAAAGGCGTTGTCTATCTCAACGATTGGGGTTTCTGTCATTTATGTGTTATTCATTTTCTCCCTTTACCGAATCTTAGGTGCAGCAACCACCATCTCATTGGCCGAAGGTGAAGCGGTATTACCGATTCCAGCGATGATGAGTCTCTTTGGTGAAACGGGTATGAGAATTGTATTTTTTTCTATCTTGATTTCCATATTTGGATCACTCAATGGCTCCATCATGGTATTCCCTAGGGTATATTACGCGATGGCAGAAGACCAAGTTTTCTTCAAAGCTTTCAAGAAAGTGGATGAAAGGTTCAAAACCCCAAGCATCGCGATTTTAGGGTCGGGTGTGATGGCGTTAATTCTACTCGTGTCTAATTTCCAAGACTTACTCACGTTTGTTGTCTTTGGTGGGTTAATATTCAACACACTCATATTCTTCTCGATCTATCTATTTAGAAGACGTTCACCTGAGTTGAATCGACCTTATAAAGTCATTGGATACCCTGTCGTACCAGCATTAGCCATCTTAGGGATGTTGTTATTGATTGTGTCAACCTTGGTTGAAAGTTTGGTACCATCCTTGATTGGTTTTGGGGTATTGATTATGGGGTACTTCCTGTATGATATTTTCCTTAAAGTTAGAAAAGTATAAGGCGGAGTAATCCGTCTTTTTTTCTAAATAAAGGCAGATTTAGGTGTTACCTTTAGGCGAATCTCACCATGAGAAACATAAAATATCGTATAATGATGAAAAAGGGGATAGATTTTTATGATCATCAAACCAACACTAAGAAACAATTTATTTTTAAATGCGCATCCAGTGGGTTGTGCACAGTATGTCGAAGATTTATTCGCCGAAGCGAAACAACTGCCTAATTTCAATGGACCTAAACGTGTCCTCATCATCGGTGGTTCATCAGGCTATGGGTTATCGAGTCGTGTGACATTGGCTCAAAATGCTCAAGCATCGACCATCAATGTGTCTTATGAATCTAAACCCAAAGATCAAAGAACAGGTACGGCAGGGTATTGGAATAATGTGGCTTTCTTAAAACAAGTCCAAGCCTTGGATTCTAAACATTATGACATCATTGGCAACGCCTTTAGTCATCAAACCAAAGCCATCACCATTCAAAAAATCAAAGAAACCTTTGGACAAATCGATTTACTGGTGTATTCCTTAGCCTCAGGGGCTAGACCCAACCCAGATACGGGTGAAGTGGTGTATTCAGCCATCAAGCCGATTGGTGAAGATTTAAATGGTAAAACGGTTGATATCGCAACCAAAGAAATCAGAGATATTTACATCAAAGCAGCGACCCCTGAAGAAATCAAAGGCACCGTTTATGTCATGGGTGGCGAGGACTGGCAACTTTGGGTAAATGCACTTGAAAAAGCGGGTTGTATTGCTGAGGGGTTTAAAACCATTTCATATTCGTATGTAGGTAGTGGCGCGATGGATAGAATTTACCGTAGTGGCACGATTGGTAAAGCCAAAGACCATTTAGAAGATACCGCCTTATCGATGAATACTTGGCTTAAAGACAAATACCAAGGTGAAGCTGTGATTTCATCTTCAAAAGCAGTGACGACCAAAGCCAGTGTATTCATCCCTGGGTTTGTCTCATACATTTCATGCCTATTTGAAGTGATGAAACAACTCGGGAATCATGAATCCATCTTAGCCCATAAGCATCGCTTATTTAAAGATATGGTGTATGGAGACAAACGTTTGGTTGACCATAAAAACAGAATTCGGGTTGACCACTATGAAATGGAACCGAAGGTACAAGAACAAACCAAACAATTATTAAAACAATACCAAGATGAATCGATATTCAAATTATCGGGTACGCAGTTATTTCTTACCGAGGTACACCATAACAATGGATTTGGTTATGAAAACATCGATTATGAACAAGATGTATCATTAGAATCTTTAATACCAAAGTTAGACAATTTATTCGATTACAACGAATGATTAAGTAAAGAGCCATTGGACGCCAATGGTTTTTTCTTTGGAAGACCTTATATAAGGGGTATTGTTGTAAAGTTCTAATAATGTTCACACTTCATTCAAAAAGACATCCTTATAATGTGATACAATGATAAATAAAGTAGGGCATATGAATACTTGACACTATTTTATTAACAAATTCTCGGCTCAAATACATATAAAGGGGTATCGTTCTATGAAACAACTGATCAAAAAACCTTGGTTAATAGGCATCGCGATTACAACCATCCTGTCATTGATTTCACTCATCCACCTGTGGGTGTTATCGTTGGATTTACTTTCACCCTATGACACAGAAAACTTCTTTTCTTTAGCGAATGATATTTCTAATGGTGGGGTTTTGGTTATATTCTCCTTGGTGGTTGTCGTATTATTTTATTTATCATTAACGACCATCCTAATATCGATCATTGGTACCATTCGAAAGAAAACTTGGGGGATGATGCCTTCGGTCTTTTTCTTATTGGTTTTTGAAAGCACCTTGATTGTATTCCATGTCATCAATACACTGATTTCAACATTCGCACTCATATTACTCATTATAAGCATTGTTTTGGTCATTTCTTTGGTGGTTTTATTGGTTTATCGTAAAAGACTGTTGAATGGCAGTACACCCAATCCAATAGTAGAAATTAAACCTTTGGGTAAAGCCATTTTAAGGACAGTATTGATCATTGATGTCATTTCCATACTTGTTTTTATGACGACCTTTGTCGTACCTTTATTTTCATTGACCGATACATCCCCAGACTACCACGCCATCATTATTAGGGCATTGTTCTTTGGTGACACAAACCTTGAAATCATTTCATGGTTCATCGTGAATTTCACTATTTTATTGGGTGTATTTCTCTATTTCTCAGATATTATTTCCCACTATTTCTTTGATCAAGAACGTTTCATTCAAAAATCTCGTGTATTGATTAACGCGTTATTCGTAGCCACTTTGGTATTCTTCATCGCTGGATTGGCACTGAATATCTATTATACCTTAGAGGGTAATGAAGTCGTGACCTTCGCCTTCATTCCCATCGCGATGATGGTATTTGTGATATTTGCTTTCGCAGTCTTAAAAGGGAAATACCACATTGATCATCCAATGAAGTACAAGCAGTTTAAGTTGAAATACGCCAAAATCGAACCGTTGATGTATGTGATTTTACTCACAGCGGTTACGGTATCGTTATTATTCATGCCAATCATCGTGATGCAAATCACATTCGGAAACTTTGAGTATACCGTCCGTTTAACCGGCCTCAATATCTTATTAGATTATCCAAATCTAGACCCGGGTTACCGTATGGTGGCTTATGTCTTGGTTGTGATGTTGATCTCCTCAGGGCTCAGCTTGGTGATTGCTATCAGCAGTTATTTATCGAACTTTAAGCAATTCAATTCGATCGTTAAAATGGCAACCATCGTCAATGTGTTCTTTGTCTTCATCATCGCGATTTCGGGGTATTATTTCCAAATCGCTCAAGAAATCAATCAAGCAGTGATGCTCGATATGTTTGATTTTTATGGCATCACATTGCCTGAAGGTTTAGAATATGTATACGACATTGGTACCGATACGATTTATATATTGATCGCTTCTGTTGCTGTACTGATTTTAATGTTTGTGAGAAAAGCTTTTGAACAACCAACAGAACCTCTCTTCGCAACCCCACTTCCACAACAAGAAGAAACCGAAACATCTGTTGAATCTACTTCAAAAACATCATCCGAAGCTGAAGCTGTGGTGACTTCATTTGACCCATGTCCAGCGTTTACCGATTTGGATGCGAAAGCAGAACAATTCAAAGCCGATATCGAAAATCGTTATACTCAAAAAACCGCACATACGACACTCAATCAATTGGTGAACTTTGTCGTCGATTACGCTAAAAACTCCAGACTGCATTTATCCTATACCCCAGAAGACATCGCGACATTTGTCGCAGGTATGGGTGCTTCAAAGCTATCGATTTTACAAGGGATGTCAGGGACTGGGAAAACCAGTTTACCGAAGATTTTCGCTGAGGCGGTTTACGGAAACTGTGACATCATTGAAGTTGAATCTTCCTGGAAAGATAAAAATGAACTCTTAGGTTATTACAACGAATTCTCCATGAAGTACTCCCCTAAGAAGTTCACCCAAGCGCTTTATAAAGCTGCGTTAAACCCAGATATCTTTACATTCATCTTGCTTGATGAAATGAACCTATCGAGAATTGAATATTATTTCTCAGACTTCTTATCCTTGATGGAAAATGAAGAACACCAAAGAGAAATCAAACTCATCAACATCAAACTTTCAAGAAAAGTCGAAGGCGAAGATTTTGAATACCTCGCCTTAAATGAAGGCCATACATTGAAGGTACCAAAGAACGTTTGGTTCATTGGTACAGCCAACAGAGATGAATCGACCTTTGTTATTTCCGATAAAGTGTATGACCGTGCCCACACAATGAATTTCACGAAACGTGCACCAAAAGTGAGAAACTACGCTTCACCGATGGATAAACAATTTTACGATTATGAAACCATGAACCGCTTGTTTGTGGATGCGAAAAAACAAGGCAATTTTGATGCAGAAAACAGTGAATTGATCAAAGCAGTAGAAGCATTGCTCGCCCCATTCAACATTTCATTTGGTAACCGTATTTTGAAACAAATCGAAGAATTCGTCAACATATACCAAGCGTGCTTCGATAAGGAAAATGTGGAAAGTGAAGCCGTTGAAAAAATCATTTTAAGTAAGGTTGTAGCGAAGCTTGAAACGAAGACATTAGATGACAAAGAAAAACTTGAACAAGAATTTACGAAGTTAAAACTACACCAATGTGCCGCCTTCATTAGACGACTTGATAATGACTAATGGGTGATGCTATGGATAAAAAACAGCTCGATGCCTATCAGCGATTTTCATCGTTGCTTTCAGGGATTGAAACCTTTGTTGAAAAACACCCGATACTCACTTATATAGAATTCGATTACTACGTGGTCCATGACATGACCTTGTTTTCGATTGAACCCGAGTTTGATTTTGAACAACTCGACCATTCGATTCAAGTGGTTAAGAAATCGATGCCAGCTTCTAAACGAATATTCAATAAACCCATCATCGTACTCAAAGATACCGATGATGTTTTACCCGTAGAAAACGCCAGAATCATCAACCAAAATACCCTTTTACACCTGGCTAACCACAGCCAACATGTCTCTAATTTAACCAAATCCGGGGTTAGACCTAGAAAGCTTTTGACCCGTATTTATGAAGATGACTACGCGATTTTCGAGAACGTTATATTTTGTAACTACATCGATGAAGTACTCCATTTTGTCAGTAAAAACAGACGTATCCTAAACAGCGTAATTTATGCTTCAGACATCATGGAATTCAATTTACTAGAAAAAGCCAATCACTTGAAATACTTCCTCGCTTTAGGAAAACTGCATACCGGTTATATCCGTGATTTCAGTCAATTCTTTAATCTATCCAAAGCGATGCTCAATGAATTATTGGGTCTAACCAAAGTCATTCAACCGAGATTGAGTAAACCGGTATATAAGAAAAATAGTCACCGAAATCCCAATCTACCACTCAAAAAGACCAATATTTTCTTGATGCAGAAAGATTATAAAGTGGTCTATAAAGCCTATAAGTATTTACTCAATACACCCAATAGCACACCTAAAGAAATACAAGCAGTGGATTTGGACAAGTTTAGAAAAAACTATATGCTTTACATCCAATTGTTATCGATATTCGCGGCAGGACATTTTAACTTTGTGTTGGATTCAAAAACAAAGATGAAACTCAATGCTCTCGATGTGACTTTCACATTTAAGGATTGGAAACTCAACATTCAAAACCTCAACAATGAAGGCGTCCTCATTTATTTTAAGAAAGATCAAGCGTATCGTATGATGATTGTTGGGTCTGACACCGATGCAGAAACCATTCGTGTTCAAAAGCTGAGACGTCGCTTACATGAAGTGATTGTGGTTAATCCACTCGACGATGATTATAACAAACGTGAAGATGTGTATATCAGTATGTCTGATATCGATTCCTTCAGACGTCTCCAACAAATCCTACTCCGTGGGATGATCCACAGTGATACCGAACGAACCTTTTGTCCGTTTTGTGGGGGACATCTAGAGAAAAATAAGCGTCACGATTATCATCAGTGCAGTGATTGTTTGACCCAAATCAAAACTGGGGTTTGTCCAGATACCAAACAAGCGTATCTTTATACGGATACACCACACCGAAGAAAACAAATGAACATCGGTTCGCTATCGGCTGAAAACGACCAATGGTACTATGAAAGACAAGTAGAGTCACTCATGTATTTTAGAAACATCACCAAGATTGACCCAGATGGGAAAATCATTTGTCCACATTGTCATAAAGTGCATAAAGAAACGATTTTATAAGAGGTATGAAGTCATGAAAAAAATCGATATTGAAAACTGGGACCGTAAGCAAACCTACGAATTTTATAAGGATTTTAGCCAACCCATGTTCAGCATCACGGTATCGCTCGATGTCACCAAACTCTATCAAGCAGTTAAAGAAAAACACACATCGTTTTACTTCAGTTTTATGCATATCGCGATGAAAGTCTTAAATGAAATCGATGCTTTTAAATACAGATTTGATGGAGAAACACCAGTCATTTATGATACAATTCACCCATCATATACAGACTTAATACCAAACACTGAACGCTTCAAAATAGTAACCATAGACTATATTGAAGATCGAAATCAATTTATCCAAGAAGCCAAACAAAAATCGAATCTTCAAGGAGATACCTTCATCGATTTATCCAAAGAAGCAAGGATGGATTTGGTCTATATATCGACCTTTCCTTGGGCCACATTCACACAGATATCACACGCGAATAACCCTAATTCGAAAGACGCAGTACCCCGATTAACTTGGGGGAAATATGAAGATATAAATGGTATTAAATGGATGCCGCTATCGATCGAAGCCCACCACGCTTTTGTCGATGGGTATCATGTAGGAAAGTTCATCCAACGTTTACAAGAAGCACTCCATCAAGAAAAATAGAAGTGGCCACATTGGCTACTTCTATTTTTTTAATTTATCGGGTAAGAACTGTTGATGCACGACACGATAATGGGGTTGGTAGTGAGATTTATAAGTATCTGAATGATGAAGTGCTGGGTAGTTTAATGAGGTATAATGATCAATCCACATTTGAGACGCTTTAAAATCAAAAGGTAACAAACCTTGCTTTACCATATCCATCAGGAGGGTCAATTCTCGTTTCATGTTTTCAAATTTTAAAGTTGTATTTTGAGTATCCATCGTCATACTTTGATGAAATGATTTGGACAATTCTTCGACGGTTATTAAAGCGGATTTGATGACCTTCAAATCGACACGAACATACCCCAATCCAATGTCGATGATGTTTGGATCATCATCATTAGAAGCCACTTCTTGTAGTTCTTGAGTGATGTATTGTTCTATACGCTCTAAGGATGGATTCGTATGCAAATGTGCGGGTCCAAACACGCATTGGTGGATGCGTTTAACATGGTCTTGAAGTTGCATATGAGGGTATATCTGTTGGTGTAACAGAGTGAGTTCTTTTTGATCTATGATGAAACACCACCTTTATAAGGATTCAAGAACATGATACCACAGTTCAAATGATACAGACATTTCATAGCCAAATGAACGATGGTATCGCGTGAAAAACATCATAAACGATTAAAATATAAATTTTGTAAAATAGATACTGTCTTTTTAAAAGAAATGTGATAAGATATAGAAAAATACGATGCAAATCTTAACAAAATGGAATGAAATGGATAGTAATGTTTCATAGAAAACTCATCTTTGACATCTCAGTATGTTTATAGAAATACCATCGAATCACTGGAGGTTTTATTATGAGGAAGTTAGTCATGTTGGTTTTTATGGTGATTAGTTTGATTACCATTGCTGCAATCACTTATTCGATTGGTGATTTGATGTCTTTATTGAACTCAACCCCATTCAGTTGGGCTGATTTGATTGAAACAGTTCAAACAACACCCCTAGAGGACTTGATTCCAGCACTCAGTTTGGTTTTGTGGGGGTTATTCCAAATCTATGGCATGCCACTCATTGTATTCTTGGTTAGTTTTAATGGCTTGATGCAAAAAACCAAAGTTGTTGTTAAGAACAATCGCTAATAAGATTTACAGCATATCATACAAAAGGAGGTATCTTTATGCAAAAGCAATTCAATGTATTTAAACAAAGCGTCATGGTTATGCTCATGTTCAGTTTGTTGGTTGTATTGGTAGGGTGTCCTCCAGTCGATGAACCAGCTGAAACACACCAAGTCATTTTTCAATTGAATAATGGCAGTGCGGATATCGTTGTTGAAGTCATCGATGGTGAATTAGTTCAAATGCCTACTCAACCCGCTAAGGTTGGACACGGGTTTATAAATTGGTTCCTAGGGGATACCCCTTATAACTTCAATCAACCTGTGAATTCTGACATCACGATTCAAGCTGGTTGGGAAGTACTCAAATACTCGTTTAAAGTTTTAGATTTCAACGGCAATACAGTCATTGAAGAACAATTACCTTATGGAACCTATTTCAAGCCATTGATTCCGAATGCACCATTCCTCTTTGGTTTCCGTTTCATCGGGTATAATACCGAAGCCAATACCATGATCGATGAAGATATAACGATTGAACCCATCTATGACCCAGTCACCGATTTCGTTCAAAATTATCAGTTTGATTCATCTATTCGTAAAGTAGCAACCAATGATTTTTCGAATGCGGTTTTACTAGAGAACGGTAAGCTGTATATGTGGGGACACAATGGTGCACCGGGCATGTTATGCGGTGGATACGACCGTAGTTATGATACCTTGACACCAACAGAAATTTCAGGTCAATTTGACCTTGTTCAAAATGAAGTCATTACAGATATTTACTTGGGCATCGAAGGTAATTACGCAATCACCAGTCAGGGTAGATTCTTCACTTGGGGTGACTGTATGGACTGTAACTTAGGCTTGTGCGATGATGATACCGAAGGGTATCCAAGTGACATCACAGACTACTTTACCATAGGTCAAGAAAGCATCCAGCAATATTACATCAACCAAAATTATATACTTATCGTTACCGAAAGCGGTAAAATCTATAACAGCGGTAATTACATCGATCAAGACAATCTGAATCTGGTTACCAGACGAGAATGGATAGATCAAACCAGCTACTTTAATTTGGGTCTCGATGAGGGTGTCTTAAAAGCAATGAAGAGTTCAAACACCAATGGATTATTAACCACTGAGGGTAGATTATTCATGTGGGGTTCTAATACCAATGGCATGATTGGTTTGGATGAGACTACCTTAAAATCAGACATACCCGTGGATATCACATCTCGTTTTAACCTCAATCCAGAGGAAACAATCGTTGATTTCAACATTGGATACTACCATACTTTGGTGAGAACCAATCAGGGTAGGGTATTTGGATTTGGCTATAACCGTTATGGTCAACTGGGAGACAAAGAAACCTATCCAGCGGTTTATCAACCTCTAGATATGACCCCTGCTTTGGATTTAAATCCATCTGAAATGGTCAGTCAAATCATCAATGATTATGCATTTAACACACTGTTCATGACCAATCAAGGCAGAGTGCTCGCTTTAGGCATTAATAACTATAACCAGTTGACGCTTTCTGACATCGAGTATGTAGATACACCTATGGATGTAACAGCTTTGTTTGGATACGATGAAGAAAAATACAAACAATGGGTCTTTGGAAGTAATTTCATAATTCTCGTATCTACCAATGAGATTTCAATCAGTGGCAATAGAACATTTAAGTTTACCTTTGAATAGCATAGAAAAGGCCTCTTAGCGGAGGCCTTTTGGTTGTTATAACAACTTATTATCCATATAAAACAATATCCCAATGATGATGGCTGGAATCCCTAAGGATAGTATGGCTAGCCATGGACCAAACCCTTGGTCTAGTACCATCCACACAGCATAGAATAACCCTGCGGTTGTGTAAACGATCGCACCAACCAACGGTTTTTTCCACGAGATAACCAGTACTAATATCAATATGAATGCAGGAATGTTATGAATGAGAAACCCCAACAGTATTTCATACCATGGTCCAGTGGATTCAAAAACATCCAACGAAAACATCATCAATAAAACAATGAGTAAGATAGATAAAATTCGGGGAGACCATCGAATCAATTTATGGATAGACATGACTTCACCTTCTCACCCATATTATACCCCCCTTTTGTCGAAAAAGTGTACAGTACAGTATAATAGACAAAATACAACAAAAAATTACCTAAATATCTAGCATAATAGACGATATTCTAAATATCAGTAAAAGTGAGTTTTTCACATTGACTTACTTAATAAATATAAGTATATTGAAGAGTATAAGCGCTTTCATATCTAAAGGAGAATATTGTCATGAAAAAAATCATTACCCTTGTTTTCTTCTTATGCATCGGGTTATTTTTAGTGGCCTGTGACGAGAAGACAAATAATTATGATTCGATGATTCAATCCAGTTTAATCGATATCCCCGAAGAGGTTACTGAGAACTTAACGTTACCAACAACCCTCGAAGTTGATTCGTTTAACTTTGGTATCATTTGGTCTTCAAGTCTACCAAGTGTCATCAGTAGTTCAGGGGTGGTCAATAGACCAGACCATTCTACAGGCGATATTGAAGTAACCCTCTCTGCGGTCGTAACCACAACCAATTTCAGTAAAACATTGACGTATGTGGTTACGGTTAAAGCATTACCGATACCTACATTTACAGTCACATTTGATGTAGATGGTGGTTCAGCCGTTAGTAATCAGACGGTAAACGCTGGTGCTAAAGTGACAGAACCGATTGTTCCAACCAAAGATAATCATTCATTTATGGGTTGGTTTACAGATAGCAATCTAACGATGCCATGGGTATTTACAACCGATGTCGTTACATCAAATATAACCCTATATGCAAAATGGGAAGTCATACCAGAAGTCTATACAG
>JAEZHT010000004.1 GCA_023436805.1 Bacillota bacterium
ATCATCAATAGACCATGGTCAGGTGCCCAAGGGGCATAACTATATTCATGATGAACATGGATTTTTTCGGTTTCGTTTGGTCCTTCGATGTCATATTTAAAATAGTTCACCATTTCTTCAATACGAACCGCATCTTTTTCTGGTAATTGACCCGCATGAATCATTCGACGAATGTTTGAATAGGCTGCGGTATCGACATCGACTGAGAATGTCGATACGGGCATGTCTGTGGTTTTTATGAACGGGTTTTCTGTGATTTCAGCGTAAACTTCTCCTTGTTCATAGATAGGGTACTCATACCCAGGGTAATAAGTCCCACAGCCAGACAATGTAAATAACAATACAACCAATACTACAAGTAGACTTTTTTTCATATATTTCACCTCATCGATTGCGTTCTTGTTGTCGTCTCGCCAGACGTTTTTGATGTTTTCTTTTGTTTAAATAAAGGATACCAAACACAGAAGGTAGGATGACGGCCAAGAATGGTAACATGCTCAGAAATGCTAAGAATAAGGATTCAATGACCATCACGAACGCATCGATGCCACCAAAGAATGCACGGTTGATCTTTTGACCGAAATTCAAGGATTCATACGGGGCACTCGCATTCAAATAGAGGGTGACTTGACTGTATTCAATCAAACTGTCGGTTTCGTTATTTTCTGTGGTAAGATTTCTTAATTCAATTTCAATCGAGGATAAGCGTTGGTTGATTTGAATTTGTTCACCAATACTGGCGGATTGAAAGAGTTCAATCAAACGGGTTTGTTCAGCTTCTAACGTATCGATTTTTGCTTGATTATTGAAGTATTTCACAGACACATCGGTGGATGTACTGTTGAAATAGGTCACTTCATACTGACTTCTCAACCCTTGAATGAATGCTTGGAGTCTTTCGGTTTTGATCCTTAAAACCACACGCCCACTTTGGGAACCGATGTTTTGGGATTCAATCCATTCATCCGCGTGGATTAAACCCACAATTTCATCGTATAAAGGTAACAATTGTTTGGCTCTAATCCCCATTTCAACACTATAAATGACTTTTCTAGTCGAGGCTGTTAAGACGACTTCAGAGGTCTCTTCAGGTAAGTTTTCACCTGGTTCATACGCTGCACCACAACCATATAATGTAAAACTAAGTAATAACAAACCCAACCATACCATGACTTTTTTCATACTTTACCCTCATTTCTGTTTTTGACACCTTCAGTATAGGGAAAACTTGTGACAAATCTTTGAATTACTTATGACATTGTTGTGACAAAATGAATGAATGGGATTTTGGATATAAATAATTTATGTTATCATTAAAGAAAGGTTCCGAAAAGGAGACGATTCTATGCGCATACTCATTGTTGAAGATGAGAAACACTTGAATGACTTACTACATGATTACATCTTAGATGCCTACCCCTACGCAGATATCACACAGATCATGGACGGTTTGGTGGCTTTAAATACCATTCAAAAAGAAACATTTGATTTAGCGCTTTTAGACGTCATGTTACCGCATGTGGGTGGGTTTGAAATCGCCAAAGCGTTAAGAAAACAATCTGCGATACCCATCATGATGTTGTCTGCCCTCAGTGATGAAGAAAACCAATTGAAGGGGTATTCGTTGGGGATTGATGATTACATATCCAAACCCTATAGCCCAAAAATCGTCTTGAAAAAGATTGAAGCGGTGCTCGCTCGGTATCAAAAAGAAACCCCAAAAGCATTATCCACTTATGGCATCATCCAATACAATTTTGACAAATACAAAATCCTCATCGATCAATCACCGATTGAACTCAATAAAAAAGAGTGGGAACTTTTCACACTCTTCATTCAAAATATCGGACGCGTCTATACGCGTGAAGATTTACTCAACTTGGTTTGGGGCTACGATTACTTCGGTTACGACCGAACCGTCGATACCCACATCAAACGCTTGAGACAAAAATTAGGCAAAGCCGCCGATTATATCAAAACTGTGTATAAATCGGGTTATAAATTCGAAAAATAATACTTAAGGAGGTCACCATGAAAATCAATCTGTTCTTCAAAACATTTTTCATGTTGTTGATCTCTTTTTCATTGGTTTTTTTAGGTAGCATGTATTATAGTTATACCCGTTTTTCACCGATGTACATCGAAGAAAACATCGACAGTGTTAAAAACAGCATATTATCGAATGCTGCCCTCATTCAACAAGGGACATCGCTAGAAAACACCAGTTTGATGAACTTATCGAGTGAAACAGCCTTCATCCGTTACAAAAACACGACCATCACAGAATCGATTGGACCCACATTTCTCTCCAATGACACTATATTGGATTTTGTCATCGGCATCTACGATAGTGAATCCGCCATCCAAGATGGTAAATTGACTTATTATGTCGATTTACAAGACGATATTTATCAAATCAGCTACATTTATCAATTTGAGTTTGACGATTATTTGATTGTCTCAACCAAAATTCAATCGTTACGTCATGTGGACCAAGTGCTCAATAACATCAACATTACCCAATCCATAGCCGTATTC
>JAEZHT010000048.1 GCA_023436805.1 Bacillota bacterium
GAGTCCTTCAAAGAAGTTTATCTAGAAGAATCAAAGGATCTAGTAACTATCATAAGAAAGTATTAGAGGTCGCTTTATTACATGAGAGAATCAGACATAAAAGAGATGACTTCCTACATAAACAATCTAACGCGATAGCCAAGCGTTATGATTTGGTGAGTGTCGAAGGTTTGAATCTTAAAGATATGTCTCAAACAAGTCCCTATTATGCCAAACAGATATCTAGGTTTGGTTGGACGAGATTTGTCTCATTCTTAAAGTACAAGTTAGAAGCACTAGGCAAGACACTCATGGTGATGGATAAATGGTATCCATCCTCAAAGACCTGTAGTTGTTGTGGGGAGATCAAAACAGATTTAAAGTTATCAAACAGAATGTTTGAGTGTCCAAGTTGTGACTTACATTTGGATAGAGATCATAACGCAGCGATCAACATCAACAAAGAAGGGTTTAGAAAGTATAAGTTAGCATTTCAGTTATAAACAAATAAGAACCGTAGGGACTACGGGGATAGCCTATTGAGTCACTGGTGGATACACTGGTTTGGATAGGAAGCCCCCACTTCTATTAAGTGGTGGGTAGTTCACTAATGGCTTGGCTTTCTTACATCCCGTTGGGTTTTTCGATTGTAGAAACCAACGCCTTTGGACAACTGTATGACAGTTTGAATTTATCACAATCTATCCTCCGTTATTACATCACAGAAAATGCCTTTGATATGGCATTTATGGGCATTGTAACGATTGGATTATTCATCCTATTGATCAATCGTTTTAAATACACCAAAGCAGTTCATTTTAAAATAACCACCATAACCAAAATCGTTGTTTTGAGTGCTGTGGTGATTGCTATTATGGGTATGGTCATTCAGGTATTATTCACAGGGTCTAATCATCCACTACATGCGTATGCAGGTGAATACATCAAACAATTGTTGTGGGTTGGGATGGTTGAAGAATTGATCTTTAGAGGGTATATATTCATTGAACTTTTGAAACTGAAATCCCCTAAGTTTAAGTTAATATATATCGTCCTTATATCAGCCTTTATGTTTTCAATCATTCACTTACCAGCCTATTTTTTATACAATACTCAATATGATGTATTCTCGATTATTTGGCGTCTGGTTTTCCCATTTGTGATTGGGATCTTATATGCGTATCTTTTATATATGAATAAGGATATCGTTTCACTCATCTTCATTCACGCAACCTCCAACATGATTTCATATTATAACGGTGTCATGGGAAGTGTATGGTTATTGTTATTTTGGGTAGGGTTGGGTTATTACACTTATCATTCCTATAAAGCGTATCTTAAAAACAATCGATCAACAAATGTAGAATAACGACCGCTGTTATTCTAGGATAATACGATAAAGTAGAATATACCACTATAAAATTCTACTTTTTTTGTGGGTTAATTGATTTTCAATAGATGGTTCTAATCTTTCATCCGCATATAAATAAAAACAAGATAGTCACTTCTTTATGATTGACATCGTAAAAACACAATGTTATTATATGAATATATGAGCATACAGTCATATATAAGGAGGCAACCATGGAACATCAAACCTGTGGACACGATGTCATCATCAAAGACATCCAACAAAACATTATTCAAGATACGGACCTTTATCTAATGGTCGATTTATTCAAAGTTTTATCCGATCCTACAAGAATCAAGATATTATACGCCATATCGAAACACGAGATATGTGTGAATGATATCGCAACCATTTTAAACATGACTCAAAGCGCGGTATCTCACCAACTCAAAAACCTCAAACAAGCCGCATTAATCAAAAGTAGAAGAGAAGGTCAAACCATTTATTACAGGTTGAGCGATGACCATGTTCATTTGATCTTCAATCAAGCCTTAGATCACATTCAGGAGTTCAAATGAGTACACATGAACATGACCACAGCGTTCACGATTTTTGTCATGAACATACACATGAACACCATGGGTACTTAAACCTTACTTTGTTTGGGGTAGGTTTATTGTTTTATATTATCGCTTGGTTTATCCCTGTAGATTGGGTTAAAATCAGTCTATTTTTACTCACCGTTTTACTCGCTGGACACCATGTCATCACCGAAGGTTTCATCGATACATTCAAGCGTTCAGTCCATCAAAAACGCTTCATACCCAACATCCATTTACTCATGAGTTTAGGGGCTTTAGGTGCGATCCTCATCGGTGAATACAACGAAGCCGCGCTACTGATATTGATATTCGCTGGCGCACATTTTTTAGAAGACTTCGCTGAATCCAAAAGTAAAAAAGAAATTACGAGTTTATTGAAACTAAAACCCAAACAAGCGCGTAAAATCGATACGAACGGCGAAGTGATATTGGTCGATGCCGATACCCTTAAAATCGGTGATACCTTACAAGTATTACATGGTGATTTGATCCCAGTCGATGGTAAAATCATCGAAGGTTATAGCACCATTGATCAATCATCCATCACTGGAGAAAGTATCCCAGTGGATAAAGGTCCAGAGGATGTGGTTTATGGCAGTACACTCAATATCACGCAATCCTTCACGATGGTCGTGACTAAAGATATCCATGATACCCTCTTTTCTGGCATTTTAAAGATGGTCAGTCAAGCTCAAAAAGATTTATCCAAAACCGCCAAATGGATTCAAAAAATAGAACCGATTTATGTGACAATCGTCCTCATCATCGCCCCTATATTTTATTTACTTGGGTTGTATGTGTTTGGATATACAAGTGAGGTTGCTTTTTATAAAACCATGGTATTTTTGATTGGGGCTTCCCCATGTGCTTTAGCAGCGACAGACATCCCTGCGACTTTATCTGCTTTATCACATTTAGCGAAACGCGGGGTCTTATTCAAAGGCGGGTCTTATTTATCGAACTTCAACGATATTAAAGCGATTGCTTTTGATAAGACAGGTACATTAACCATTGGTAAACCTGAAGTGACCGATGTGATTTGGTTATCAAATGAAGATAAAAAAGACATTCTGGTATCGATGGAAAAAACATCGAATCACCCACTCGCGGTAGCCATTCTAAACCATTTCGGTAACAATACAAGTAGAACATTAGATGTTATTCATAAGATTGGTTCAGGGGTAGAAACCACCATCGATGGATTATCTTACTATGTGGGCAATCGAACCCATTTCATCGACCCATCGATGCAGGTGGATGAGATTCAACAAAAACTCGAATCCAATGGTAAAACCGTTGTTTTCTTTGGACAGCAAGATCAAATATACTGTGTGATTGGTTTGAAAGACCAACCCAAACCATCCGCAAACCCGACGATTGCATATTTCAGGAAAGCAAACATCAAAACAATCCTCTTGTCTGGGGATACCACAAATACAGCAGTAGCCATCGGACAATCCTTAGGTATGGATACTGTGATTGGCGAAGTACTCCCTGAAGATAAAGCGAACCAAATCATCTCACTCAAACAAACCTTTGATAGTGTCGCGATGGTAGGGGATGGGATTAATGACGCCATCGCCTTGGTCAAAGCGGATATTGGATTTTCCATGAAACAAGGGACCGATGTCGCGATGGAAGTGAGTGATGCTGTATTGATGGATGATGATTTGTCCAAACTGGTTTTGACCCATAAAGTCAGTCGTAAATTGAGACGTATTGTCATTCAAAATATGATATTCGCTTTACTCGTCGTATTATTTTTGATCACAACCAATCTTGTTTTTGCCATTCAGTTATCATTAACCGTATTCATCCATGAAGGCAGTACTTTGTTGGTTATCCTCAATGGGTTAAGAATGCTTAAAAATTTGAAATGAAATTGAATACGAGTTCATCTCTAAAAAAGGTGAACTTGTTTTCTTTTTACACTATGTGTAGTCAAAAATTGAAACAATTCAAAAATAACCAATAAGTTTCAATTTTTTCAATAATCATTTAAATAGAAATCGCTTACATAATTATTTTGACAAACCCCTTTTTATCGACTATACTTTAAATTAGATAGTACTTTTCACGCTATCACTTTAATTTTTAATAATCGAAACGTTTCGATTACTTGAAATCAATCATGAGGGAGGAAAAGAAATGAAAAAATGGATGTACATTTTGGTTGGCTTACTTCTAGTAACAAGCTTGGCAGCTTGTGTTCCGGCCGAAGAAACTGTGAAGTACACAGTCACCTTTATGTCTGAGGGTGGGTCTGTCGTATCACCAGTCGAAGTCAACGAAAATGGTTTAGTTACCAAACCTGCCGACCCAACCAAATCGGGTTATACCTTTGGTGGTTGGTACAAAGAAGAAGCACTTACAAACCCATGGGTTTTCACAACCGATAAAGTTACAGGTCACGTATCTCTATACGCTAAATGGACCCCTGTTCAAGGACCTTATACTGTGACATTCATCACGAGTGGTGGATCCATTATCCCACCAGCAACCGTGAATGCAGGCAGTACGGTTTCAAAACCCACTGACCCAACCAAACAACATTTCACATTTGATGGTTGGTATACCGATTCAGCATTTACCAACGCATATGTATTTACAAGTGCTGTCAACGCGAATATTACATTGTACGCGAAATGGAATCCAATCGTATTCGTGGTTACATTTGAATCGAATGGTGGATCAGCGGTTGCTGCAGTCAATGTGAACTCAGGGACTGCTTTAACTGAACCTACAGCACCTACCAAATCGGGTTATACCTTTGGTGGTTGGTATGTTGAAGCAGGTTTAGTTACCCCATATGTGTTTACAGATGTGGTTAATAATAACTTTACATTATATGCTAAGTGGATTGAAAGCACCCCGATGGTATCCTTCAATACCGATGGTGGTTCAGCCGTCACCTCTGTGACCGTAAATAACAACGAAGTCATCGCACGCCCAGCAGACCCAGTCAAATCAGGATTCTTATTTGCGGGTTGGTACCGTGACGCTGCATTTACCGATTTATGGAACTTTGAAGTAGATGCCCCAACAGAAAGCATCACTTTATATGCGAAATGGAAAGCCGAAACCAATTTCAACCAAACATTTAAAGTGTTATCGATTGGTAACAGCTTCTCAGAAGATGCGCACCGTTTCTTATGGAGCATTGCACAATCTTACGGCATTCCAGCTGAAAACATCGTGGTTGCGAACATGTATATTGGCGGGTCAGAACTCGCACAACATGTGACCAACATTCAAAATGACGCGGCTGCGTATACGTATCAATTATTTGAAGACGCTACTGTGGAATCGATCAATGGGGTAAAACTATCTGCAGCGATTCGTGCAGAACGTTGGGACGTTGTTACTTTCCAACAAGCGAGCCATTACAGTGGATTGCCTGCAAACTATGCAAACCACATCGAAACCTTAACCCGTTTCGTTGAACAAAACGCAACCAATCCAAACGTTCAAATCATGTGGCACATGACTTGGGCATACCAACAAACCAGCACACACAGTGGTTTCAATAACTATAACAAAGATCAAATGACGATGTACAACGCGATTTTGAATGCAGTTGCTCAAAAAGTCGATCCGATTTCTCAAGTGATGAACGTCATCCCTGCAGGTACCGCGATTCAAAATGCGCGTACATCCTACATTGGTGATTTATTCACCAGAGATGGCTACCATCTATCTGACCCACTTGGCCGTTACATCGCAGGCTTATCGTTCTTTAAGACCATCACTGGTTTTAGCTTAAGTGCGTCGATTTTCCGTCCTACTGGCATCACTGAACATTTACAAGCCTTGGCGATTGAAGCCGTAAACAGCGCGCATCAAAATCCATATCAAGTGACCAATTCTACATTTACAACCGAACCAGAACCAGAAGTCATCGAAGTCAATGGTGTATTATACCCATTCACTTATGTCCAAGGCTTCTGGGCCGATAACGCAACTGCGGTATCACCAACCACAGATGCGTTACATAACAGCTTCGCAGCGGTCATGCCGATTCCGAAGTATATGTTACCTGTCGGTTCCGAAATTGTCTTACAACCTGGGTATCAATACCGTGTGATTTATTTAGAAAAGACGGGTGAAGATGCGTATCGTGTCTTATCCAGATCGGTATTATACACAGCCCCTTATATTGAAATTGATGCAGCATTCTGGGGTTCATATACCCATGTAGCATTCAACATTACCACCAACCCAACTTCTAACATATCCGCTCGTCTAGATGAAGTGGCTGGCAAACTCAAACTTTACCATCCAGAAGGCACCGGTTTAGGTCATGTCGATTCTGACCTCACGTGGTCCTCTGGTATTTGGCAACAAGATGGTCATTTGTTGGCAGAATCTATTTACCACCGTTCTTCTAACCCGCTCACTGCCGCTTATTACAACAACGATACTGTGGTTGAAGTAGAAGCTGGTTATAAGTTTGCCTATGTTGTCTTAAACTTCTTCGAAGGACAATACAATGTATTATCGGTCAGTGATTATCAAACTTCACCGTTATACATCGATGAAGCTTTTGCAACCGGTAAGGAACCATCGCATTCATCGTCACAACCACCAATTCAGATGTCGATATGACAGCACTCGATATGGCAACTGTGGTCGATTTACATCCTGCAGTGATTCCACACGTGGATAGAGAATTCAGTTTCATTTCTGGTTATTGGGAAGCCAATAAGAACGCCATCACAACCACCAACGCGAACATGACTTTCTTAAATGGATTCGCGGCGTCACAACCACAATCCAAAGCCTATTATTCAAGCATTAACTCCATTACCATCGCGGCTGGTTATCAAGTTAGAGTCATCTACTTAAGCTATGATAACTACGGAAAATACACCGTTTTACTCCGTACCAACAATTTAACTGGTACAATAGTATTAGATGAGACATTCTGGGGTGCTTATGAATACATCGCATTCAACATTTCTTCAGTACCGTCTTCAGACCTTTCAGGTGTATTAGATACACTACCAAGCAAATTCAGTTATGATATGGACCCAATCGTATTTACAACGGGTTATTGGAATACCAATGGTACAGCCTTAACTGCTGGCGTGAATTTTGGTGGATCCAACATCATCCCAAGACAATTTATCGCAGCAGGTACAACCGTTCAAATCGAAGCGGGTTATCAAGTTCGTGTGATTTTCTTTAATTACATTGAAGGCACAGGCTTTAAAGTGGCTAGCCGTACAGAAAACTTTGTGGGTTCAGCACCACTTACCAATGGATTCTATCAAGATTTCCAATATGTGGGATTCAATATTTCAACTGCCCCTACAGCAACCAACATCTCCGCGGTATTGGATACCCTGCCTGCTAAATTGACATTCGTAGCATTTGCTGGTCCTGCAGTGGCACACGTAGATCAACCATTATCATTTGTCAGTGGTTATTGGAACAACTTCGCCATCGCGGTTACCCCAGGTACCGATGCCTTCTCTAAGGGCTTCGCTGCTTCAAATGTATTATCTAAAGAATCGATGGCTGACGTGACTGAAATCCAAATCGCAGCCGGTTATCAAGTGAGAGTCATCTACATGGATTACTCATTCAATACCTATTCTGTCATGCTTAGAACCGACAACTTGACAGGTACCATCGTGACTGACGCCGCTTTCTGGGGCAATTACCAATATGTCGCGTTCAATATTTCATCTGTACCATCCTCTGATCTATCTGGATCATTGGAAACTTTACCAGCACTCATCACCATCGTGAGAATGCCGTCTTAATTTAAGTTTTGGTTATAACACGAGGGATTTAGCACCCCTGAATCCCTCCCTATAAATAGGAGGAAAACATGAAAAAGGCAACAAAACTATTTTTAATGTTTTTAGTGGCTGGTTTGGTGTTTGGCATCGCTGGATGTCAACCTAAGACGCCCGAAGAAGAAGAAATCGTTGACTTCAGCGCACTTGGCGGCTGGACCGACGGCGGTGATGGCGTTTATACCATAAACACCAACACTGCAGCAGAATTGAATGTATCTTACAACAAAGGCACTTTCCCGAACGCTTTCATGCAAAGCGCAGTCATTACCAAAGACTTATCTGTCTATAAGAAACTAGTCATTACAGTCGAAGGTATGGGTTCTATGTTGTTAAGATTAGAAACCAAAGATGATACCCCAGCGAAAGAAGTTGGCTTAAATGTCACTGCGATTGTGGGTACCTATGAATGGAACCTAATCCAATCTTCAGAATTCTTGAAGAAAGTAGACCGTATTGTCATCATTGGTTCACCTGAAAGAGAAGCTTCTACAGGTGTATTAAAGATCACAGCACTCACATTCTCAGATGAAATCGCCGATGGATTCATCATCAATGATGGATTCAATAACATTCAATCCAACATCAATGAATACAATGGTACCGATGAAGTATTCCACTTCAACCAAAAGTATGAATCCAACGATGAAGGTATTTATGTCATTACTTACTCAGGCACCGATGCACAAGTCGCTTACGATAAACCTGCAGGTATGGAATGGACATTTATGAGAAACAGAGTTCAAGGCGACTTTACAGACTTCAATTACGCTGTATTCGTTGTCCAAGGTACCGCTGGTCATAAGTTACTTATCAAACCAAACGAATACAACGCAGTAGAAGCGTTCATTTGGTTGGATGGTACTGAACAAGAACTCGTCATCGATTTGACGAAGTTATCCTTAGTTGAAAAGAACGCAATCACTGACTTTAAGATCTTCATCGCTGCTGGTTTAGCACCAGCTGAAGGTCAAGTCGTGTTTAAAGACGCATTCATGATCGATGAGTATGAATTTGAAGAACCTGTATTCATCGTGAACGAATACAATGGTACCGATGCAACCTTCGCACTAGGCAACTGGTACGATGGTGGCGATTTGGTCTATACCATCACCCCAAGTGGTAGTGAATTCGAAGTAGATTATGCTAAGAAAGGCGAATGGAACTTCATGTACGCTTTAGTCGATGGCGACTTTAGCGGATTCGCGAAACTAGAATTTGAACTTACAGGACAAGAAAACAAGACCATTCTATTAAAAGTAGAATCTCCTGTCGGTAACAAAGAACAACAATTCACATTTGATGGTACAAAACAAGTATTCACCATTGACTTAACTGCGATGACTCAAGCACAACTTGAACAATTGAACAAAGTCGTGATGTTTGCTGTACCTGGTGGACTTGGTTCTGGTAACTTCACCATCCACAGTGTGACATTCAAGAATGCCGATTATCAAGTGACAACCCCATGGACCAGCTTAGATGCCAATGTATACACATTCACAGGCACTGACCCAGTGGTTGTTAACTACACCAAAGTAGAAGGCCAAGCATGGTCTGCAATGGTTAACACATTCAACGCAGTAGAAGTGGCTGGTTTAAACAAGATGACTTTAGTCCTTAAAGGCACTGCAGGTAAATCTGTATTGGTTAAACCAAATGACATGGGTGCGTTAGAACAAGTCGTTAACTTTACCGATGACCAACCAGTCACCATCGTGGTTGAAGCCGCATCCTTCTCTAAACTTGTCTTATTCGGTGAAGGCGGTACTGCTCCTGCATCCGGTTCATTTGAAATCGTATCACTCACATTGACTTATGTCCCAGTAGAAGTGGATTTAACCGCTAAATATAGCTTTAATGACAAATGGGTACCTAATCTCGCAACCGTATACACCTATGATTTCCAAACTGAAAAGACTGTTGTCAACTATACCAAGACTGCAGGTCAAGACTGGGAATGGTTTAGAGTCGTATTTGATGCGAAAGATGTCGCAGGTCTCAATATGTTGACCATTACCTTAAAAGGTACAGCAGGCAATCAAGTTCTTGTTAAACCAAATGACCAAGGTGCACTTGAAAAATTTGTAACATTCGTCGATGATCAACCAATCACCGTTACCATCCCAGCAGACCAATTCATGTCAGTATTCATGTTTGGTGCGCCAGGTTCTGCCCCTGCAACCGGTTCATTTGAAATCTTAGAAGCGTATCTATCTTATTCTAAAGATTTGATCAATACATGGGTAGAAAATGACGCCGATACATATGATGTCGTCGTATTAGGTTCATTGACTAAGGTCAACTATACCAAAGCGGCTGGTCAAGAATGGGTATTCATGAAGACTACAGTCGCGGCTAAAGACATCGAAGGCCTCAATACCGTTTCCGTTACCTTAAAAGGTACTGCCGGCAAACAAGTATTGGTTAAAGTCAATGACTCTGTAGAACAATGGGTTACTTTCGTCGATGATCAACCAATCACCGTCGAAATCACCATTCCTGCAGGTATCACTGGTGTGATTCTATTCGCTGAAGGCGGCACTGCGCCAGTTACAGGCGATTTCGATATCGTCTCTGCAAGAGTATTTTTCAAACCAATCGTTGAATAATTAACAATTTCATTGGCGAAACTACTTAGATAGTTTGCCCTCCCAATGTGGGAAAATGCTTTTAGGGGTTACCACCTTTAAAAGCATTTTTTCCATGCGGGAAAGGAGGTCACATGCCTACAATCAAAGATGTTGCGAGAAAAGCGGGGGTGTCGATCTCTACCGCGTCTTATGCTTTAAACAACCAATCGAATGTCCACCCAGATACGAAAAAGAAAATACTCGCGATTGCGAAAGAACTCAATTATTACCCCAATGGCAGTGCGAGGAATTTAAAAACCAAACGCACCGGTAATGTGGGTGTCTTTGTGTATGGGTTTGCAGGTCCTATCTTCTCAGATGTCCTAGAAGGCATTCGACAAACCCTACAAGCCAACAATTTAAACATCATTGTCAGTTCCGGTAAAGCGTCTTCGAACTTGCTCAAAGAACGACAAGTCGATGGGGCGATTGTGTTTGATGGGCAGTTGTCTGACGATGTCTTACTACACTATGCTTCTCAAGGCCACCCACTGTTTGTTTTGGATCGAAACTTGGTTGGACCGAACATTTACTCATCGGTTATTGACAATGAGGGTTTGGTGTATACATTCATCCAGGCGATGATTCAAAAAGGCTATGATGATTTCGCGTTTTTATCTGGACCGACCATCGCTTTTAACAACAACCATAGATACGATGGTTTTAAACAAGCGTTACATGAAAAAGGGTTATCACATACCTACCTTCAAGGGGACTTTACGATTCAAAGTGGCTATCAAGCCGGTCTATTATTATTAAAACAAGACAAGCGTCCAAGATTTGTATTTTGTGCGAACGATGAATCGGCGATTGGGCTCATTGAAGCTTTGAAACAAGGCGGGGTTAGGATCCCTGAAGACATCGCAGTCGCGGGGTTTGATAACATCGTTTTGGATGAATTCATTACCCCAAAACTCACCACCATTGGCATCGACCATATGGAATGGGGTAAACGGGTAGCGACCGCTTTGATGGATATCATCAATGACCGAACGCCTGAGGACATCCAAGTCCCGATTGGTAAAATTATCTACCGTGAATCTTGTTAATGACAAATGAATTGCTTCTACAAAGGCACAGATGGCTGTGCCTTTATTTTTCTATGTAAAACACATATAAGATTTCCATAATATTTCAAAATCACCATATACAATAGTATATGCTTATGCTATACTGAGGTAAAATGAAGATTTTGGAGGTATATATGGACGCTATTTTAGAGATCAAGCATTTGAAAAAGTATTACGGCGAAATCAAAGCGGTCGATGACATTTCCTTTCATGTTAGACGTGGCTCACTATTCGCTTTTTTAGGACCGAACGGGGCAGGTAAATCCACCACGATCAAAGTGATTTCCACCTTACTCGATTTGGATTCGGGGGCAGTATTATTAAACGGTCAATCCGAAGACAATTACTTCAGAAACAAAATTGGGGTAGTCTTCCAAGAAAACATCTTAGATGATTTACTCACCGTGAAAGAAAACTTACTTTACCGCGGGTCTTTATACATCAACGATAAAGCCGGTGTCCTCAAGCGCTACGAAGAATTGAGAAGTTACTTACACTTAGACGAATTTGAAAACCAACGTTTCAAAACACTCTCAGGGGGTCAAAAACGAAGAACAGAGATTGCGAGAGCTTTATTCTCAAACCCTGAAATTTTATTGTTAGATGAACCAACCACAGGCTTAGACCCGGAAACCAGACAAGTCGTTTGGAAAGTGATTGATGACTTAAGAACCTCTTCAGGGATGACGATTTTCTTAACCACCCACTACATGGAAGAAGCGGCCGTCGCCGATCATGTGGTCATCATAAATAAAGGCAAGATTTGTGCAGAAGGCACCCCGGCTGCACTCAAGGACCAATATTCGTATGACCGTTTAAAACTGGTCCCATTCAACAAAAAAGCCTTGGTCGATTACTTAGAATCGATCCAAAGACCACACAAGAAAGTATCCGATGAATATGTCATTCAAGTAGAGGATGCGAAAGACGCGATTACATTGTTAGAAGCACTCAAAGACAACATCAAACAATTTGAAGTCATCAAAGGTTCCATGGATGATGTCTTCATTCAAGTGATTGGAAGTGAACACCATGTTTAATTTAACTTCATTGATCAAACGAAATGTCAAAGTCTTTTTAAGAGATAAGGCAGCGGTATTCTTTTCATTTCTATCGGTCATCATCTTACTGGGTTTATATTTCTTATTCTTAGGTAGACAGTATACCACAGGGGGTTCATTCGACACCGTTGAAGACAACCTCAAAACCTTCTTAGGTGTGGGTGTCATCATGGGTGGGGTCTTGGTCATCAATACCGTATCTTTATCTTTAGGGGTCATGGGTACGATTGTCTCAGACATCGAAACCAGACGTTTAGAAGGCTTTATGGTTACACCGATTGAACGCTATAAAGTCATCTTATCCTATTTCATTTCATCCACACTAGTCACGGTGGTTTTATCTTGGATGATGTGGGGATTAACCATTTTATACGTGGGCCTATCCTCGGGTTATTGGTACAATCTAGAAACCATTTTAGTATCTTCATTATTGATTTTATTCTATACGTTCATCTCATCCGCTTTGATGTTATTCTTAGTCACTTTGATCAAGAGCCAAAATGCTTTTGGTGCTTTAGCTGGTGTGTTAGGGACAGTCATTGGTTTCATGAGCGGGATTTATATGCCACTATTTGTCTTAGGTAAGGGGATGTCGAATATTGCTTCTGTGGTGCCATTTACCCATATGACAATCTTACTCAAACAAGTGATACTAAAACAAGCCTACGCTGAACTACCAGCCCCATTCGCTGAAGCCCTCGCTGAATCGTATGGTACACAAGAAATTGGTGTGTTTGGTATCGATATCCCCATGTTTTGGTTGATGGTAGGGTCCTTCGGGGTAGCACTCATCTTACTGGCTTTAGCTTATCGAAACATGAATAAAAAGATGGTCAAATAAAAAAACAAGATGTCTAATCGCTTTTTTGCGAAATAGACATCTTTTCTTTTATGGTAGGATTCGTTGATCGTAAGCGATGGATGCGAAAATAAGACTCGCTAACCCATAACTCCAATTGTCTTTATAACCAATCCATTTGTACCCCAGTTTTGGAAATAAAGGTAGTGGAATGGTTGGATTGGAGACTTTGGTCAAATAAGGATGATTCTCTTTGGTTTGGATGAAAGCTTTCATCGATGCTTCATAACCCTTTTGTGCAGTCATACCAAAAGCATCATCCATAATTCCAAGTCTGACTGTTTTGAGGATACCCCCATGAATCAAGAAATTGGCAGAAGACTCTAAACCAGACTTGTGATTTAAGATGGTTCTAAACAGATGGTCTTGTTGTAAAGGTGTAATCGCTTGGATGGTTTCAATCAACATCGTTTTAATCGATAGATGATACACCGGATCTAAATGTTCTAACATCATAGGTAAGGCCATCACGACCCAACCATTGCCTCTACCCCAGTAGATGTCTTTTGGATAAGCCAGTTTAAATTTGACCCAATACGCATGTCGCCATAAGCCATCTTTAGAAAGGTATTCCTTGAATTTAACGGCGGTATTGAAGGCCATCATTTGGTATTTTTGATTGTTTTTGTAATGCCCATACACACTCAAGAACACCCCATACATCATGATGGAATCGACCCAAATGGATTTAGGATAAAGTTTACCAATCCCACTGTGTCCTAAATGATTGGGTAAAAAGTCGATGACTGGTTTGACATGTTCAATGTAATCGATGCCCAATTGGGTGAGGCTATCATAGTGGTCGGTTTGATAAATTCGACCATACGTAAAACTGATGAGGATTGGTGCGAATTTATCCGATTGATCGACCACAGGTGGGTGTTCAAGGTAGTAATCTAAATAGCTTTCAATGAACGATTTGTATTTGGTTTCACCCAAATATTCATCTAATAATAACAAAGCATACCCAAATAAAGCTTCCCCCCACATCCACTTCATCTTGGGTTCGATTTGAGTGATGTGATGATCAATCACTGAGATACAATCTTTAAGATAAGGATTCATCACGAATCAACTCCTTTAGGTTTAGGGTGAGTTTATGCGAACCATGGGTAATTTCAATTTGACTGGGTTGTCGTGGTATCTTTCCAAAAGGTGAATCCAGCCGGTCATATTCTGTGAATACCTGTTGGTTCTTATGGAAGACTTGATGGTTTTTTGTATCAATTTCGATGTCATCCAATGTGTAAAGATGACCTGCTTTGGTAATCATTAAACGTGCTAGTTTTTTCTTGAAATCTTCTATGGATACATCATCTGTAGAAGCGACTAAAAACCCCCAAGCGGTGTATTTGCCTAATTGTCGGAGTTCAACATCATCATATCGGGTGATTTCATTTAATCCAAGGATCCCAATCATGGCCTTGTTTTTAATACCAATGACACTGAATTTATCATACATCATCTCATCAAAATCAGATACCCTCATATGACAGTGGGTGAATAACGCCCGTTTCTTTTCGAATAACCCTGTTCTTGGGGATAAATCAAACACGTATAATGCCTTGTTATCATGTTGGAAAGCGTAAGGCATGATGCCATTGCCGACCCAATAAGAGGGACTAAAGTTTCTGGAATTGTCTTTAAAAAAGGCGCTCGCTGGGTGTGTAACAAACACGGAAGTCTTTATATCTAACAATGCACCACCCACATGTTGTTGGTCACCAAAGGATTTAGGGACATACATTTGGGCAGTCGATAATAGAAAGTCTTTGTGTTTATAGGTATACACATTCGCCCGTTCAATCGCGACCCCTTGGGTGGTTGGATTGAGTAGGGTGATGAGTGGTTTTAATAGATGGAGTTTCTTAAAGATGATGTTATCAAAGGCACTCAGGTTCTTTAAAAAAGTGTTATGTTTCAAATGCCATGCATGAAACATGTCGATCGTGAGTTCAATCGATTCATGGTTGGTGAAAGCCTCCATCGACCACAAATATAACCCAGTCGTATAAAAATCTTTTTTCTGTTTAAAGTAGTTGGTTACTTCACTTAGGTATAAGCCATTCGAATCTTTGATGATTTTGGTACTTTGGTCTTTTGAAATCTCTTGGATCACTTGAGGGACATCATACTTGGTATTTAAGACAAACTCAGCGGATAGCCTAGTGTAGTCATAGGTTTCGACAGGACCTAGATTAAAGGCCTTTTTCATGATGTCTAGGATATCCTGTTCTTTGGGGTCCATCTTTTGTTTGTCATAACAACGACCTGAAGCCACACTAAAATAACCATGATGGTGGAGTAGTGCGAAATCTAGCATCAACAAATCCATTAACAGGGTCGCTTGTTTAGTGATGGTTTCATCGCTTGAAAATTCAATCAATAAGGATAAAGGCGCGACATCTTCCTCATAGTAAGTGTTCGAATGGAACTCAACAAAACCCAATTCAAATCGGGTTTTAAACCAATACATCAAGTGTTGATACCCACGATCTTTATGAAAAGAACCGAAGGCTTTTGTGTTGGTAAATACCTCATTGGGGTATAAACACCCCGCCAAGTATTCACATGTTGAAAAGATCAATTGGTGGTTTTCACTCCAATAACACATCCCGTCTTCACCAGGGTCAGCCATATGGTACTTAAACCCCAAGACGGTTTTTTTCATTTGATTTAAAGTACCTTCAGTGATCAAATGCGCGTATTTATATAAACTTCTTAAAATACAAATCATTCGAAAGTCCGCACAATCATACCGTTTGTCGATGTAGTTTAAGAGGCTTAAAATACCCGATTCATCGATCGTTTTACCCTGCGCTAAAAGATCTATTTCAGGAAACGTCTTGTGGGTCATTTTAACAGACATTGGGATGTCTTCAAACATATTAACAGAACTCCTTTTGATAGCCTTCAACTCTAATTTCTTCTTCAGGTGTCCAAGGGATATTTAACGCCATTTTCTCATTCAAGGCTTTGATGTCTTTAGAAATCGCAGGGGTGAGTTTGAATGTTCTTGATACCATAAAAGCAAGTAACATGAGGATCCCTAACCCTAAGATAAAGATGAAACGAATGCCTAAAATCGCTGAATCTGGTTGGATGGGTTCTGGTAATAATTCAGTCGGGGTGATGAACCCGGTGAGTTCCAATACCCAACCAATGACAAATACCGCGATTGCAGCACTACCGGTGCGAATGAACGTCATGACACCACTACAAACCCCAGTATTTCTTTCCTTAAGTTTTAGTTCAACCAAATCCACCACATCTGGGAATAAAATCCAGCTCATCAATTGTGCCCCACTGAAGCCTAAGGCCGCTAAACCAACCAAAACATATAATATGATCGGTGCGCCACCCGCAGGGAAGAAAGCAATCCCTAAACTCATCAAAATGGTAAGTGGTAAACCATAATAATAAATTTTGGTTTTGGATACCGATGACACCAGTTTATATAACAATGGGAACATGAGTAGTTGCATCCCCAAGAAAGTCCCTAGGAAGATGGTAGAAGAAATGTTGACCACATATAATCCATAATAAATGACCACCGCAGACGCCATGTCTAAGGCTAAAGCTTGACAAATGTATAAAACGACCAATTTACGGAAACCCTTAACGGATAGTGGTTCGAAGAATGCTTTTACACTAAACCGTTCCACCGCTTCATATGGGGTACGTTCTTTGGTGTATAAACCAATCAAAATGAGTGGTAAGGTAAAAATAACACCAAAGACAAACACCAATATGAAGTAAAATCCCATGATGGATAAGTTACCAGCGGTATAGGATTCAAACAACATCGTAGGCACGAGTGTACAAATCGCTGTGGATGTCATAGAAAAAATCAAACGGGTGAGGTTGACTTTATTCCGTTCATTGAAATCGTTGGTGATTTCTGTTGATAACGCTGAATAAGGCACAGCGATGATGGTGTTGATGGTGTAGTAGAACAAGTAAGTGACGAGCATATACACGACTTTAAGTGCAGTATTACCTAACCCATGAGGTAACCATAACAACGCTAAAGCAGGGATCAACAAAATACCCCCAACCAAGATGAACGGACGACGTCGACCCAATTTAGTTTTGGTTCTATCGGTAATCATCCCCATCAACGGGTCATTGATGGCGTCCCACGCTTTAGAGATTAAAATCATCGTCCCTGCGATGCCAGGGCTGATGCCGATGACGTTGGTGATGAATACTAAATAGAGGACACCGATGATGGTTTGTCCACCCCCACCGTATAAATCGCCTAAAGCGAAAATGAAGCGTTCTTTTGGTTTGATTTCATTAACTTGCATAGTAACCTCCAGCGGTCTTTAAGATTATCATAACACAACTAATTGTACTTAAAACCAACTATTTTGAGGTTAAAACTAATAATTCATCCAAAATATAGAAAACGTTCACATTTCACAAAAAATATCAAAACTCACGCAAACGATGTGTCTGCGCACGTATGTAAGCGTTGACACAATGGAAATTAATATGATATAATGAAAATGAAATAAACAGTGTCTAATATAATAGACGCAGGAGAAAACATGAAAAAACTTTGGATGATGCTCGTATTTGGTTTGTTCTTCACGTTGGCAGCGTGTACGAATGAACGCATACCTACAACCGATCCAATCACACCTTTGCCAAATGACGAGTTGCCAGTAGACTACTCAAGGTTTTTTAACCCATTTGGCTTTTCTTCGCTTATCATCACAGACAGACACATCTATAAAGATAACATAACGATGGTTCAAAATGAGGTTGAATTCTTGGATGCTTTGTTAGATCCAACCACCAAAGTCATTCAAATTGAAACGGATTTATCTTTGGGTTCTAAAGAAGTCAGTGCTAAATTGAGTGAAGCAGGCAAATCGTTATCCACGTATAACAATGTGTACCGTGCACACAGCAGACAACCACTCACCCACCCAATTTTATTAGAAACTGGGGTAGGTCATGTAAGACTCAATGACCGAAGTGACCTGATGATTTATTCGAACACAGGTGTTAAAATCAAACACGCTGCATTCCAAATTGAAAGGTCTACCAACATCGTGATCAGAAACTTACATATGTCTGAACTTTGGGAGTGGGATGAATACTCTGAAGGACAGTATAAACGGAATGATTGGGATTACTTCAGTTTAAAAGATGTGAACGGCATTTGGTTTGACCACCTCACATTTGATCAAGTCTATGATGGCATCATCGATTTAAGAGAACACAGTCAAAACGTGACACTATCTTGGTCCAAATTGAACTTTAATCCTAATGCTTTCATCGATGGTCAAATCGATTATTTGGAAGCCAACCGTGCTAACCACCCTTATTTTGACAGTCTTAGAACCGAAGGCATTTCAGTAGAAGACTTGAAACTGTTCGCGAGTTTTCAAAAGAAGGGCTTTAACTTAGGTAACACCACCGATGGTGAAGGTTTTGAAGACATCACGATGACTTTTCATCATTTAGAAGTATTCAATTTGATGGATCGCATGCCGAGATTGAGAAAAGGTGACGTCCATCTGTATCACATGATTTTAGACAACACCTTGCTTTATCAAACCAGAATTAGACTCAACAGCCCTAACTTATCCTTTGTCAATCAAGGGTTGGTGTCCACGGAAGGTGGGTCGATTTTACTGGAACATTCGAGTTATAAATACGTTACCACCCCGATTAAAAACCACCAAGACAGTGACCCCGATGTCAAATACACCGGGTCATACCAAGTCATCAATAGTGAACTGGTTCAGGTGAATCGTACATACTTTGGTTCATCGTCTGATAGAAATTCGCTTTGGTTACATACTGGCGCGAACGCAGCCTTACCATATCAAATGCGCAACCATGAGGTCATCCCCTATGGCTATGCATTAGAAGATGTTTATTATTTAGCTGAAACTTTTACAACATTTAAAACTGGAGCGACCGCCATCGAAGACTTCGATTGGCTATGGATCGATCCCACACTTTCAAATATAGGAGACTAATACACATGAAAAAAATCTACACCCTGGCTTTAGTGATGGTTGTTTCGATACTCTTAGCAGCCTGTGGCCAAAAAGCCGATGACAATGAAATTTCATTTGCGTGGTGGGGCACCTCAGACCGTAATATCGCCACCTATCAAGCGATAGAACTGTTTGAAGCGAAATACCCACAATACAAAGTGAAAGGCGAACAATCTACTTGGAATGGGTACCAACAAGCGTTAAACAATAAACTCAACCGTGGTACCGAAGCGGATGTCTTTCAAGTCAACTACAACTGGATTTATTCGATGTATGGGAAAGACTATTTCATGGATTTAAATGAATTGGGTCTAGACTTCTCGAAATACCCAGCCGATGAACATACACCACTCACTGTGGATGGTAAAGTCTTGGGTCTATCGGTGTCTGAAACAGGCTATATTTTCTATTTAAATCAAAAACTCTATGAGGATGCGAATGTATCCTTTGATGGGGGTAGCAGAGTACTACCTCAAACTTGGGAAGAACTGATGACTGCTGGTGAACTCATCAACGCTAAAGACGCGTCTAAATACGCGATTGGTCGTTTGGATGCCCAACAAGTAGCCATCTTGATGTTTTCATACCTCGCCCAAGTCCATGGGAAGAATGTCATCAACGATCAAAATCAACTCAATTTCACCCAAGCACAATTGGTCGAAGGGTTCAACTTCATTACCGATTTAAGAAGTACTGGCGTACTCATTCCATCGAACGCCATCGATACCCATTTGGATGGACCAACCAATCCGAATTGGACCTCTCAAAAATATGGCGGTGTCTTACAATGGAATACCGCGATTTCTGAATATCAAAATACACTACCTGCATCTGCGAACTTAGTGATGGCAGGCATGTTCCAACAACAATCAGGTCAAAACGTTGGGATGTACAAAAAAGTATCCATGGCATACGCGGTTTCCAAACGTGTAGAATCTAGCCCTGCGAAACAAGAAGCTGTGAAGACATTCATCGAATTCATGACCACAGACCCAGAAGCGGTCGCCATCTTAGGGGTTGACCGTGGGGTATCCTCAAATTCAACAACACAGCATTTATTAAAAGCAGTGGTGGGTAAAGATTATGAAAACTCCCTTGAGTGGCAAGGCCATACGGTGGTTCAAGCGATGTATAATCATCAACTTACACAAAACATGGCACTTTATATTCACCCATATTACGAACACAACACCTTTAGAGCCATCTATGAAGGCCCAATCGAATCGTTCTTACTCAATAACATCAACGCGAATGAAGCGGCATCCCGTATCATTCAACGTTTCAATACCGAATTAGCACGGATCATGGCGGACTAGGTATGGTTGGAGAAAAGAAATGGGTACCCTACGCACTCTTAGTGCCGTGGTTAATTGGTTTCATTTTATTTAAACTTTACCCATTCATCAGTTCATTCGTCATGAGTCTGTATGAAAAACGGGGTCGAGTATCGACTTTTGTTGGACTTAAAAACTTCAAATTGATTTTCGATTCCTCAAGTTATTTGGGTTCTGAATTCATGAATGCACTCAAAGTCACGTTCATGTACGTATTCATTACGGTACCCCTGATTTTGATTGTTTCATTACTCGTCGCTTATATTTTGGCATTAAAAATGAAAGGTATTGGCTTCTTCAGAACCGCCTTTTATATGCCAACGGTGCTCGGGGCGAACGTTGCGATCATCATCTTATGGCGTTATATTTTCGAATACAACGGCTTAATCAACGCAGGTTTAAAATTGATTGGGTTACAACCGATCAGTTTCTTAGGCACCGCCGCTGGGGCGATGGCCTCGATTGTCTTACTGAGGGTTTGGCAATTTGGGTCGACGATGTTGATATTTTTGAATGCTTTGAAAAATGTCCCAGAAACTTTATACGAAGCAGCTACCATCGATGGGGCTGGCATAGTAAGACAATTCTTCAGTGTGACCATACCAATGATTACCCCAATCATTTTATTCAACGGGGTTATGAGGTTGGTAGAAACGTTCCAAGTCTTCAATGGGCCAATGCTCATCACCAACGGGGGACCTGAAAATTCCACCAATGTATTAAATAAACTCATTTATGACATCGCGTTTAAAGGCGGCGATTTAAACGTCGGTAGTGCGATGTCTTGGATATTATTCGTGATCATTATGGTATTTACAGTGATGATTTTCAGATCTAGTAAATACTGGGTTCACTATCAGGATTAGGGGTGAACATTGATGAATAAAACCATTCAAAAAAGAATCATTTCAGTCATTAAGTATGGCATCATCTTAGGATTCGCTTTCGTGATGTTATACCCACTCTTATGGATCATTGGTGCCTCATTCAATGAAGGCGCGAATGAATCGTTCTTCTTTTGGCCAAAAGCGTTCACTTTAGTTGGTTGGCAAGAAGCCTTAACCGCCCCGGGTTGGGGCAGTGCTCAAGGGTATTCGTTGTTACGTGCGGTATGGAATACGATGCAGTATGTCATTCCTCATGTGGTCTTCGGTACAGTATCGACTTTACTTACTGCGTATGTATTAACACGCATGCATTTTAAAGGTAAAAAGATTGTATTCGCCCTCGTCATCGGTACTTTATTGATGCCCAATACCATCTTTAGAATCCCGATGTATGCCTTTTGGACGAGTCCAGGTGTCGCATCCATTTGGGAAAACAATACCTTACCGTTTATGGCATTCTTACCGCTATGGGCAGGTTCCGTATTCGCGGTCAACTCATTTTCAATTTTCATGTTCATTCAATTTTTTAGAACCATCCCCCGTGATTTAGATGAAGCGGCGTATATGGATGGGGCGAATAAGATGCAAGTCCTCTGGTACGTGTTGATGCCGGTATTAAAACCGATTGTCATCACGGTAGCGCTGTTGTTATTCATTGCAGAATTCAACGATTACCAAGGACCACTCATTTACATTACGAACGCGGAATTTTTCCCGTTAGCCAAAGTGTTACCACTCTTAGGGTTAGACTCGATCAATACCTACGCCCATGTCTATGCGCGTTCGATTGTGTCGGTATCGATCCTCATCATCGTATTCTTTGTGGCTCAAAAATACTTTGTTGGTAACAACGCAGATTCAGCCATTAAAGGTTAGGAGGTTCACATGAAAAAAAGCACTTTAGGGGTCATCCTCAGCTTAGCGCTTCTATTATCGGCTTGTGCAGGCAATACACCCACACCAGAAGAAGCAAAAGACTATTTATGTAAAGATACCCCACTCGCAGAAGGGTGTTATGTCCCATCGGATGATTTGAATTTTATATCACCAATCGCGGATGAATACACCATCAATGAAACATTTGAAACCGATCGAATCAACCAAATGCCGCGCAATTGGTTATTGTATCGCAACGAAGAATATAAAGCCGATGGTGTTAAAGCAACCGTCATTGAAAATAACGGTAATCGCTATGTAGAGCTATTTTCGGATGGTTTAAAAGCACCGATGTACCCACAATCGGCACCGAACCCGACCTTTATTTTCTCTACCAAATTCAATTTGGATTTAGACCGTAAAGGGGTCGCTTACGCCAGTGTGATGATGCCTTCTGATAAACCAACCGATTCGATTGCTTTTGGGGTATCGACCGGTGCGGTCAATACCATCCAAGCGGTGATTGGTTCCGATTTAAAGGTTCAAATCAAAGTAGGTGGGCCATTCTTTTACTACTCAGGTACCGCCGATGGTGGGGACACCTATGCCACTTCAGTCACCATTCAAAAAGACACCTGGTATACCTTTAAGTTTGAATGGGACGCATCAACCAATGTCGTTTCCGCGCACATCAAGCAAGGCGATGCCTATGTATCCTTATATTCAGGGGCATTCCACGTGTCTAACCGTGTCAACGCGTTAGTCACTGGTACGATTTTAGTACCAAATGTATTTAGAGTCACGATGCCACGAAACTATACGAACAGTTATGCGTATATCGACGATGTCATCGTCGAACGAAAGGTGGTTTAGTCGATGAAAAAAGCTTGGATCTTAGTTTTAGTCTTATTATCAAGTTTAATGATTTCCAGCAAAGTCTTCGCACAAACCAACAAAATCCCTTATACCGAAGCCGATTATGCCCGCTTACACGCGGTCATTCAATACGTTGAAAACGTCTTAAAGTATGGTCATGAATACAATGAAGAGACCAAACTATTGCCAGACGCCATCAACACCTTAACCGGTGAACCTGCCAGATGGACCTTTCCAAACCGCGCAGAAGTGCCTTACGCCAACTTAGCCAACCAACAAAACTTCTTCAGAACCTTGGTGGCTTTAAGTAACGTGACAGGCAGTCCAAAATATAAAAATGAAGCGGTAGCCATGTTGGATGAATTCATGGATAATTACCAATCACCCAATGGTTTATTTCAATGGGGCGGACATAGAGCCATCAACTTAGATACCCTCGAAGTTCAAAGTTTCGAAGGTCCGAATGGGCCGCATGAACTTAAAAACATGATGCCTTATTATGAACTCATGATGGAAGTCAATGAAGAAGCGACTTTGAGATTCATGAGACAACTGTGGACAGCCCATTTCTATTGGAGTTCAACCGACATGAACCGTCATGGCAGTTACTCTACCGCGTATGACGTCAATGTCTTCGGTCAAACGATTCCTGAGGATGTCATTCAGTTTGATACCTTTGGTAACCCCATCATTCCAGCCGATTCACCAGGGTTATTGCCATTTGTCAACTCAGCGACTGACTTAGCCTATGCCGCATTTACACTATCCAATCATACCGGCGATCCAGTCCCAGCCGATTGGGCCAAATATTTGATGAGACAATACAATCTGGCTTCTAACCCAATCACTGGCATGACCGTATATCAGTACAAGTCCACATTAGTCACGAAATCCGCAATCGAATGTGCAGACCCAGCCTATACCAATTCAGGTTGTGGCGATAGAGTTGCCCGTCAATTCAGAGATTTTGGACCGGTAGCGAGAGAAGCCAATGTCGCTTGGAAAAATACCCAAGCGGTTTATGTGGATAATATTTTAATGTTATTAGAAGCAGCCGACAAATACGGTGTCACTGAATTTGTCGATTGGGCAAGACAATATATTGAAGGTTATTTAAAGCATGCTTATATCCGTGTTGATGGTAAGAACATGATTATACCGATGTTCATTGATGGCACAGTCACTTATGGGTATGTCGTACCTGAAGTGGGTTATTTTGGACCATCTCGTATGAGACTCGACTATGTGAGCATGCCAACGACTTATTTATTACCGATTTTAAGAACCATCTTACAAACCAAGGAAAGTGCTGACCAAGCTGTGTTATGGTCATACTTTAGAGACATTGTGTACACCTTCGGTTTGGGCGATATCGGTGACTTGGGTGGCGCGAAGCCAAACCTCAATATCGACACATCTGTCGATGACCCATACGCTTTAATGGCGATGGTAGAACTTTATGATTACACCAAGAATGTGGCGTATTTGGAAGTAGCGAGAACGATTGGTAACAACATCGTCACTGAAAAATTCCACAGAGGGTTCTTTGTTGAATCCGACATCATGTTGTATAGCCGTTTAGACCAACCAGACACCTTGGCATTATTAACACTAGACGCAGTCATCCGTGGGATTTCATTATCCGATATGCCGTTTTATCTCGCGGACAGTGGCTATATCCATGGGTACTTGTTATCCAACGATGGTGTTGTCGAAGACAGAAGTTATACACAAAATATGGTCTATACCAAGACCATTTACGATTGAGAGGTAGCCCAACATGAAAAAACTATTTTTTACGATGATACTCATGGTGTTTGGGTTAGCTTTAGTCGGATGTCAAGATCAAAAGCCAACCAATGAAGATGTGGTCATTGATGATACCTACATTTTATTGATGGAAGCTGAAGATTTATCTGGCATGGCATCGAAGACCAAAGTGGTCATCACTGCCGATGGCAGTTTGAATTTACCAACCACATATAAAGGTGTGAATATCACCTATACATCACGTTTACCTGAAATCATCAGTAATGAAGGTGTGGTCACCAGACCAAACACCTGTTGGATTGAATCAAGAGATCAACAAGGCATCCCAAGACAAGATTTGGTTGGTTTGAATGATAACTGGCCGGTGGTTCTGGATGTCACACTCACATTGAATGGTCAAACCAGAACAGCGAAATTGTTGTTCGTTGTGGCCCCAAGAGAAGGTTTCACCTGCAACAATTACAAAGGATAATTTAAAGGGAGGAAATATGAAAAAAATCGTCAGTTTAATCGCAATCATGACGTTGGGTTTCATTTTGATGGCATGTACGACAACCAAGTACACCGTCACATTTGAATCCAATGGCGGTAGTGATGTTGAAGCCATTGAAGTTGAAAGTGGTAAAACGTTTGCCGCACCAACCGCGCCTACGAGAAGTGGTTTCGCGTTTGATGGGTGGTTCAAGGAGGCAGCCTTAACCAACCCATGGGTATTTGAAACAGATAAAGTCACAAGCGACATCACCTTGTATGCCAAATGGTCAGTCACTGACCAAGCCTATGTCGACCAAGTATTTGAATGGTTGACCTTAGGTAACATCTCAGGACTCACCAATTTGTCACCAAGATTGATTTTCCCTACAAATCGAGATGGTGTTTCCATCACGTGGTCGATCAATAAACCAGCGTATATTCAAGCCAATGGTTTGATCAATCAACCCACATTTGAAGAAGGGGATCAAACCGTTACATTGACAGCTACACTTACAAGAGGTAGCGTCACCAGAACCAAAATCTTTACCGCAACCGTGCTCAAATTAGCGAGCATCGAAGATACCCCACCAATCATTGAGGAAGACTTTAAGTCCTATACCGATGGTAACATCCTCAGTCAAACCGGTTTATGGGCACCTGTGTCTGGTAAAGCTGGTAACTCATTATTTACAGTGATTTCATCCTTAACCCCAGCGATTCCAAATGAATCGAATGCGTTAAAGATTGAAGCGTTGACAGAACTTCAAATCGAAGGTTCCATCGCGCACAGTTACGATGTTTTGGTATTTGAAGTAGACTTATTACAATCAGCAACTTCAAACGCTTCCGCCATCAATATTCAATCCTCTTCATCGAGCCCAGTGGTAGCTTTCGGGTTAGACGGCGCGTCCTTATTCTATCGTACCGATAACGGCACATTGATGAAGACCACCATCAACATCAACCAATGGTATACCATGCGTGTTGAAGTGGACCTAGTCAACAAGACCATTGAAGCCTTCTATTATGAAGCGGGTCAATTGGTATCCTTAACCCCAGGTAAAGTCACTTATACCGGGACAACCCCATTCCAAAGCGTGTTCATCCGCAGTGGTAGTTCAACGACCACAGTATTGAGAGAACCAGCGTATATCACAAACTTAGTTGTCAACCGCATTGAAGCCTTACCACGTCCGGTTGAAGTGATTAAATTAGGACAAGTCACCGACGTTCGTCCAACCGTATCGATCGAAGAAGGTTCAACCTTTACGTTAGATACCCCTAAAGTATATAACTACTTTGGTACACAACAACTCTTGGTTAAAGATACCGATTATACACTCGTGGTCGATAACCCAGTCAATACAGCTGTACCTGGCGATTATGTCGTCACATACACATTTACCAACAGTGCGAATGCATCGGATACTAAAGTGGTAACACAAAATGTCAATGTGTATTCCGCCGCTGAACCAAATGAAATCAGCAGTGTCGTTTCAACCCAAGCCGGGTATTTAGAAAAGCTATCGGATATTACGATTACCGTGGTTCAACCATCCGGTACTCTTTATTACTTACTCAGCAACAATGAAACTGAAACCAAGGCTGCTATTATGGCTGGTGTATCACAAGCCATCACTGCACAAAGCATCGTATTGGATGATTTGAATGTATCGTCATTTGCTTACATTCATGTCTTTGTCGATTTAAATGGTGATTCAAATATCGTCAGCCACTTGATTTTAAGAGAAGCAGTTACTGAAATCACTTCAGTATCGCAATTTGTTTCAATCTTCTCAACCACGGCTGCAGACATCACTGCAAGCTACGCGTTAAAGACCAATATCGATCTTACAGGTATTGTATGGGCTGACGGCAATACATCCTTTAAAGCGAAATTCTATGGTAATGGCTATACCATTTCCAACTTAACCATGACCAAGACAGGTACAAACTATGGTGGATTATTCGCGAGAATCAACGGTGGTATGGTGAGAGACCTTGTCTTAGACAACATCCACGTGACTTCCAATGACCGTGGTGGTATCTTGGCAGGTCGTGTTGAAAACGGCAATTCATCCATTACAAATGTCGTCATCATGAACTCATCCGTGACCGCTGCAAACTCTAATGGTGTTGGTGGTGTCATCGGTTTAGTTTCAAGAGAAACCATTTTAAGCAATATTACATTATTAGACTCTGATGTCATCGCGACCGGTGTTAAAAACGTCGGTGGTGTGGTCGGTAGAGTCGATGGTGGTGAACTCATCGCATCCGATATTTATGTCCGCGGTGTTATGGTTAAATCCAATGTCATCGATGCCTTAGACATCGCCGCTGGTGCGTTTGTCGGTTATGTCAGAGACTCTGTCGCATCCGTAGTTACTGCAAACCGTATCGTCATCATCGATACCGTTGTTGATGCACAAGTGGCTGGTGGATTCATTGGTTATTTGCGTAACCCAGGTTCAGCAACCGCTCAAAATGTGTATTTAGATGTGGATTTCATACATTCAACCACAGTCGCCGCTGGTTTAGTTGGTAGAGTTAACAACGAAACCGATAAACTCAACACAACCAGTATCTTTGGTGTACTCACCGGTTCAGTCGAGCACGTTCAAGCACAAGCATTCGTGAACACCACAGTGCCGACAAACTTGGCATGGTGGACCACCAATTTACCAGTATTTACAACCAATGATTTATGGGCAATCGACAGCAATCAAATCTTCGCACTCGATAACTATATCGAAAACAGTGCACCGATGTTGGCTGTAGATTTGGTCTATAACATCACCCTAGATAATGAACAAATTCAAGTGCGTCAAGGGGCAGCCTTTGAACATACCACACCACACGTGGGCGGGTATCAATTCGTTGGTTGGTTCTTAGATGTCGCATTAACCCAAGCATTGCCGGAAGGGTATGTGGTTTCTGCTGCAGTTACCTTATATGGTAAGTATGAAACTGTCCCTGCTTCAGAAGTTACCTTCGTAACCAACGTGGACGGCTTAACGGTGCCAATGCAAGAAGTGAACTATGGACAACTCGCAACCTTACCAGTCGTCGCCAATCAAATGATTGAAGGCGTTCTAAAAGAAGTGGTTGGTTGGACACTCAATGGTCAACCATTTGACTTCGCTACACCAATCTTAGTCGATACACAATTGGTGGCTGTATGGGATGTCGCAAGTTTAACAGTTACATTCAATGGGGCAAACCCAATTCAAGTGGTGTATGGTGAATTGATCACCACACAACCAGACTTACCAACCCATTTCTTTGAAGAAGTCATCGCGGAATGGCGTTTGTCTGGTGTCGCATTTGATTTCAATACCCCAATCACAGCGGATATCAATTTAGTATCAGGATTCATCGCACCAGCATCGATTTCAATCGATACGGTCGAAGAATTCTATCATATGGCTACAGTTGAATCTACGTATCATTATATTTTATCCCAAGACCTCGATTTCACAGGGTATACTTGGGTTTATGTCAACACCTCGTTTAAAGGTATTTTCGATGGTGGAAACCATACAGTGAAGAATCTTTCGATGACAGGGTTGACCAACATCGGTGGTATATTCCCTAGAGCCAATGGCGCAACCATTAAGAATTTAGTTCTAGAAAACATCACTGTGGTTACTTCTGACCGCGCAGGTATCTTGGTAGGTCGTGTTGAAAATGGCGATACCGTCATTGAAAACATCGTCATCCAAAATTCCAGCGTGACTGGTGCGAACGCCAATGGTGTTGGCGGACTCATCGGGTTAGTCTCTAGAAGAACCGATGTAAGTAATATTTCAATCATCGATACCATCGTTACCAATACATTAGTCAATGTGGGTGGTTTCGTGGGTCGTGTCGATAGTGCACCTCTAAATGCATCCGATATCTTCATTTCAGGTGTTACGGTCATTTCAACAGCAGCGAATACCTCTGACGTCGCCGCAGCCGCATTTGTTGGTTATGTTAGAGACAATGTCGCAAGCGTGCTCACAGCCAATAGAGTGGTGGTCTTAGATACCATCGTCGATGGCAATGTCACCGCTGCGTTTGTTGGATACAACCGATTCCCTGGTACTTCATCCATCAGCAATGCATTCTTTGAAGTCACATTTATCAATAATGAACGTTCTGGTTTCATTGGTTATAACCGTGAGCAAGTCGTGGTTATCGATCAATCCAGTGTCTTTGGTAATATCACCAATGACACACCACATGCACAGGCGCTCGCGTTAACCAATAGCGTTAACCCAAGTGATCTCGCTTGGTGGACCACGAACTTAAGTGCAATCACAGGCAGTGCGTTATGGGACATTTTCGATGGTAGATCGTATGGTTTATCGAATTACGTCGATACCTTACCAGCACTCGTTTCAATTACACTCGATTACAACATCTCTAAACCAAATGACGTCGTTATGTTACGTATAGGTGATACATTTGAATTCTTACCAAGTGTAGAAGATGGTTATGTATTTGCAGGATTCTATTCAGATGAAGCGATGACTGTGGATGCCAATGACATCGTCATTACAGCAGCAGTTACTTTTTATGGTAAGTATGACCCAGTACCACCATCGGCAGTGAATTTCATCACCAATGTAGATGGGTTAACTGTGCCACAACAACTCATCAATTTCGGACAACTCGCTACTTTACCTGTGGTTGAGAATCAAACGATTGAAGGCGTATTGAGCAAAGTCACTGGTTGGACATTGAATGGTCAACCATACGACTTCTCAACACCAGTGATCGCAGGTATCGACTTGGTAGCGGTATGGGCACCGGTGACTTATACAGTCACATTCGACGGACAAAATCCAGTTGAAGTTGCCCATGGTGCTTTAGTCACAGAACCAGCGGAAGACCCAGAACACATATTCGCAGAACGTGTGTTTGTTGAATGGCGTCTTGCGGGTGTGGCCTATGATTTCAATACACCTGTGACAGGTAATTTGAATTTAGTTGCTTATTTCGCAGCCCCAGTAGGTGACATTCTCATCTCAACTTTAGACCAATTCCATACCATGGCAACGGTCGAATCCACTTACAGTTATAAACTCGTCAATGACCTCGATTTTACAGGGTACACATGGGTTTATGTCAATACCTCATTCAAAGGCGCCTTTGACGGACAAGGTTATACCATTTCCAATTTAAACCTTACCGGTTTAAATAACATTGGTGGTATATTCCCAAGAGCCAATGGCGCAACCATCATGAATCTAGTGATTGATAATGTTACAGTAGCAACCACCGGAACCTTCCGTGCGGGTATCCTCGTTGGACGCATCGAAAATGGCGATACAACGATTGAAAATATCGTTATTAAGAACTCTAGTGTCTACAGCTCCGATACCAATGGTGTTGGTGGTCTCGTAGGTAACATTTCAAGAGCAACCAATATTTTCAATGTCGCAGTCATCAACACCAACGTAACCAATAACGTGGTGAACGTGGGTGGTTTGGTGGGTAGAATTGATGGTGGTGCACTTGTCATCGCCGATGATATCTTCATTTCAAGCGTGACTGTTAAATCTAACAGCACGAACACCTCAGACGTCGCAGCATCCGCACTCATTGGCTATGTCGCCAACGTCGTGAATTCTGTTTTCTCCGGTGTACGTATCGTGGTATTAGACACCATAGTCGATGGCAACGTCACTGCAGCGTTTGTCGGATACAACCGTTATCCTGGTACAGCCGATGTGATGGATGCGTATTTCGAAGTTACATTCGTCAATAATGAACGTTCAGGTCTCATCGGTTATAACCGTGACCAAGTGGATGTTTTGGATCAATCCAGTATATTTGGTAGTTTCACCAACAACACGCCAAATGCACAAACTGTTCAATTGACCAACACAGCCGTCCCTGCAGACGCCGCTTGGTGGACAACCAATCTAAACAATATCGCGACTTCATCCCTATGGGTCATTAACCCAGATGGTTCAGCAACCCTCGCATTATTGGTAGATTAATGATATTTAAATAATGGTAAAAACCCTTGATTTGGATAATCCATTTCAAGGGTTTTTTATTTTATATTTAATTAAAAAAACAAATGATGTATAATGTTAACAATGGAGGTACGATATGAAAAAATATGTTTACCTATTTGGTTTTTATGGCAGTATAGGATTGTTGATTGCTTTGAATAATAACTTCTGGTATACGATTGGAAAAATTGGTCATTGGATGGATAATGGCGTATCCATATTATTTATCTACCTTTTGATATCCGTCTGGATTACCAAATCACAATATAAAGATGGGTATTTCGAACGTAAAAACGCCTTTAAAACGTCGTTGTGGTTTGGTGTTGCTGCCATAACATTATTAATCATGACCATCATCAGTGGATTTGATTTCCTCAGTTTTAGTTTTTATTTCATGGGGGCTTTATTTTTGCTCGCTATCAATTATTTGATTGCTGGATTGATCAAGTAGTGAGAACCATGAAAAAAATATTATATAAGTTGGGTTTAGCACTATCATGTTCACTATCCATAGCCATATTCGTACACCATTGGATCATTTATTTCATCACACAAAGGCATAACCACTTTGTCGGTAGTATTTTATTATTTGTGGTTACTGGAATCAATGCCTTGATGGGTCATTACGAGATTAAAGAAAACAGTTATGCGACATCTGTCGCCATCAAAATAGCTTTATTTTACATTCCGCCAATCGGCGTACTCATATTTATATGGTATTGGTTGGAGCAAACAGGTACAGTCTTCTATTACACCTATACATTTGTGATGGTCTTTACAATCTTGATACATATGATTGCAGCAGTATTACCACAAGCCAATTCAAAGACAAAATCCCTACATCGATAGGGATTTTCTTTCTAAAATCCAATGAATCAAAGATAATTATTCGTAACTTGAAATAGATATCAACCTTTGTCGTGATAAAATAAAGATAGAATCTTATAAACAATTATTCAATCTGAATCAAATAAGGAGTATGACATGAAATATATTTTAGCCATCGATCAAGGTACCACCAGCACCAGAGCCATTATTTTTGATCACAATTCAAACATCATTTCGATGTCTAGTGAACAAATCGAACAGATTTATCCAAAACCAGGTTGGGTAGAACACAATCCGAATCAAATTTGGGTATCTGTTTTAGCTGTCATGGCTAGGGTACTGTTAGAAGCAAACCTTAAACCCCAAGATATCCAAGCCATCGGCATCACAAATCAACGTGAAACCACAGTGGTTTGGGACAAAAATACCGGACATCCCATTTACAACGCCATTGTTTGGCAGTCCCGTCAAACCGTAGACATTTGTGAATCATTAAAACAAAAAGGGTACAGTGAACTGATCAAATCCAAAACAGGATTACTCATCGATGCTTATTTTTCTGGTACCAAAGTTAAATGGATTTTAGACAATATTCCAGGTGCGAGAGAAAAAGCAAACCGAGGTGATCTGGCTTTTGGTACCATCGATTCATGGTTGTTATACAAACTCACCGGCGAAGAAGTGCACGCCACCGATTACACCAACGCATCGAGAACACTGTTATACAATATCCACAATTTGTCATGGGATGAAGAAATTTTAGACATACTTGAAATTCCAAAATCCATGTTACCTGAAGTGAAGTCGAGTTCTGGTATTTATGGCTATACGAAACCGCATTTGTTTTTTGGTAAAGAAGTACCCATCGCGGGGATCGCTGGTGACCAACAAGCGGCATTATTTGGTCAAAACTGTTTTGAAAAGGGTATGGTTAAAAATACCTATGGTACAGGCTGTTTCATGCTCATGAATACAGGTGAAAAGCCAATTATTTCTGAACATGGATTACTGACGACCATTGCTTGGGGGCTAGATAACAAGATTACTTATGCACTTGAAGGCTCGGTATTCGTTGCGGGTTCAGCAGTACAGTGGTTGCGTGATGGTATCAAACTGATTGACTCTGCTGCAGAAACGGAAAGTTTAGCGAAATCCATCGCTTCAAATGAAGGGGTATATATCGTGCCAGCTTTCGTTGGATTAGGCACGCCTTATTGGGATTCGGATGCGCGTGGCGCGATTTTTGGATTAACCAGAGGTACCACAAAAGCACATTTCGCAAGAGCGACATTAGAAGCGATTTGTTACCAATCGATGGACGTGTTAAGGGCCATGGAAGAAGATACCAAATTGCCAATCAAATCATTCAAAGTCGATGGTGGTGCAACCATCAATCAATGTCTCATGCAGTTTCAATCAGACATATTAAATTTAAGAGTTGAACAACCAAAGATTCTTGAAACAACCGCTTTAGGTGCGGCTTATCTGGCTGGATTGGCTGTGGGTTATTGGAAGTCCGTAGAAGATGTCAAAGCTTCTTGGCAGTTAAAACAAGCGTATGTGCCACAAATGGATGAAGCAACCAGAAAACACTTAGTTCAAGGGTGGAAGATTGCTGTGGCAGCAACCCAACATTTTAAAGTGAAGTAAGTCTTGTTTCGCATCCTCATTTCAAATATAAAGAAAATACCTTTAAGAGAAAGCGAGATACAAACGCTTTGTCCCTTTAACGACCCACCATAGACAAGTTGATAACGCTTGGGTGATGGGGATATTAGATCATTCAAACTCATCATCGCGATGGGTTTTCTTTTTTGGTAGAAAGCGGATTGCATGTCTTCATTTGGACAAAATGTACAAAAAAAGTGTGATTTTTTCACACTTTTATTATTTATTCGGTTACAGGCACTTGTAGTACTTTTAAACCTGCCTGTCTTAAAGCTTTGACTTCAGTTTCACTGGCTTGTGTATCGGTAATGAGGTAAGTCAAATCCTTGATTGAACCAGAGATAAAGCTGTGTTCTCGACCAACTTTGTTTTTATCGGCCAAAACGATTCTTGGTCCAATTGTATTCTTTAACATCATTTCATTGATAGCAACCTCTTGTAAAACGGCAGTGGTAAAGCCGCCTTTTAAAGAGATACCGCTGCACCCTAAGAAGCACTTCGCTGCTTTCACTTTCGAAAGATTACTTAAGGCGAAATCACCCACCAATGATTCTTTTGGCATTCTAAGTTCGCCGCCCGTTAAGATGACATATAGGTTGTCTTTGGATTCACAAAAGATCGCACGACCATTGTTCGTAACGACAGTCACTTGTTTCGCTGTGATATATTCCAATACCAATAAAGCGGTAGAAGAGGTGTTGATAAAAATGGTATCGCCATCTTCGACAAATCGTGCCGCTTCTTTCGCAATCGCGTGCTTATGCAACGCGAGATTAGAACTGAAAATATTGGTGGTAAAATTCATTTTGTTTAATGATGCACCACCGTGGTGACGATCGATGACATTTTGTTGTTGAAAATATTGAAGGTCTCTACGAATCGTGATTTCAGAGGTTTTTAACGCTTCAGCCAACTCTTCAACAGACATGCTTTCACGGTACTCTAATAGTCTGAGTAAATGTGTACGTCTTTTTTCAATTTCTTGTTTTGAGCTTTTCATGGGTTACTCCTTGGTATAGTGCACGACATGGTGGACATGTGGTGCAATTTCTTTTGCTTTGTTCAAATAAACCAAATCGGTACCTTTTTGTTTCAGTTGACTGTATTTTGCATAAGATACATGGTAATAAGTTTGTTCTCTTGGATTAAGTTTGTCTAAGAGCACTTGTTGCAACTCATCGTGTGCTTTAGAGGCATTCTTTCTATATATATAATAATCTGCACTGATTTGATGGATGTCGTATACATAACGTGGTGTACGGCTCTTTTTTGTTTTGATGAAATAGGCATCGTAGATTTCTTTGTATAAACTTTGAACCAAATCGTCATTTTTCTCTTCAATCGCGATATAGAAACGATTGACTTTATCAATCAATTTTAAACTGGAACTACGTTGAAATATCGGTTGTTCAAGTAAAGTCTTGAGTGCTTCAAATTCTCCAAGATCTCGATGATATAGTGTTTTGAATACATAATAAGTTTGTTGATACTCTTTGATGATGTCAAACTTTTGAATTTTGTTTAGCCAGTATAGAGCTTTCTCATGATTGACTTGGATATTGAGTGCATAAATCATTTTTCTATGCATGAATCTGAGTGTTTCGGATAATACAAAGAAGAAGGTAAAGAAGGATAAGAACACCACATAAAAAATTTGTGTGGTCAAGTTGGATTCATTCAAAATGATCTGAACACCGAATAAAACAAACACCACAAAAATCACAACCATCATGAAAGAACGCATTCTTTCAGATAAAATCAAGGAACGAAACGTAAACATAATATGAAATTCACCGCCCATTTATTATTTGATTATATTCTATCACTCGAAATCATAAATGTAAACGTTTAGATGCTTTTTAGCACATAAAAAAACATATATATGATTATTTGATGATTATTTGTGATAGAAGTTGTCAAAAAATCTTGCTTTGATTGTGGGTCACGCATATAATGAAAGCGAAATCATTCGTATATCAAAATAACAGGAGGAAATACAAAATGGCTAAAGTAAATGAAATCACCAAAGACACTTGGCTACGTGCAACTTTCCCTGAATGGGGCACCTATTTAAACGAACAAATTGAGGATGAAGTTGTCAAACCAAATACCGTGGCTTTATGGTGGGTAGGTTGTATGGGCTTCTGGATTAAAACGGAACACAATACGAACATTGCAGTGGATTTATGGTTCGGTAATGGTAAACGTACCACACGTACAGCGAACATGTTGCCTGGTCATCAAATGGCAAATATGTCTGGGGGTAGATTACAACAACCGAACTTGCGTGTACAACCACACGTATTAGATCCATTTGAAGTCAGACAATTAGACGCCGTGGTTGCAACACACTACCACGCAGACCATATGGACATCCATTTCGCAGCAGCGGTTTTACAAAATATCAAAGAACCTATCCCATTCATCGGTCCTAAATCATCGGTGGACTTATGGATTAAATGGGGTGTACCAGCAGAACGTTGTATCACAGTTAGACCAGGCGATGTTATCAAAGTCAAAGACGTTGAAATCGTAGCTCTAGATTCATTCGATAGAACTTGTCTAGTGACAACCGATGGTGGTTATGTACCACTTGCAGGTACGATTCCTGATATGGATGAAAAGGCCGTTAACTACTTATTCAAGACCACCGGTGGTAATATCTATGACGCTGCAGACTCTCATTATTCCATTAGCTTTGCAGACCATGGAAAAAAACACAAAATCGATGTGTGCTTTGGCGCATTCGGTGAAAACCCAGTGGGTATCGCAGATAAGCAAACCTCAGTAGACCTGCTTAGAATGGCAGAAGCATTACAGTCTAAAGTGTTGATCCCGTTACATTATGATATTTGGTCAAACTTTATGGCAGACCCGAAAGAAATTTTAGCTTTATATGACATGAAGAAAGATGTCTTGAAATACAAGTTTAAACCATTCATTTGGCAAGTTGGTGGTAAGT
>JAEZHT010000044.1 GCA_023436805.1 Bacillota bacterium
TTACCTGTCAGTTATGAAGATACCCAAAAATATGGGATTTGTGAACCTAAAGAAAAAATGGAAGACGGTCTTTATAAACTTTCTTCCGTAGTCGAAAAACCAAAACCTGAAAATGCCCCTTCGAGAAGTGCGATTGGGGGACGTTATATCTTAAGTCCAACCATTTTTAAATACTTAGAAAATCAACCACGTGGGGCAGGTGGAGAAATCCAACTGACAGATTCAATCAAGCGCATGATGACCGAAGAATCCGTCTATTCATTTGACGTTGCTGGCAAGCGTTATGACATCGGTTCACGCATTGGATACATCGAAGCAACCCTCGATTTTGGTCTCAAACGTGACGATGTTCGCCCTCAAGTCATTGACTTATTAAAGAAGAAATTGGCAGAGATTGAGTCGAAGTAGGTCATTTGACAAAACGGATTGTAGAGTGATACAATGAAATTGCCTAGAAGGTAAGCTGTGGAACCCAACCATCCGAAACGGGAATTGAGTCCTTGCGGGGTTAGAATGCCTATATATATAGGAATCACGAAGTAAAGGTCGATTTTACCCACTGTAACACTTTTAGTTCTCACACCTTTCTAGGTAAAATATGTCATTTTAAGCCCATTTATGATGGGCTTTTACTTTGTAAGCACTTTTACAAATAATATCGATAAAACTTTAGGATTTACGACCTAAATATGATATAGTATTAAGGTATTATACAGAATTGAGGAATTACATGATTACATTCAAAGATTTAAACTTGCAGGAAGATATTCAGAAGGCGATAGACAAATTGGGATTCGTTTATCCGACGGATATCCAGGCCGCATCGATCCCAGTGGTCCGTGACGGTAAAGACATGATTGGGCAAGCCCAAACAGGTACCGGGAAAACATTCTCTTTCGCGATTCCAATCATCGAAAAGATTGACATGAATAACCCGAATGTACAAGCGCTTATTTTATTGCCAACGAGGGAGTTATCACTCCAAGTCTACGCTGAATTCTTAAAACTAATTCGCTTCTCTAGACAAATAAGAGCGACCGTGGTATACGGTGGCCAATCGATTGAAAGACAAATTAAGAGCTTGAAGGAAAAACCACAAATCATCATCGGGACCCCAGGTCGTATCATCGACCACATGACCCGAAAGACGCTCGATTTCAACAATTTGCGCATGCTCGTTATGGACGAAGCTGACGAAATGTTGAAAATGGGTTTCCAAGAGGATTTGGAAATTATTTTGAAAGACACGCCGAAAGAAAGACAAACCGTTCTCTTCTCCGCGACCATCCCACCTTTCATAAAAAAAGTAGCTTCAACGTATCAACAGGACCCTGTTCATATCAAAATTGAAGCGAAGACACTCACCGTAGAAAAAATCAAACAAGTCTACTATGAAGTGAAAAAAGAATATAAGGATGACCTATTGGTCAGACTATTGGATTTCTATCATTTTAAATCCATCATCATTTTCGCCAACACCAAAGCAGGTGTGGATGATTTGGTCGCTTACTTACAAAACTTAGGTTACAGCGCGGATGCATTACATGGTGACTTGAAACAACTTCAACGTGACCGTGTCATGAACGCATTCAGATCGAAAAACGTCAAAATATTGGTGGCTACAGACGTGGCAGCCCGTGGCTTAGACATCAACGATGTGGAAGCCATCATCAACTACGACATCCCACAAGAATTGGAAGTCTATGTTCACCGTATTGGTCGTACTGGCCGTGCAGGTAAGAGTGGTTACGCCATTACCTTATCTAACGCATGGAACAGACGTCGAATCAAAGAACTGGAAAGTTTCACCAAGCAACCACTTGAACTCAAAGAAATCCCAACCGTTGAAGACATCCACGCGGTGACCATCAAAGGGATTTACAACCAAATCGCTGACATGATCAGCCAAAAGAAAGAACACAAGTATGAAATTGTGATTCAAAAACTCTTGGCCGATGGTTACGATGGGATTGACATCATCAACGCGTTGATGACCATGTCAATTGATGATCAAGAAAAAGAGTACCGTGACATCCCAATCGACAAACCACGTGAGAAGAAAACTTTCGATCGTAATGACCGCGACAGACGTCCACGTGAAGCCGGTGCTGACAGCAGACGCCCAAGAACTGAAGGCGAAGCAAGACCAGCCAGAGCCAATCAAAAAGAATTCGTTGAATTCGAGATTAACTACGGCAAACAAGATCAAATCCGAGCAGTATCTCTACTCGACTTATTCAAAAAAGAAGCAGACTTATATACAGGTAATGTCGGTGACATCACGATTGGTGAGACCAAGACTGTCTTCCAATTGAATAAACAATCCGTCAATCGTGTCATGGCCTTGAATGGTAAAAATTTCAAGAACAAGACCATCAAATTGAAGAAACTCTAAAAGGCATCCATAATGCCTTTTTTTGTCTTTTTTATTGCTTAATTACGCGGTTTTTTGGTATAATTTATGGTAGGTGATAATATGCTAGGTACATACGAACAAAAGCCTTACGGGGTAAAGAAAATCAATGTTTTCATCCCTTACACATTGAATGGACTTCACTTAACCTCTAAAAAAGATCCACGCATTGACAAATTGGTCGATGACATCAATCAACTTTTACCACTGGAATCCCCACTCAATAAAGCCTTTTTCAGACTGATTCAAGACGCTGAAATGCTCGATTGGATGAGAACATCGATTGGTGATTACAGTTTCAGTGATTTATACGCACCAAGCGGTTTTAACTTGTTTTATAATGATTTACTCAGTTTTCAAGAAACCTATGACGAAGCACCTGCACATATGAAAAAAATCGGTTACGCGAACCGATTCTTGAAAGATTTGCATTATGCGCTATTTTCCAAACATCAAAACCAATACCCGGGGGAATTCAGACGTACCCAGTCTTTTGTTGGGTCATCGATTGAACAGGCAACCTATATTCCACCAGACCCAGAATCGATGGTCACACTCATGGAAGAAATGGAACTATTCATGTATCGTGATGACATTCCTGTGTATGTCCGTGCCGCGTTACTCTATTATCAAATCGCGACTTCCTTACCATTTTTGATTGGTAATGTGGAACTCGCTCGTATGGCATCACAACTCTATTTGATTGAATTTGATGGCATCAAACATTTCATACCACTGTCAAGGCACCTAAAACAAATCGAGGATGTCCGTAAAAAGGCGATGGTTGAAGATGACATCAATGGCTTCATCGTTTACTACTTAACAGGATTAAAAGCAGCCATCAAAGATGCCAATCGCATGATTGTTGGGTATAACCGTATCAAATTGAAACAAGAAGAAAAAATCGAAGAAAGCGACCATACCATCTATCAAAAACGTCGTTTACTTGAAATGATTCATGTGAGCCACCGTGTCATTTACCTTGAAAATGAGCCATTACAAGCCCATTTCGGGGTATTA
>JAEZHT010000084.1 GCA_023436805.1 Bacillota bacterium
GGTGTTTGGCACAACTCCCACACCGTTTAAGAACCATCCTCGCTGTGATATTGTATACCCCATCCTTAACGGCAGGGGTCACGATGAGTGTCATCTGGAAAGTATTCTTTGCAGGCGATTCGAGTGGTTATTTAAACTATATCTTATTGGAACTGGGGTTGATTGTTGAACCGATTGCGTTCTTACAATCCCCACAATACTTATTCACCATCATGGTTTTAGTCACCCTATGGGGTTCCATGGGTGTAGGGTTCTTAGCGATGCTCGCGGGTATTTTGAATGTCGATAAAGAGCTCTATGAAGCGGCTTATTTGGATGGGGTCAAGAACCGATTCCAAGAAGTCATCCACATCACGATTCCTTCGATGAAACCACAAATGCTGTTTGGTGCAGTCATGGCGATCGTTACCGCATTCTCTACTGGCGCGATTGGGGTACAACTCTCCGGAAGTAACCCTACCCCAAACTATGCAGGGTCACTCATTGTCAACCACATTGAAGACTTTGGATTCATCCGATATGACATGGGTTACGCGGCAGCGTTATCTGTGGCATTGTTATTGTTGATTTATTTCTTCAGCAAGATTGCATACCGATTATTTGGAGAAAGGGACTAGGTGACAAAGATGCCAAAATTTCAAGCCGTCAGAACCAATCCCGATAAATTTCATCTATCGCAATTGCCTTATTTACTCTTTGTGTTGCCATTTGCGGCCGTCATGGTTCTGCCTTTAGCATACATTTTTAATCACGCATTTAAACCGTTCGATGAACTCATTGAATACCCACCAAGGTTTTTTGTTCAAAGACCGACTTGGGATAACTTCATCGAGCTCTTCCAAGCATCGACAACCACCGGTATTCCAGTATCGAGGTATTTATTCAACTCCATCGTCATCACGCTTTTGGTTGTATTCTTATCGATATTCTTAAGCAGTATCACGGGATATGCGTTATCCAAAATGAAATTTCATATCAACCGCGTGTTGTCTGAAATCAACACCATCGCGATGATGTTTGTCGGTACTGCGGTCATCATCCCGCGTTATATCATCACCGAAAGTTTTGGTTTGGTCGATACCTTCTGGGTCCACATCATCCCAGCACTGGCTGTGCCGATTGGGTTATTCTTAATCAAACAATTCATCGATCAAATACCCAATGAGCTGATTGAAGCGGCGAAAATCGATGGGGCGACCCACTTTACGATTTATTTAAAAATCATTTTACCGCTCATCAAACCAGCCCTCGCTACCATCGCGATTTTATCGTTCCAATCGGTTTGGAACAACGCCGATGTGTCTGCGACTTACATCAATTCAGACAGTTTAAGAACATTCGCTTATTACATGTCAACACTATCCTCAGCATCTAACCAAGTGGTTGGGATTGGGATGAGTGCTGCAGCCAGCTTGATCATGTTCTTACCAAACTTAATCATCTTTATATTCCTACAAAGTAAAGTCATGAATACCATGGCTCACTCTGGGATTAAGTAGGAGGCCATCATGAAAAAGATCATTGGATTGATGTGCATTCTACTTGGGTTAGGCTTCCTATTTTCACCAATTAAAACAGAAGCCTCACAAGCGACTACAGGGATCCCTTACAATACCTATACTTTAGGAGAATACAACCGTTTGGTTCAAACCCAAACTGCTTATATTCCAGTGGGTACTTTGGGTCAATTGAATTTGAGAAACCCACAAGATATTTATCAAAAGAACAACCAGTTATTTATCGCCGATACCGGCAATAAACGGGTGTTATGGGTTGAACTCGATGGGTCAATCATCGATACATTCGATTCGCCTGAGTTTGTAACACCAACAGGTGTATTTGTCCATAACAACCATTTATATGTCGCAGATAAGGATGCGAGAACGGTATTCATCATCGATATACCAACCAAAACCATCCATACGCGTATCACCAAACCAACCTCACCGATTTTCGGTGCGAACAATGCGTTTTTACCTACCAAAGTCGTGGTGGGTTCCAATGACTCGATTTATGTCGTGGGTGAAGGCTCTACGTCAGGGATCATTCAACTCAATTACGCCGGTGAATTCGTTGGGTATTTGGGCATCAATAGCGTTACCATCAGCTTTAGAAAATTCTTATACAATTTATTCGTGAAAGATTCCGATTTAGCGTCTTCATTGCCACCATCACCAACCAATGTGGCCTTGGGTCAAAAAGGGTCGATTCTCACCACGAATATCAATTTCAGTCAATCGTTCAAGCGGTTGAATATTTCAGGTGTGAATACATTGTTATCAGATACCTTGTACCCAAATACGGCACTCGCGGATATTTGGATGAACGATGAAAACTACATTTATATGGTATCGACCACCGGCGACATCTATGAATATGACGCCAATGGCCGTTTGTTGTTCCAATTCAATACCAAAGACAGTTCGATGAAACAGACGTTGGGTTTAACCAACACCCCATCAGGGATTACCACCGATGAAGCGGGTAATCTTTATGTGTTGGACAGGATTTATAACAACATTCAAATCTATCAAAGAACCGTGTTTGTGGATTTGGTACATACCGCTGTTACTTTATACAACGACGGTAAATATTTAGAGTCTAAACCCATCTGGGAAGAAATCTTAAGACAAAACACAGGGTTCGCTTTAGCACACGCCGCTTTAGGTGAAGCTTTGGTTAAAGAAGGTAATTTTGAAGATGCATTGGCTGCATTCTTTGAAGCGAAGGACTTGGCAGGTTACTCCAATGCCTACTGGGAAATTAGAAACGTCGCGATTCAAAATTACTTAGTGACCTGGGTGTTGATTGGTCTAGGGCTATTTGTCCTTTACAAAGTTTCGAAAAAAAGTGTAGTCTATCTACCATTTTACGGGACGATTCAAACAAAATTAAAAGACTTTAATGAAATCGAAGTGGTGTCACAAATCAGACTGACCAAACAAATCTTTAAAAAACCAGCGGACTTGGTCTATTATGTGAAAAGAGAAAATAAAGGTGGTTACCTCAGTGGGTCCATCATCCTATTGGCGTTCATCATTGTATACCTAGCCGATACGTATTTGTCTGGTTTCTTGTTTAGAAATCATTTTGTCGGTAATTTGATCCAAGAACTCAGTCTCGTATTGACCCTCTTTGGTTTGTATGTGGTGGTCAACTACTTGGTATCCACCTTCTCCGATGGTGAAGGTAGATTCAAGGATGTGTTTGTCATGTCTACCTACGCTTTGATTCCATACATTTTATTCATTCCAGGCATGACGATTTTATCGCATTTCCTTACCTACAATGAGTCATTCATTTATACGTTCTATCATCAAGTGGTACTTTACTACACCATTTTCTTACTCATCTATACGTTAAAAGAAGTACACAATTACACGTTACTAGAAACCATCAAGAGTATCGTACTCATCGTATTTGGGATGTTCATCCTCGTATTGATGGGACTACTCATTTATGCGTTCATCGGTCAAGTGTGGGACTTCGTTGTTTCCATCATTAAGGAGGTGATCTACCGTGTCTAAACAAATCATCTTGAAATTATGGATTATTTTGTCTGTCCTGGCCTTAGGTGTGGGGGTAAAAATCGCCATCGATAGTGCCATGTTGACTTCGGCAGATCAACCTTTACCGAGTTTTACCCAAATCACCGATTATGTATCATCCAACCGTTATACCCAGGTGGACGATTTGAGTGTTGCAGTCAGTCCTTATGTGGTTGACCCTGAACATACCGTCATTCCGACAGAACTTGGCAATGTCTATTTGGATATGAGTTCGTTGTCTTTCATGATTGAAAATGAAAACGGGTATATGTTCTCAAGCACCATCGACTACGCGACATCGGGTCTTTCAAACAACTGGCAACGCCGTGTGAGAAGTGCGATCCATATTTATTCTTATAACACCAATACATCAAACAATGCGAGAACAGAAGAATTTGTTTTATCAGAAAATACCTCTAAAACCACACGAATCATCGATAATGGGTTTGAATCCACCATCCGTTTTGGTATTTCGCGTATCGCCATCACCGTCAAAGTATTGTTCTTAAGTGATGGCATCACGGTTGAAATACCAAACGATTCGATCGTTGAAACAGGTAATTTTAAACTCGCATCCATCTATGTGTATCCGTATTTAGGGGCGGTTAGAGAAAATAGTATCCCAGGGTACATGTTTATACCGGATGGGGTAGGTGCTTTGGTTCGCTATCCAGCAGCCTCAACGACCAATCCTTACGGAAAAGAATTTTATTCACCCAATTTATCCTTCAATACCGAATCCGATTTAAACCGAATGACCTCTGAGGGCACGCAACTTTACGCCCCTGTCTTTGGTTTTGTCCACGGTATCAATCAAAATGCCATGTTCGCGACCATTGAATCTGGTGCAGAAAATGGCGTATTAACGATCAATTATGCGGGTGGACTGACACCATATAACGCCATATTCACCGAATTCATTTACCGCCGTATTTACAATCAACCGATCGATAAAGCTGGCAACGTCATCACCTTGATGCAAGCCAATCGTAACCCAATCGATATTAAAATCAAATATCAGATGTTGACTGGTGAAAACGCGAACTATGTCGGGATGGCGAAAGCGTACCGCGAGGATTTGATTTCAAGAAATTTACTTGAGAGACAACTACCACAAGTTAAGGATATTCCGCTCAAACTAGAATCGATTGGTTTGGTCAAAAAAGATGGTATCTTATTTGCAGATAACATCGTTATGACGACCATTAAAGCATTGAATTCTATGGTTCAAAGTTTATCTGAAGATGTCGGTAATATCGTCGTTGCTTACGATGGGTTTACCAATACTGGCGCAACCTGGGATGGTCCTAATTATGGGGGATTATCCAACCGTTTGGGCAGTTCTAAAGATATTGAAACATTGAAAGCACAAGTAGAAGCACTTTATTTCGTGACGGATGCTTTGAAAGCCAGCAACCGTTCAGGTGACTATCAAGCCTTCACCGATTTGGCGAAAAAAATCAATGAACAAAGCTATCGTTTCGTTGAATTAGACCACAATCGCTTTTTACTCAAACATTCTAAAGTCAGATCCAGTTTTGAATCTACAGTGAAGCGTCTATCGAAATATGATATCGATGGGTTAGCGATTCATTCACTAGGCAATACCCTATACGCCGATTATGGCACAGGGGTTAGTCTAGGTGATTCGATTGAGATTTTCCAAGATATGTTGAGTGATACAACCGTTAAGACCGCACTTTATGATGCTTATGCTTATTTATGGGGGTCTATGGATGCGTATTTCGATATGCCGATGTATTCGTCTCAATATTTAACCTTTAGTGATACCGTCCCATTCATTCCAATCGTTTTGAAAGGGTCTATGGATTTATTCGGTTCGAATGCCAACTTTTATGATTACGCCAGAGATCAACTCTTAAGAAGCATCGATTATGGTGTGAACTTATCGTTTGTTGTCACACAGGCTTCATCAAAATCACTTCAAGATACCGCTTTACGACACATCTACACATCTCGTTTTGAAGATATGAAACCAGCCATCGAAACCTACTACGCGTTTGTTAACGGGGCATTGTCTTTTGTTCAAGGTCAAACCATCGAATCGCGTGTGGTTTTACAAGACGGTGTGGTTAAAATCGTTTATGAAGACGACACGACGATTTATGTGAACTATTTAGATCAAATGGTCCTTGCCGAGGGCAGTGTGGTTTTACCTAAAAACTATATCGTTGTTAAAAACGGGGTTAAACTCTCGGTTAACATGGGAGGTGTCCTATGAAAAAGCCTATAGCTAGAGCCACCCGTGAGAATATTTATGGGTACATGTTTATCAGCATTTGGGTGATAGGGTTCATGATATTTATGGTTTACCCATTACTCACATCTATTTTCTACAGTTTAAATGAAGTCAGATTCACAGCGAATGGGATTCGAACCACGTTTGTTGGGTTTGACAATTACTTGAAAATTTTCCAAATCGAACAAGGGTTTGTGTTTGTCGAATCCTTAACAGGGTTCTTACAACAAATGGTCTTACAAATCCCAGTCATCGTGGTATTTTCTATTTTGATTGCGTTACTACTCAATCAAAAGATCAAAGGTAGAGGTATTTTTAGAAGTATATTCTTCCTACCTGTCATCATATCTTCTGGCCCAGTCATCAATGAACTCATATCACAAGGGGCTGGGGGGACGAATATATTTGATTCGTATGGTTTTATATCCATCATTGAATCGACACTCAACCCTGGGTTAGCCAAGCCCATCGTGGATTTATTCTCACAAATCATCATCATTTTCTGGTTCAGCGGGGTACAAATTTTGATATTCATCGCTGGACTTCAAAAGATCGATGGTCAAATCTATGAAGCTGCACAAATCGATGGCGCAGGACCGTGGCAATCCTTCTGGAAAATCACGATGCCATCGCTATCGAGTTTGATTTTTGTCAATACGATTTACACCATTGTCCTATTGACCACATTCTCAGAGAATAAAGTCATCTTATCGATCAAATCCAACATGTTTAATACCGTGACAGGGTTTGGTATGGCCTCAGCGATGGCTTGGATGTATGCATTGGTCGTATTCGTTACCATTGGTTTGGTCGCGTTCTTATTTAGAACGAAGAACCCAAGAAGGAGGTTTTGAGGATGCAAAATCGTAAAGCAAGCATTCAAAAATTCTTTTTAGGTAGACATTTTACCGATGGGATCTTATTCAAAGTTGCGATCTATGTCTTATTGATTTCGATTGGGTTTGTCTATTTATACCCAATGCTTTATATGATTTCAAACAGCTTGAAGAGCCAAAGTGACATCATTAATCCAATGATCAGCTGGATTCCTTCAGAATTCTTTATGGGCAACTATCAAAGTGCGTTTAAGGTATTAAACTACTTCAATACTTTTTATAAGAGTTTATTGGTCACGTTGTTGCCTGCTTTGATTCAAACCGCAGTGACCTCACTCATTGGATATGGGTTCGCTACCTTCAACTTCAAGTTTAAAAAAGTGTGGTTGGTATTGGTATTACTCACCTTCATCATCCCTCCACAAGTGTACATGATTCCAAGGTATGTGATGTTCTTCAGATTATATCTATATAGAACCCCATTTTCCATCATCTTACCGGCATTGTTTGGCCAAGGCCTCAATTCCGCCATCTTCATTTTGATATTCTACCAGTTCTTTAGAATGATTCCGAAATCATTAAATGAAGCCGCTGAAATTGATGGGGCGAGCCAAGGGTATATCTTCTTCAAAATGGCAGTACCACTATCGGTGCCTGCGTACATCACCAGTTTCTTGTTTGGCTTGGTCTGGTACTGGAATGAAACGTATATTTCGTCTTTATTCCTAGATTCCAGCAGTGCCAATCTACAACTCAAGTTGGCGAATTTCGTCTCTGAATACCAGGCGGTATCGGGCGGGAATCAAAACTTAGTCATGCTCAATGAAGGTGTCCGCTTGGCGGCGACCTTACTCATCATCTTGCCGATGATCATCGTCTACTTCACGATGCAACGCTGGTTCGTCGAAGGGGTCGAAAAGACCGGCATCACAGGAGAATAATCATGAAAAAACTATTATTAGTCGTTTTAGCTTTACTCGCCATCACGGGTTTATACGGGTGTGGTGGGGGCAGTAATGACCCCTTCCCAATCAATACGAAGAGCTACCGTACTGATGTCAAACAAAATGTCGATGCGGTTGTATTAGAAGAATTAGAACTCGCTTTTAATTTCTTTTGGGAAACTCAAAACACCAACACCACCCAAGCGGGTTATGGGTTAATTCCTGACCGCTTCCATACCAATACCAATCAAATTGGTTCTGTCGCGTCCATCGCCTCAGTCGGTTTTGGTTTAACAGCCATCCCGATTGGTGTTGAAAATGGCTTCATCACGAGAGAAGAAGGCGAAGAACGCGCTTATCAAACCCTCGTATCGATGAGCAAGCTTGACAGACGACATGGGTTTTTCTTCCATTTTATGGATATGAAAACCGGGGCTCGCGTTTGGGAAAGTGAAGTTTCCATCATCGATACCGCACTATTCATCAACGGCGCATTAACCGCAGGTCGTTTCTTTGGTGGTAGAACGGAAAAATTATCGAGAGAGCTCTATGAAGCGATTGAATGGAACTGGTATTACGATGCCAGCCAAAGTCGTTTTTACATGGGTTATTGGCCAGAACGTGGTTTTGAAGGACATTGGGATTCATACGCTGAACAATTGATGTTGTATGTTTTAGCGGCAGGTAGTCCAACTTACCCCGTCGGAAAGAGTGCCTATAACCGAATGAAACTATCATCTACCTTACACTCTTCCACCGCAGACTACGGTGCATTCTATTCAACCCATACAGGCAGTATATTTACACATCAATATTCACACGCTTGGATTGATTTTGCACAATACAACGACGCCCAAGGGTTCAACTGGTTTACCAACAGTGTTCACGCCACTGAAGCAGCGATTGCTTACGCGAAAACACTGACAAGCATTCACCCAGGCATCAACGAAAACTCATGGGGCATGTCAGCAGCCGATGGTCCAAATGGCTATCGCGGCAATTATGGTAGTGGTCCATCTGCAGGTAACGCCCATTTCAACGATGGTACTGTACCAGCGTATGGCGCGATTGGGTCGATTGTCTTCAAACCAGAAGCAGCCGTCGCCGCGATGAACAACTACCGCACCTTCCCACAATTCTTTAGTAAATATGGCTTCAAAGATGCGTATAACTTAAGTGTCGGCGTCAATGGTTGGTTCGCTAATGACATCATTGGCATCGATAAAGGGATTTCCCTCGTCATGTTAGAAAACTACATGTCCGGGATGGTATGGAAAATCCACATGGAAATTGACTATATCGAAATCGGTTTAGAAAATCTTGGATTCACCAAAGTAACAGAATAAAAAAATGACCCAATAAAGCCTAGGGTTTCAGTTGAAAACCCTAGGCAATTGGGGTAAAATATATGAGGTTAAACGTTTCAATTTAACCAGGAGTGGACTATGAAAAACCAATTGCTCATCGAGCGCATTCAAAAAACAGCCTTTGATTTTTTTATGGGCGAAACCAATTTTAACCCTGAACCCGGGTTCGGGATGACCGTCGATCACACCGAAAAACCCAACGTCGCTTCCATCGCGTCGGTTGGTTTTACATTATCAGCCTACGTCGTCGGTGTTTCACAAGGCTACATGGATTTAGGGGACGCTACTGAAAAGGTCATCCGAACTTTAACCACACTACGTGACAATGTCAGTCATTATCGTGGTTTTTTCGCCCATTTCATCGATATCCATACCGCACAAAGACTCGGTCATTGTGAGTATTCTACCATCGATACCGCCCTCGCACTCAATGGTGTCATCACTGTCGATGCGTATTTTAAAAACGAAACGATTCATCATTTAGCTAAAGACATCATCGAACGTATCGATTTTGATATGCTCATTCACACCCACGAAGGTAAAACAAGGCTATACATGGCTTATAATCCCGACAAAGATGGCGATTATGTCCATGGTAAACCGGGATTCATTCACCACTGGGGCATGTATGCCGAACAACTCATGATGTATGTCATGATTGCAGGACTCTACAAAGACCACAACCTGTCAAATGCCTTATATGAAGGTTTTGACCGTATCTATAAATCGTATCAACAACACAAATTCATCATCACCCCAGGCAATACCTTATTTGTCTATCAATTTCCGCTCGCCTGGTTGAATTTAAAAAACGTGATTGACCGTGATGGTATTTCTTGGTTCGATAACGCAAGAAAGGCAACTTATGCCCACCGTGCGTTTTGTTTAAGACATCAAAAAGAATTCAAGACCTTCAATCAATATAGCTTTGGTTTGACTGCGGGATATACACCTACCGGGTATTATGTCGCCAATGCCTTACCAAACCTGTTGGGTAAATACTATACGAATGGCACGATTTCACCTTCAGCCATCGTTGGTAGCTTACCGATGGCAGAAGACATTTGTCTACCAGCCATCAAGCATATGGCAAACCAACCTGAACTTTGGGGCAAATATGGCTTAGTAGGGTCTTATAACTACGAACAAGGGATTTGGATTTCTAAGCGTGATTATGCTTTAGACAAAGGCTTAGAACTATTGATGGCCAATGCATATTTAACCCAAGATGTTCAAAAAGCCTACATGAGTCATCCAATCATTCAAAAAGGTATGGAGGTATTGGGATGGAAAAAAATCGAAAAGAAGTAGTCTATCAAATCTACCCACTCTCCTTTAAAGATACCAACCATGACGGCATTGGTGATATCCCTGGAATCACCTCAGAACTCGATTACTTAAAGGATTTGGGTATCGATGTCATCTGGTTATCCCCGGTGTATCAATCACCGATGGATGACAATGGGTATGACATTTCGGATTATTATGAAATCAATCCGATGTTTGGTACAAAGTCAGATTTGATGATTTTATTACAAACTGCTCATCAAAAAGGGATGAAAGTCATCATGGACTTGGTTTTGAACCATACCTCCAATGAACATGTGTGGTTTAAAGAAGCACTTAAAGGTAAAAATAACCCTTATTATGATTATTACATTTGGTCCGAAACACCTTCAGACATCACTTCTGTATTCAGTGGTTCTGCTTGGCAGTTTGTACCTCATTTAAATAAATATTATTTTCACTTATTTAGTGTCAAACAACCCGATTTGAATTGGCAAAATCCAAAACTCAGACAAGAAATTTATCAGATGATCAACTACTGGCTGGATTTGGGTTTTGATGGCTTTAGACTCGATGTCATCGATTTGATTGGCAAAGATGTCCATCAAAAAAAACTCGCTGATGGACCTTACCTTGAAGCGTATTTAGATGAACTCTATGAACAGTGTTTTAAAGGCAAAGACGTCTTTACTGTAGGTGAAATGCCTGGTATCTCATTGAAACGAGCCAACGAAATCACAGCCAATCAAAAAGCCCTCGATATGGTGTTTCAGTTTGACCACATCGCCTTGGATGAAGTACCTGGTCAAGGCAAATGGGTCTTAAAAAAGCTCGATTTACAAGCTTTAAAACAAACCTTAAATCATACACAACAATTGTTTAAAAACCAAGGTTGGGCGAGTTTGTTTTGGTCAAATCATGACCAACCTCGCGCCGTATCGAGATATGGTAACCCGAATGAACCTTATAGAAAAGACAGTGCGAAAATGCTTTTTACGCTCTTATTCGGTATGAAAGGTACACCTTACATCTATCAAGGTGAAGAGTTCGGTATGACGGGTATCCAATTACCGATCGAAGATTACCGTGACATCGAAACCAAAAACATCTATCAAGAGCTCAAAACCAAAGGTTGGTCAGAAGATCAAATCTTAGCATCCATCTACGTCAAAGGCCGTGACAACTCACGCACACCGATGCAATGGAATGACATGAGATTTTCGGGTTTTTCGAGTGAAAAACCGTGGTTGAAAGTCAATCCAAATTATACGTATATCAACCGTGACTTAGATCAAAAAGATCCACAAGGGATTTTAAAATACGTCAAAACATTACTAAAAATAAGAAAGCAGTACGACGTATTTACCACAGGTGAGTTCCATTTGTTAGAGCCATATCACCCACAATTGTTCATATATGAACGCTTAACCGAAGAAGAACGTGTGGTGGTCATTTGTAATTGGACTGAGGACATCGTACCAAACCCAGTGGATGTGTCCAAAATGACGTCGTTATTATCAAATAGCGATAAGCATGACGTGCTTAAACCGTATTATGCAAGTATATTTTATGAGAAGAGGGATTGAAATGAAATCCATTGAACAATTGATGCAAAATCTTATCATTGAAGAAAAAATCGGACAATTGATGCAGCTGGCACCCTTTTTCTTCATTGGTGATTTGAAAAAAGAAGTATATGGCCCCATCCAAGCGTTGGGATTAAAAGAATCCGAAGTGTTTTTATCAGGGTCTGTGTTAGGGATTGGAAACGCCACTGAAATGAAGCGCGTTCAACAAGCCTATTTAGATAAAAGTAGACACAAAATCCCCCTCATATTCATGGCAGATATCATCCATGGGTATAAAACCATATTTCCAGTACCCCTCGCCATGGCTGCTTCCTTTAACCCTGAATTGGTTAAAAAAGCCGCACGCATTTCTGCTTTAGAAGCTCAAACCGCAGGCATCCACGTGACATTTTCACCGATGGCTGACTTATCCCGTGACCCGCGCTGGGGCAGGGTGGTTGAAGGCTTTGGTGAAGACCCTTATTTAAACCAAGTGTATGCGAAAGCGATGGTTGAAGGCTATCAGAACGATGGTATTGACAAAGTTGGTAATCTCGCGAGTTGTGTCAAACACTTCGCTGCCTATGGTGCAAGTGAAGCGGGACGCGACTATAATACGGTAGATATGTCAAGGTTGAATTTACACCAATACTATATGTCTGGGTATAAAGCAGCTGTAGAAGCTGGGGCACGATTGGTGATGACCTCATTTAACATTTTAGAAGGCATACCAGCCACTCAAAATAAATATTTACTCAGAGATGTCTTAAAAGACCAATGGGGTTTTGATGGGGTGGTCATATCAGACTACGATTCCTTGAGACAAACCATTGAACACGGCACCTCGGAAAATGACCGTGAAGCCGCTAAAAAAGCGATTTTGGGTGGGCTAGACATTGAAATGGCAACCTCATCCTACGTCTTAAATCTCAAATCTCTCATTGAATCCAATGAAGTACCGATGGCATTATTGGATGACGCGGTTTATCGTGTACTCAAACTCAAACAGGATTTGGGTTTATTCGAAGACCCATTCAAAGGTGCAGATGAAAACAAAGAAAAGACATTTGTTTTATCCAAAGAAAATAAAAAAGCTGCTTTAGAAGTGGCGAGAGAGTCGATGGTTTTACTCAAAAATGAGGATATTTTACCATTAAAGAAGACTCAAAAAATCGCTTTAATGGGCGAATACGCAACTTTAACCGATACGATTGGTCCATGGCATTGGCATGGCCGTCATGAAGACTGCATACCGCTTTATGAAGCGATATCTGAGTATTCAAAACCAGTCCTCTTTTCTAATCAAAACAAGATTTCGAACCTAAATCAAACAGAACATGACGCTTTAATGACCTCTGATGTTGTCATTGTCGCTGTAGGTGAACACAAGATTGAATCCGGTGAGGCCCATTCTAAAGTCAACATCACGTTAAAACCACAAGATGAAGTTTTGATCGATGACTTATACCAATTAGGCAAAAAAGTCATTTTGGTATTATTCCACGGTAGACCACTCGTACTATCACAAGTAGAACCGAAAGTAAGTGCGATTTTAGATACATTTTTCTTAGGAACGATGTCTCAACAAGCCATCGCCGAAACGTTGTTTGGTTTGAATAACCCATCGGGTAAACTCACGATGAGTTACCCAAGACATGTGGGGCAAATCCCGATTTATTATAATTATTTAAACACGGGTAGACCATTTAAAAACGATGGGAACCCATTCACATCGTTCTATTTAGATGAACAAAATACCCCACTGTATCCCTTTGGATTTGGCTTATCCTATAGCTCATTCAAATTGTCTAATTTATCTCTTTCAAGATTAACCATGACAAAAGAAGATGCCATCACGGTTTCAATCGATGTTGAAAATACATCCTCGGTGGATGGGTATGAAACGGTTCAACTTTACATTAGAGATTACAGTGCAGAGGTATCGAGACCAGTTCAAGAGTTGAAGCAATTCAAAAAGGTCTGGTTGAAATCAAACCAAAAAGCCGTTGTTTCATTTAAACTCACCGTCAAAGACTTGGTATATGTACATTCAGATTTAAGTGTCCATGCTGACCCAGGTAAGTTCAGCATTCAAGTTGGAAACGCATCGAATCAGGTCCTAAAGACCGACATCACTTTGATTTAGGAGGCCATCACTTATGCAACTAAAAATGGATATTAAAAAGCATTTACTCTCCAGCAATGATTTGGTTTTTGAACTGCTCGAAAGTGGCGATTTATTTAGAATCCGCTACCACCACAATCAAATCAACCTATTGCGTGGTAATTTGATTGAAGGGAGCGTCTCAAACCTGTATTTAAGACGTTTCCATGCAGGACAATACAGTTATAAAAAACTCTTAGGGGTGCAATCCAACGCTGCTTTTGAAATTGTTGGTAATCAAGCGGTATATCAAGGCCAAGCCTTTGGTATCGATTATCAAGTGGTGTTATCATTACACGGTCACGCTTGGGTTTATGACGTACTTTTAGGCAAGAAGACCTTAGAGGGCGTATATGACTTATTTTATGGTCAAGATGTGGGTATCGCATCGACAGGTTCGATTCTCGCTTCTGAAGCTTATACCGCACAATACATTGACCATCAATCATTTAAAGACCAATTTGGATACACCATTTGTTCAAGACAAAACCAAGGCGTTACCCAAGTGCTACAAATCGGTTCACTCACCAAAAACATTGGGTACGTAACCGACGGTACGCAATTCTTTGGCTTATCCTATAAGAAAACCAATGAACCCAAAGCGTTATTTGAACCTAAATTGGCGAATGAGAATTACCAATATGAATTTCCATATATTACGTTACAATCTGAATCAATGAAGCTCAATCAACCGACTTCGGTTGTCTTTTACGGGTATTATAAACCGCTCCATGAAGGGATTGTTTCACAAAAGTTTAATGTTTTAGATGACTATAATTTCATCAAATCATTTTACCGTTTGACCCAACCGAAGAAAGTCAAACCATTCATCGGTATGGAAGATGTCATTGTGGGTCAATCGATTGATGATGAAACACTCAAACAGTGGTATCCAGTTCAAAACCATTTAGAAAAACAAGGCGAAGTATTATCGTTTTTTACGGATCACCACACCCATGTGGTCTTACCTGCAAAAGAACTTTTAGTGGAAAGACCTCATGGACACATGATCATCCATGGGGATGTATTACACGTATCTGAAAAAATCATGGCTCAAACCAACTTCATGTATGGGGTGTTCGCTTCACATGTGGTTTTAGGCAATACGAACTTCCATAAATTACTTGGGGTAGTGAGAAACTTCTTGAATTTGGATAAACTATCTGGGATGAGAATTTATCTTAAAAAAGAAGGCCGTTATCAAATCCTCACCATGCCATCGGTTTATGAAATTTCTGTGAATGCATGTAAATGGGTGTATGTCTTAGAAGATGACACCATTGAAGTGGTGGTATCTGCGGATAAAGATGAACTCACACAAAAAATAACATTCACCTCTAAACAACAAAAACCATACGACATCTTGGTAACACAAGCCTTGGTGATGCACCCGCAGGAATATGAAGTGCCTGTACCACTCAAGATCGAAAACAATACATTGGTGATTGACACCAGTTTGAATGGCTTCATCCATGACCATTACCCAACCCTTCAATACAGATACCGTGTCCCAGGTTTGAAACTATCAGAAGCACGCTTGACGCAATATGAAAACTTATCGAATTTTGGAATCATCACATTCGATTATGAACAACAAAGCCATTTTGAGTTTTTCATCGATGGTACATTTGACACCTTTAAAGCGGTGGATATTGATCCAGTCTTATCACAACAAAAATTCAATTCCTTTATTGAAAGCTTGACTGGCATAGAGCTCAAACATCCAAAGTTCCAATCCAAACTCAATGTCTTAAATGAATCGGCCTTTTGGTTTACCCATAACGGCTTAGTTCATTACAGTTCACCACACGGCTTAGAACAATCGAATGGGGCTGCTTGGGGTACCAGAGACATTTGTCAAGGGCCAGCCGAACTCTTCATGGCCGCTTCACGCTATGACATTGTCAGAGAAATCCTCTTAAAAGTCTTTAGACGTCAATTCGTGGAAGGTGGGGATTTCCCACAATGGTTCATGTTTGATGATTATTACCGCATCCAAGCCCATGAATCCCATGGCGATATCATCATTTGGCCACTTAGAACCTTAGGGATATACTTAAAAGCAACCCGCGATTTATCGATTCTCAATGAATTGGTACCTTACATGTCTAAAAAAGACAATACTTTTGTTTGGCCTGAAAAGACGCTTTTAGATCATATTGTAAGCACACTCGATTGTATAGAAACCTCATACATCCCAAATACCCACTTGCCACGCTATGGCGGGGGAGACTGGGATGACACCTTACAACCAGCAAACCATGATTTAACATCAAAAATGGTGTCTGGTTGGACAATTGCGTTATTATATGACGCCTTAAATACACTCGCCATTGAATTATCGGATTTACCGGTATCAAGACGTCTAAACCAGATGAAAGACGATATGCAAAAGGATTATGAAACGTATATGGTCAAAGCTGGTGTGCCTGCTGGGTTCATTGTATTCAATGACAATGGCTCGATCGATTATCTACTCCACCCAAGTGACCAACAAACGGGCTTAAAATACCGTTTACTCGCACTCAAACGTCCAATCATTTCTGAAATGATCGAAAAATCCAAAGCCATAGCCTACAAAGATTTGATTGTTAAAGAATTGAAACACCCGGATGGGGTACGTTTGATGGATACTGCAGTCACCTATCGCGGCGGATTAAAAACCTATTTCAGTCGTGCTGAAACTGCAGCGAACTTCGGTCGTGAAATCGGCATTCAATATTGTCACGCTCACATCCGTTTCATCGAAGCGATGGCGAAGTTAGGTGAACCAAACCTCGCATTTGAAGCCTTATACACGATCAATCCGATTGATATTCAAAAATCGGTTCCAAACGCATCCTATCGTCAATCGAACGTCTACTTTTCAAGCAGTGACGCTGCTTTCAAAGACCGTTATGAAGCGAAAAGAGATTTTGAAAAAGTGCGCAAGGGCTTAATTCCAGTGAAAGCTGGTTGGCGAATGTATTCATCCGGACCAGGCATTTATTTGAACCAAATGGTTTCAAACGTATTGGGGTTTAAACAATACCACCAAGGTTTATGGATTGACCCTGCCCTACCAAGTGAACTTGATGGGTTACAACTCCATTACCATATGGGACCTTACCCGCTTGAAGTGAGCTATCATTTTGGCGATGCTGAACAAGTGAAAATCAATCACCAAACCGTCCATTCAACACCGATGCACAACCGTTATCGTCACGCTGGTGTATGGATTGAAGCAGGTTTGCTCAAAGCCAATCAAGTCAACCACATCGAAGTAACCCTTAAAAAATAATCGAAACATAAGCATGTGCACCTAAACACATGCTTATTTTGTTATAATAATAAGTAGATGGGACGTGTTACTATGTTTATCGTCACTGGCGCGAGCGGACACATCGGCAATCAGGTGTGTCGTACGTTACTTCAACAAGGCTATGAAGTTAAGGTGCTTGCGAGAAATCCACTCGATCATTTTAGAAAACAAGCGGTGGTAGTTACGCTCGGGAACTTAACAGACCCAGCGTTTTTGAGACGTGAAATCCACATTGGTGACATCGTCATTCACGCCGTTGGATACGTTGACTTATCCAACAGCGATTATGAGTCGTCTGTAGAATCCAATTTGACCACTGCCCAAGTCATCGCCGATGTTTGTAAAGAACGCGGTGCGAGACTCATCTATATCTCAACCGCTGATATCATCGATAAAGAAGCATCTGGTTTAATAGAAGAACCGGTTACCTTTAAAACAATCGATGCGAGCGATCACTATGCATACACTAAAAAAGAAGCGACTTTGTATGTGCGTAAACAAATTAAAAGTGGTTTATCGGGGGCGATTCTTTACCCGACCGCTGTCATTGGTGCGAATGATTTCAAAATGGGCCCCATCACCAAAGAGATTAAACATGTATTGAAAAAACGTTTTTTATTCTCACTGTCAGGTGGTTATAATTTCATCGATGTTGAGGATGTATCCAAAGCCATCATCCAAAGCGGGTTTTTACCTTATAACGATGAATTCATTTTATCTGGCTTCAATTTATCGATAACCGATTTGTATAAACGTATTCGTAAATTCAAAAGACAAAAGAAATTTATCCTACACATCCCTTTGTGGGTGGTACGCTTCTATATTCGTTTTTCAAAACGATATTCAGCCAAAATGATCGATGTTTTGACAGAAAATCACAAGTATAGTAATCAAAAAATGAAAAAAGCGTTGTTATCTGAGTTAAAACCATTCGACTTAACACTCGCTGACACCATCAGATTCATTGAAACAAATCGCTAAAGATGCCTATTAACAGGCATTTTTTTCACTTTTACATGGTATAATCATAAGGTAGGTGATATTTATGGAAAACAAACTCCCCATCGGTCAAAGATTGACCATTGAAGTACAAAGATTAGGCATCAACGGCGAAGGCATCGGGTATCACAATCGAAAGGCCATTTTCGTTGACTTTGCGTTACCAAAAGAAGAAGTTGAGGTTGAAATCACCGCTGATTTTGACACTTACTATAAAGCCAATTTAGTTCAAATTGTGAAGAAAAGTCCGTCTAGGGTTGAACCATTTTGCCCAGTGTATCATGAATGTGGCGGTTGTCAGTTACAACACCTCGCTTATGATGAAACACTCAAACTCAAACGTGAATTGATCATTCAAGCGATCCGTCGTTATGTCAAAACCCCAGTATCCTTAGATTTAATTAAAGAAACGATTGGTTCAACTCCGAACACGCATTATCGCAATAAAGCCAGCTTACCTTTACAATACAAGTATGGTAAGAATGTGATTGGGATGTATAAACCCAACTCCAATCATTTGGTAGAAATCAAAGATTGTCCAGTTCAAGAACAGGACATCAATAAGTTTTATACCTTGATTTTAAACCAAATGGAAAAGCGTAAAATGTTGGCTTACAACAATACCTCTAAAACCGGTACGGTTCGCTTCATCATCATCCGAAGAGCAGACGCTACATCGGAGATGCAAGTCACGTTTATCTTATACAAAGAAGACCCACAAGTGGTTGAACTTGGTAAGTATATGGTTGAAAAATTCAAAGAAATCGTATCGGTATATTCCGTCATCAATGATGACTTGAAATCCAGAGAATTTTTCACCAAAAATACCCACTTAGTCGCGGGTAAAGAAGCCATCAATGAAGTGCTCAATGGGGTTACATTCTCATTAAAACCAGATGCGTTCTTCCAACTCAATACGAAACAAGCCGATGTATTATACAAAAAAGTCATAGAGTTGGGTAATTTTAAAAAGACAGACATCGTGATTGACGCTTTTAGTGGTATCGCCCCAATTGCACAATATGTCGCACCTTATGTCAAAAACGTGTACGCGATTGAATCCGTACAAGCATCGATTCAAAGTGCGAAAGATACCATCATTCAAAACGTCAACAAAAACATTGATTTGTTAAAAGGTGATGTCATCGAAGTCTTAAATCGACATAAGAACATCCCAGTCGATGTCATCGTGTTTGACCCACCAAGAACGGGGTTAGGTGAAAAAGTCACAGAGTTCTTATTGAAGAAGAAACCAAAGAAGATCATTTATATTTCGTGTAACCCATCGACGCTTGCGAAAGACTTAGACGTGTTGACACAAAATTATGAAATCAAGAGTATTGAACCACTCGATATGTTTCCATTCACTGCCCATGTTGAGTCTATCACATTGCTTTCTTTAAAAACAGCTTAACAAAGCCATTCATACAAAAGAACAAGAAGCATCTAACCCTTAAAAACTGGGTTAAATGCTTCTTTTTTACTTTTTTCACAATGTAGAAACATATCGAAATCAATGTGGAAACATCAAACAATGCTATAAGCATATATTTTCTTGTGTGTGTAAACATCAAATCTCTAAAAAATTATATCACTATAACTAGGGTAAACATTTTTGCTAATTTATCGGGTGTGTAACGAGTTCGTGACTAAGATATATAAAAAAATATCCTCGAAGCCTTGACGTGACTATTTTCCTGTGATAATATGATTACGAGGATAAATATTATAAATTTTTAGTCACGAGGTGATATTGTGAATAAACTTCCTTTTCATATAGATTTAAATGAAGTAGACATATTGAAAGAATTAAATACTGCAAATCATCATATAGGCGAGTTAAAAGGGATACTAAAAATACTTCCAAATCCTGGAATCGTTTTGAGTTTAATCAATCTAAGTGAGTCAAAAGATTCATCAGCTATAGAAAATATTATGACGACCTATGATGAAATATTCAAGGAGATTGTTTCAAAAACACCTATTGGAGGAAAACCAAAAGAAGTTATCAATTACAAACACGCAATGGATCACGGATTGTTAGTCATGAGACAAAAGGGATTTATCAGCACAAATATGCTAGTAGAAATTCAAAATGTCATCGAACCGAATAAAGGTGGCATAAGAAAACTGCCCGGAACAGTCATCATAAACGATAAAACCAATGAAGTTGTACATACGCCGCCACAAAATGAATTAGAAATTCGTGATCTCATGCATAATCTTGAATTATTTATTAATCAAAATGATGATTATGATCCACTGATTCAAATGGCTTTAATCCACTTCCAATTTGAAAGTATTCACCCATTTTATGATGGTAATGGTCGAACAGGGAGAATCTTAAATATTCTATATTTAGTGCTAAAGGAAAAGATAACTGAACCTATCCTATACTTAAGTAAATACATCATGGAGAACAAGGCACAATATTATACTCTATTAAAGAAGTGTAATGAGGACATAGTAAATATAAAGGATTTTGTTATGTATATTCTAAAAGGTGTTTCGGAAACTTCCAAAAATACGATTAACCTCATATTAAGAATCAATCAATCGATAGAGCTAACAAAAGACATGATGAAAAACAGATTACCAGATATTTATCGATATGAAATCGTTGAACATTTGTTTTCATACATGTATACCAAGAATGAGTTCTTTAGAGAAAATCTGGATATATCTAGAGCAACCGCTACGAAATATTTAAAACTACTAGAAAAAGAAGGTTTCATTGTTTCTGAACAATTAGGTAAAGAAGTTATCTATAAAAATGTTCAGTTGCTCAATCTTATTAAGGAATAAAAGTCATGAACAATTCAAAGACGAAAATTGGTTATGGCGTATTTGGAAAGGCATATGAACATATGTTTAAAAATGATTTGCATCATAAAGGATCAGTTGATCATGTAATATTGAAGAACATGATTTTTTTAGATGAAGAATCAAAATCATTGCTATATAAAGCCCCAAATGCTGTTTCACAAGATATCAGCAACCATGAATTATATGAAATTGCTCACAAATTAAAAGGTGATAATCATCTTGAATCTATTAATAGAACAATTAAATTTGTAAATGAAATAGTTGAAAGATTCAATACACCATTTGAAGAAATGATTTTCGGAGGAACCGAGTTAGAAATCATTAAAAGAGGTAGTGATTGGTGCACAGATATTTCTAGAGTAGGTGCAGCCCTTTTACAATGCTTAGGTATGCCAAGTAGAATCGCCATATTAGTTAACCAGCTTAAAGTATATCATGGACATCAAGTTGTAGAAGTATTTCTGAATGGCACGTATATGATGTGTGACTTTTTATACGGTGTTATCGCAAGATTAGATCAAAATTATTCTGTCTATGATCTGCTAAGGAAACCAATACTAGTTCATAAAATATACAGCAGTAAAATAAATGATAGTAAGCAACTTGATTACATAGTCGGTTTATATAATCTGGCTGCAATCTCAGAGTATGATATCAGTAAAGTGGATAACTATAACATTTCGAAACCAAATGAGTATTATTTGAAAATGATGAATCTCAGTCAAGATGGAACTTGGAAAATGAATGAAGATATAAGTGAGTAATTACATTAATTGAATCAGAAAAATGTTACTTTGGTATTTTAGCCCCCTATCTAACCTTGTAAAGGTAAACATATTTTTACTGATTTTGATGTTTCTTTAATGCACACAAGGTCGATTTTGCAAGCAAAATGGTTTTTTCAACTCACGTTGAAAGTATCACATTACTTTTAATAAAATGATATTAGACGATTACTTAAATAAATCATAACCACTTATTCTTCTTTACATAGAATTTGTTGTTTTTTCTTTGAATGACTCGACTCTATGGTACAATTTGAGTAAATAAACAGATGAAATTAGGTGATTTAGATGAAAAAGATTAGAATTGCTTATATTGGTGGTGGGTCTCGCTTATGGGCTAGGGGTTTAATGAGTGATTTGGCTGTTGAATCAGACCTTGGTGGTGAAGTCATTTTATATGACATCGATTATCAAGCCGCGGTAAATAACGCAACCATTGGTAACCTCATGATGAAACAACCGGATGCGGTTGGGCAGTGGACATTTTCTGTATCGAAAACCTTAGATGAAGCCTTGGTCGGGGCTGATTTTGTTTTCATATCGATATTACCTGGCACGTTTGATGAAATGGAAACTTATGTCCATCGTCCTGAACACTGGGGTGTTTATCAAACCGTTGGTGACACCACGGGACCTTCTGGGGTTTTTCGTTCATTGATCATGATGCCAATGTATGAAACTTTCGCAAAAGCGATCGAACGCATTTGTCCCAATGCTTGGGTCATCAATTTCACGAATCCGATGACAATGTGTGTTCAAATGCTCTATCATGTGTTTCCTAAAATCAAAGCATTTGGAAATTGTCATGAAGTATTCCATGTCCAGCAAATACTTGCGAGGGCGTTGAAAGAAGCCACAGGCATCGAAGCACACAGACATGAGATTCAAATCAATCCTCAAGGGATTAACCATTTTACCTGGATCAATTATGCATCTTATAAAGATATCGATATCATGCCAATCTATCAAGATTTTGTTGATAAATACTACGACGTTGGTTTATCCGGTGATCAATGGGTCCATGTAGGTCCTTTTGGCAGTGCTGAAAGAATTAAACTGGATTTATTCAAACGATTTGGTGTCATCGCTGCTGCAGGAGACAGGCATTTGGTCGAATTCTTACCCCACGATTGGTATATGAAAAACAAAGCGATGATTGAATCTTGGCGGTTCTTTTTAACCCCAGTCAGCTTAAGAAAAGAAATCAAACAACGGGGGAATGATTCCGCTCTAAGGATTGCTCAAGGTTTGGAATCTGTCCATATCTCACCATCAGGTGAAGAAGGGATCATTCAACTTAAAGCTATTTTGGGTTTATCGGAACTGATCACGAATATCAATATGCCAAACTATGGTCAAATCCCTAATTTACCACTGGGTCATGTGGTTGAAACCAACGCTGTATTTAGAAGAGATGATGTTAAACCTGTATTTACTGGCATGATGCCTGAAATACCAGCGGAAATCACAATGAAGCATATTGAAAATCACCAAAGATTACTCAAAGCCTTTGACCATAAAGACTTAGCCTATGCTTTAGAAGCATTGGAACACGATGTATCCCTATCACACTTATCCAAATCAGACATTAGAGCGATGTTTGATGACATCGTTCCAAGGCTAAACCCTTACTTAACCCATTACTCTAACACAAAGATCATCAAACTATAAAAGAGGTATCCCTATGGACTTAAAAACCTTTATTTCCAAATTGAATAACCACGAAACCACGAGTGTTGAACTGATTCAACTGGCCATCCAAAGTCATGATGAAAATATAAATAAAAACGCGATTGGTTCTATTTGGCCGGATGCTTTAAAATGGGCAGAAAAACTCGATGAAGAGCGAAAAAACGGTCATTTACGCAGTGCTTTACATGGGATACCCATCGCGATTAAAGACAACATCTTATTCAATGATGGGACACCAACTACGTGTAATTCATATGCTTTTCATGATTTTATCCCGCCTTTTAATGCGAGCATCGTCAATCAACTCTTAGCGGCAGGTATCATTCCTCTTTTCAAAGCGAATCTATCCGAATTTGCTTACTTTATGAGCGATGAGGATATGCCTTCAGGGTATGGTTCTATGCACGGCCAAGTCAAACACCCATTCGATGAATCCATCGATCCTTATGGGTCATCTACCGGTAGTGCTGTTTCGGTTAAATTAGGCATCATTCCCATCAGTATTGGTTCAGAAACGAATGGGTCATTGATGGCACCTGCGTATCAATGTCAAATCGTTTCATTTAAACCCACCTTTGGACGTGTATCCAAATATGGTATCATCCCGATTTCACATACCCAAGATACGGCAGGACCGATGGGCAATACCGTGTATGATTGTGCTTTATTGATGGATGTCTTATCGTTTCCTGATAAAAAAGATCCAGATACATTAAAGCACACCCATAGACCTGTATCACAAGCACTTGATGTTGCATTAAAACCGTCCAAAGTTGGTTTGTTGTCCTTATCCAATTACCCTTATGATGAGGATTCGAAAAAAGTCTATGAACAAGCCAAAGCGCGATTAACATCGATGGGTCATACCGTGGTTGAACTTAGTACTGAATACCCGAATATGGATAACAACCCTACCCTTAAAATCGAATTCAAAGCGAACATGAACCGTTTTCTTGAACTTGTTAAAGGACATACCCCACACCAAACACTTTCAGATATCATCGAATTCAATCAGAAGCATGCCGACCGTTGTTTGAAATACGGTCAAAGTTTATTGATTCAATCCAATGAAACCGACGGGGATTTAGAAAGTGCCTTCTATGTAGAAAAAAGAGCCAATTTACTGGATAAATCAGCTTATCTAGAACGCACCATGGTTGAACAAGATTTAATCGCGATCGCTGCCCCATTTTGGCTATCTTACGCACCCATTTATGGTAACCCTTCGGTTTGTATGCCTGAAGGCATTTATTCGGGGAAACCTAAAGCGATGGTTTTTGTCGGTAAGAAAGACGATGATGAAACACTCTTAAGATTATGTCATCAATATGAACATCATCAGAAATGATTGAGAAAGAAATCAAATTCATGAATGAATCAAAATGACACCTTTAGGGGTGTTTTTTGATTGGATTTGGGATTTATTATTTTTTTACGATAAAATGCTTTTAATTATAAATAATTAGTGATATCATAGTGTTTACATCAGTATAAGAAATGTACTAGAAAGAGGTTTTTATTATGAAGAAAATAATGGCCGTTTTGGCATTATTGTTGGTCTCTTTCGGATTGGTGGCTTGTGATCAAAGTAGCCTTCAAAAGATCACATTCGAAACCAATCAAGGGACCACGATTGACCCGATCGAATTCAGTGAATCTTATGACATCACTCGATTGAGTCAATTCACAACCACCAGAGAAGGGTATACCTTTGCTGGATGGTTCACCAATGCTTCACTCGATGCGTCCTCCGCATTGACTGAAAACATTGAAAAATCCATCACGCTTTACGCGAAATGGGACATCAATCAATATAGCATCACTTATCACTTGAATGAAGGCGTGAATGCAAGTGGTAACCCAAGTAGTTTCACGATTTTAGATACTGTGAATCTACAAAACCCAACCAGAAGTGGTTATGTTTTTGCTGGATGGCATACAGATGCCGCTTTAACTCAAGTGGTGACCAGTATCCCGGCCGGTTCTAAAGCCAATGTCGTACTTTACGCGAAATGGTCATTGGATACCAGCATTACTTACACCATCACTTGGCAAAATGAAGATGGGTCTGTATTAAAGACCGAAGCGGTTGCTCAAGGTTCGATGCCAGCATACGTTGGGACACCGACCAAAGCAGAAACCGACACACACACATTCACCTTTGCCGGTTGGACACCAGCAGTATCCGTCGTCACAGGGGATCAAACCTATGTTGCAACCTATACCATGACATCGAAATATGCAGGGGTTGCTTTTACACCGACTGCACTCAATACCATTTTTGGTATGGATATTTATGCTTTATTACCTGGTGTGGTGAGCTCAGATTACTTATTGATTGATGCGAGTGACCCAACATGGTTTGAAGTCTATATCGATTTCTTTGATTGGAGTTCAGCAGATGCCGATGCATATATGGCATTGTTAGATCAAAACCTCACTTATGATGATACAGAAGAATCATGGGTGGTGGGTGATTACTATATTTATTTATATGAAGACCCAGATACTTACCCTGGTTTAGTCGTCTATGGCATTGTTTTATATGGCGATGTCGAACAAGGTGGCAGTGGCGATAAATCCGATTATGACCCAACTGCACTGAACGCATTGTTTGGGTATGATATTTACGCTTTAATGCCTGGTTTCCAAACCGATGATGTCGAACTCATCGATTATTCAGAAGGCACCTACAAAGAAGTGTACATCGATATTTTTGACTGGGTTGAAGCGGACGCTTTAGCTTATATGGATTTATTAGATGCTTTATTACCTTATGACGATGTTGAAGAATCATGGGTGATTGGCGATTATTTCTTATATGTTTACGCGGATGATGAAACCTATCCTGGAGAAATGGTTTATGGTATTGGTATTTATGGAGAAGCTGGCAGTGGTCCAGTAGACCCAGTAGAAGGCGTATACTATACATTTAATGTTCAAGATACCACTTCAAGTATTGCAGGCAGTTATAAAGATACACTAGATCAAACCATTACTTTCCCTGGCAGTGACGGTAAAGTCATTGTTAAAGTGAGTCATTTAGCCAACATCACTGCAACCCCACCAGGCGGATTATCCACAGGCTTCATTTTTGCAGCCTCTGTCAGTGGAAATGCAACCCCAACCACATATCTTGAAATCGATACATTAGGCCAATTGATTCAATCTATTACATTCGAAATTGAGGCCAGAGATGGTTTCTCGCCTAGATTACAAGGTGCTAAAGTTCAAATTTGGAATGGTTCAGCTTGGGTAGACCTCGCGGGCGGTAATTTCTATAGCCAACTTTCTTCAGATATGAAGACCATTACGATTGAGAACTTAAATTCATCTAAGTTTAGATTGTTATTCGTCGGTAATGGCGATACCAGCAATGGTGGACAAGTGAAGATTTCTAATGTTCAATTATTGACAGGTTCTACCACACCAGCGATTGAATCTTGGTCAGACATGATTCAAGTCTTAGGTGGAAACCTCAATGAATCCTCATTAGCAACATTACTCCCAGAACTAGAAGGCATTACCAATTTTGTTTTATCCAAAATCAACAACTCTGAATATAAAGTCACTGGCGATTTCGCTTATGCGGATCATCAAACCAGAGTCAATAACTACGTTCAAAGTTTATTGTTAAAAGGCTATTTACTAGATTCTGTTTTGAGTTCCAATCGTGGTCAAAATGTCTACTCACTACAAATCAATAATGATCTGGCTTATGCTGTATACATCGTTACTAATGGAACAACGATTGAAGTACGTGTTTGGAAGTTTGACCCTGTGGTTGAACCTGCCAATTTAACGACACTTTCCACCCGTCAAACCATCAACCAATATGAAGTAACCACTTTCGGTAAATCTGGATTACCTTCGACTGGTAAGTTTGATGTCTTAGTCATCCCTGTTGAAATCAAAGATAACCCATTCCCAATCGATTATGCTTCGAAATTGGATTTGGTATTCAATGGTACCGCAGCCGCTACCGGTTGGCAGTCGGTGGCTTCATACTATTACACCTCTTCATGGGGCTCATTAGACATTACGTTTGATATCGCACCAAAATATACCACCCTCAATAATAAATCTTATTATCAAGGGTTCAACGATGAAGGCGACCAATACGCCATAGTTGAAGCATTAAATGGATTAAACAGTCAAATCGATTATAGTCAATACGATTCTAATAATGATGGGGAAATTGACGCAGTCATCTTCATTTATTCCGTCGATTACTCTGATGCTGACCCATGGTGGGCATGGGTATTCACTGCAGAAGCAGGCGTAGCAAGCAGTTTAGGCCTACTCGATGGTAAAACATTTGATTACTATTTTTGGGCAAGCTATGATTTCATGAATGACCCACTCCAAGGTTTATCTGGTTT